>CALMIS010000383.1 GCA_937864185.1 uncultured Chloroflexota bacterium
TGGGGGGGGGGGGGGCGGTCGGGGTGGGCGCGGGGGTGGCGGTCTCGGTTGGTGCGGGCGTCGAAGTGCTCGTCGGTGGCACGGCAGTCTCGGTTGGCGTGCTCGTCGGCGGCACGGACGTTTCGGTTGGCGTGGGCGTCGAAGTCGAGGGCGAGGTGGCCGTAGGCAACTTGGTCGACGTCGGCGTAGGGGGCACGGGCGTAGAGGTGGGCGTCTCCGGCGTGATCGAACCTCCATCGGGGGTAGGCGTGGCCGATGGCCCGGCTGTGGGCGGCGAGACGCGAGCTGGGGTGGCGGTTGCGGTGGGCGGCGCAGCGGCCGAGTCCGTAGGTCGCGCGGTCGGTGGGACTACGGTCGGCGGCGGTGAAGGCAGCGGTGTGGGGCTGGCTAACGCGGTCGGCGACGGGGCGAGCATTACCGTTGGGCTTGGAACTCCAAGAGACGGGGTGGGCTCCTGGGGCAACGGCAGCGGGGTAACCCCGCTCCCCGGGCTGGCCGGAGGTTGGGTGGAAGTCCAAGTCCCCGGCCGGTTGGCCGGACCCGATCCGAAAACCGGCTCGGCCGGTTCGCCGGTCGGGGTCAAAGGCGTGGTCCAAGCCGCCGCGGCCAGCGGCAGCGCGCCGTCACAGTTGATGATCAACCGGGGCGCGTGGTCAAACCCGGGGCTACCCTCGGCTTCGCGGCTGTAAAATGTGAGCTCAAACTCGCCGGCCGGTTCGAGCAGCAGGCCGGCATTGGGCGCTCGACCGGCCAGCCAGTCCTGAACGAGTTGGGTCACCTCCCAGCGGTAAGTTGTGCCTTCGACAGAAACCAAAGGCAGCGACCGGCCAACCTGGTCAGGGGAAACAACCTGGCCCGGATCGGTTTCGGCAAAGGGCTGTCGCAGCGGGTAGAGCGTTACCAAAGGCGAAGTCGCCTCTGAGGCAATGACAGAGAGTTCCAGGTAGGCGCTGGTGATCAAATCGGCAGAGGGCGGGGTATCTTCAACCGGGAAGTAGAGCAAAACCCGCCACACCTCGTAGCCGCGCCGGCCGAGCCTGAGCTGTGAGCTACTTTCTTCGGCCGGCTCGGCGTTACTAGGGCCCATCCCGGTATCGCGGCTGGCCAGGACGAGGGTGGAGCCTTGACACGCGACCGGTGGGACGGTCGGCACGGGGGTGAGCAGGCGGCGATAAAATTGCTCCTGCCGCTTGGCGAAATTGTCGGTATCACCCAGATCGGCCAGGGTATCCCAGATAATGGTCAGATCGATGGCGGGCAGTCGCCGGGGGGGCGAGAGACTGTAATCGGCGGCCAGGGCCGAGTGGAGGTTGATCGGCAACACGGTTACGGCCTCCGGGTTGAGATCGATCCAGAAAAAGAATTGGGCCGTTAAACCGATGACCGCCGCCAGCAGCCAGAGCAAAGATTTGAACCTGATGAGGGGTTTTGGCATAAAGGGGGGCTTGCTACCTGGCCTCATCATCCGGACCTCGAGCCGCCAGCAAACGATAAACCAGCAACTGCTCGGTTTTGCCCCTAAGCGTCTGGACGCCCATTTCTTCCAAATGATAATCGTGCCGGCGCTCGCCTAAGGCAAACAAGGTATGGTGGCTCAGGACAATGCCGCTCTCCTGGCCAAATTGGCGGGTTAAGCTTTGCAGGCGGACGGTGGTGTTAACCGTATCGCCGATAATGGTATAGTGCAGCCGGTCGTCGCTGCCCAGAGCACCGGCAATGACCGGCCCCGTATTCAGCCCCAAGCCCACGTTAAAAAGCGGTTCGTCGCGCTCGAGCCGGTGATGGTTAAAGCGCTCGACGGCGGTCAGAAGGGCCAAAGCAGCCCGGCACGCACGCCGAGCGCTCTCCCCTGCCGGCAGAGGCGACGGCAGGATGCCAAAAAAAGCCAGTAACGTATCGCCTTCAAATTTGCTAATAACGCCCCCGTGAGCGGTCAGAATCGGCATCAGGACTCGATAGTAGTCATTCAACCAGCCCATCACCACCGGGGGGCTTTCCGACTCGGCCAGGGTAGTGAAGCCGCGGATATCGCTGACCAAAACGGTAGCGACCGCCTCTTGGCCGTGCAGCCGCAAATGGCCGGCGGCAAAACCCTGACGAAGCTGCTCCCGCACTTCCGGCGAAACGGTTCGACCCAGCAGGTCGCGGTAGATCGAGCCTTCCCGCAGATCATTAACCATGCCGTTAAAGGCGTGAGCCAACAGCGCCACTTCATCGTTACCTTTCGTCTCAACCCGCACGTTTAGATCGCCCTCAGCCACTTTGGTCGAAGCAGTGACCACGCGCTGGAGCGGATGCGTAATCCGCCCGGAGACGTAAAGGCCCAACCCGATAATCAACACAAAGACAATGACCGTCATCAGAAAGATCTGCCAGCGGGTCATGGCACTGGGGTGAGCCATAAACGAGTTTGCCAAGGCGGTCCCAATTAAGGCGACATCGTTGTTCTGACGCAGTTGGGTACTGCTGCGGGTAAACTCTCTGAGTTGGAGTGGACTTAGAATTTCGCTGTAGTTGATGCTAGCCGAGGTCAAGGGCCGAATGAGGCTGGACTCGGCCTGGGCGGCCAGGACAGCCGAGGCCAGTTTTGGAGTCAAAGGGTGGGCAGTGTCTGCCGAGAAAGGGAAGGTCGAGGCGATTTGCCGGCCGTTAAAGTCGTAAACGGTCAAATGGGCCAGCGTGTCGGTCCTGATCTGGCGGAGCAGAGTCGGCAGCGATTTGCCGACCAGGATAGCACCAACCTGCCGGGCCTGATCATCGAAAACAGGCCCGACCACATAAAGATAATCGCCCCAGGCGGCGCGGGCCAGGCCGGCATACTTATCGCCGGCCTGATCGTGGTGTTGGGCGAGGACATTCTGGACAAAGCCCCAACGCATAAATGCTTTCTCGCCGCGGCTGGCTTCATACTCCTCCAGGGCGGCCCCACCTCGGCGGCGCAGCGAGAGAAGGCTGACCCCGGTCTGGTCTAGAATTTCGATCGCCTCTTCCCCGTTGTTGACGAAGATGGGCAGCGCCAGTTCACGCAGTTGCTCGGCGTTGGCGGCGACGATAGCGCCCGGGACGCCCTCCATATGACTCAGCAGCCGCAGGGTCTGCAGCAGTCGATCCTCTTCGCTGACCATCCAATCATTGGTTAATTTCCCACCTTCAATGAGTTGATTGGTGAAGCGCTCTTCAATAGTATCGACCACCACCTGACTGACCAGGTAAGCAATCGCGAGCAGCATCAATAAGCCCAGAATAACGTAAGGCAGGGTAATTTTGAGACGGATAGGAAAACGGACCTGGGGTAACTGATCCCGGGGTGTATTTAAGGGCAGGACGGATTTCTGCCGGAGGGCCAAGCTTATCTCCTGTCGAGAGCGAAGTTGAGAGTACGAGAGAGTTTATAATCTGCCTGGCAGCTCTGTAATCTCACAGAGTTTCCAAACAGATGCCTAGCTTGATTCGGCCTAACACAACCTTTTAGACAGCATTCATCATATCATAATCGGGGGGTCAAAAGGAAGGGAAAAAAGTCAGGAAAATCGCGGGCCAAAAGTACTTATTTTGTTGCCCGATCGTCCCAAATTTAGACTTTCATCAGCTCAACGAGGCCTGCCGGATGAGACGATTAAGCCGAGAAACGACAACGGCGATGGGGGCGGGCTTAACCAGGTAATCGTTAGCGCCCTCATCGATGGCGCGATAGACCCCTGAGGAGTCAACCAAAGCGGAAATAATCAAAATCGGAACCTGGCTAAAGGCGCGGATTTCACGACAAAGTTGCCAACCATGGATATCCGGCATCATTAGATCGAGCGTGATGATGTCCGGGTTAAGGCGGTGGGCCAAGTCCAGCGCCTCGGCTGACGAGTTGGAAGTAATAACTTCAAAGTTATGCTGGCTTAAGCCCTTTAAGAGTAAGCCGGTCATATCGGGATCATCATCGACCACAAGAACTTTAAACATAATCCGCTCCCTCAGCGCTATTAAGTTAGATCTCTATCGTAAACGCGGTCCCGGTCGGTTCATTATCTGAAACAAAAATGCGCCCACCGTGTGCTTCAACGACCATTTTGCAAAAGGCTAACCCCAAGCCGGTTTGATAGGGCAGGTTTCGTTTAGCGGCGCTGCCTGTTTCAAACTTTTCAAAGATGCAGACCTGATCTTGGGGGGCAATTCCGGGGCCGGTGTCAAGAACCCGCACCCGCACATGGGGCGCCGAGTCTCCAACACCGTTGGTGCTTTCCAAACTGACGGTCACGGTACTCTGCCGGGGTGAGAAACGGAGCGCGTTAGAAATCAAGTTGTCCAGCACCCGGCGAAACAAATTAACATCCAACTTGATTTTGGGTCCGGCGGGCGGAAGCTGGGTTAAGATATCGATCTTCTTGAGTTCGGCCATGACTTGGTGATCATGTTTTACCTGGTTGACCAACTGGTTGAGATCGGTCAAGGCATAGTTGAGGAGGAGTTGGTTTGTCTGCTCCATTTTGGCCACCATCAACATATCCATCAAGAAACCGTTAAGGCGGGTGGCCTGGGCATAAATTTTTTCCAGATCCTCTCTGGCTTGGAGATCCAGGTTGTCGCGCAGCAGCAGAATGTCACTGTAACCTAAAATAGCTGTCAGGGGGGTTTTCATATCATGGACCACCATATGCGACAGCTCTTCTCGTAACTTCAAGGCCTGCTGTAGTTTATCGTACTGCTT
This sequence comes from uncultured Chloroflexota bacterium, assembly GCA_937864185.1. Lineage (GTDB taxonomy): Bacteria > Chloroflexota > Anaerolineae > 4572-78 > J111 > JAGRBY01. Next base: position 4,700 of record CALMIS010000383.1, read on the forward strand.
TTTGATCCGCAACATTGAGCGCACCCGGGCCTTAAGCTCAAGCTCGTTGACCGGTTTGTTGATAAAATCGTCAGCCCCGGCGTCAATGCCTCGCAGCATATCTCTTTTGTCGTTCAAGGCGGTGACCAGGATGATGGGGATATGCTGGAAATTGGGACTGGATTTAAGCTGCCGGCAAAAGGTAAAACCGTCCACATTCGGCATCATGACGTCTAGCAAAATTACGTCGGGCAACTTTGTCTCCAGGTAAACCAGAGCGGCCTGGGCATTGGCGGCAAAGGCTAAGTCGTAGCCTTCTCTAAAGAGAAAGCCTTCAATCACATCCCGGGCCATTTCCTCATCATCAACAATCAGCACCGTCTCTTTGGGTAACCGTTCATTTACTTCTGAACACATCTTAACTCACCAAAATCCTTTCAATTGTTTCGACCATCTGCCAGAGATTGACAGGTTTGGCCAGGTATTCGTTGGCCCCCGCCGCCAGGCACTTCTCGCGATCGCCGGGCATGGCCATCGCCGTCATAATAACAATAGGTAAATCAGCGTAAGTGACCTTAGCCCGGAGATGACGCATAGTCTCCAAGCCATCCATGCCGGGCATATTCACATCCATTAGAATAATATCGGGGCGTTCTTCGGAGACCAGCGTTAGCACCTCGTTGCCACTGCGGGCTACGACCAGGCGATAGGCCTGGGCGTGCAGATAATCGGAAAAAATCTCGATTGAAGTTTCGTTATCTTCGGCCAATAAAATAAAAGGGGCGGTTTGGTGGGGCTTGGGTTTAGGCACCGTCGGGGCCGCTGCTCGACTGCCGTTCTCACCGTCGTGGCAGAGAGACCGATTACAAGGAAGACTGACGGTGAAGCGGCTACCCCGTCCGAGCTCGCTCTGGACAAATATCCCACCGCCGTGGAGTTCAACCATCTTAAGCACCAGCGACAAGCCCAGCCCGGTACCGGCATACTGGCGGGCCAGACTGCTATCGAGCTGAACAAAGGGGCGAAAGAGACGAGGCATATCCTCGGCGGCAATGCCGATGCCGGTATCCCAGACGGTGAAGTTGACCGCCTGGCGCTCACCGTCTTGGGTCACCTCCAGGCCAATCTGCCCCCCCTGCGGCGTGAACTTGATCGCGTTGCTGAGCAGGTTAACCAGAATTTGCTTCAGCCGCCGCTCGTCCGCGGACAGAGTCTGGGAGGTGTGATGAAACTGCTGCTGAAGTTGGAGCTCCTTTTTTAAGGCCAGTTCTTTAACCAGACGAATACTGGCTTGACAAACATTCTCGATGGCCACCGGAGCCAACTGTATCTCCATCCGGCCAGCTTCGATTTTGGACAGATCGAGAATATCGTTGATCAGGCTGAGGAGGTGTTTGCCACTTTCGCCAATGTTGTTAACATACTTGATCTGTTTGCCTTGCAGCTCACCAAACACTTCACCCTGCAAAATCTCGGCGGAACCGATGATGGTGTTTAAGGGGGTCCGTAGTTCATGGCTCATACTGGCCAAAAACTCATCCTTGAGGCGAGAGGCTTTAGCTAGTTGAGCGTTGGCCCGGCTGAGTTCGATAGTCCGCTCCTCGACTCTTTGGGCTAGCATGGAACGCTCCTCAGCCAGGGCCGCTTCGACCCGGCGGCGCTCGACGATCTCTTGCTGGGCCTGAGCAAAGAGCTGCGCGTTTTCAATGGCACTGGCTGCCTGGTTAGCCAGTAGCTTAGCCAGCGAAATTTCATGGTAGGAAAAAACGCGGGCTTCGCTGCGATCGTTCAGTTCAACCAGTCCCATCACCTTGTGGTGAGACACCATCGGCAGCATCAACCGGGTTTTGAACCGGTATGCTTCCATATCGGCTCGCTCCCAGGGATCGGCGTTAATCTGGGTCGCCGTCAACTGCTGAGCAATCTGCTCTTCCAACACCTCCCTGGTGAGCGGGAAATCGGCCAGTTTGAAAGGCTCAACCACGGAGGTCGGATCCCACCAACCGTTGGGTTCGTATTCGGCCATCATCCTGATTGTGTTGCCTGGCTCATCCCATTTGTAGATCGCGCAGCCGTCAACACTGAGCAGTTGGGTCATCTCCCGCACCGCCGTATCCAAGACATAGCGTAGATCCAGGCTAGAGGTCATAGCCTGGGCCGCTGAGCGGAGGACTGTCAGTTCACGATTGCGCTCCATAATTTCAGCATCGGGTTGGTGGCGAGCTTGCAGATCAATCGCAACGGGTTGGTCTGGCTCAAGAGCGGTATGCGTCTGTGAAGGAAGTGAAGACAAGGGGTGGGGAAGGGTTTCATCCTCAGCCAGGGCAACCTGGCCCGGAGCGGATGGCCCACTCCGTCGCAGCGCCATGAGGCTGAGAGCAACCGTTACGCCGCTGGAGAGAAGCGCCCCCGCACCGATCAACAACCAGAGGCGCCCATCAAGCCTACCTAAATAAAGAGAGCCAAAGCTGGCAATCAGGGCGGTACTGAGCAGCGAGACGCTGAGGCCGATGAAGGACAAAATACGTGTCGATACAGAGAAGGCGCTAAGTTCAGTCGATGTTGAAGGTTGCATGCTGAGGTAGAGCAGTACGGTATGAATTTGTCCTACTTGCTCATTTTACCAGAGTTTGGGCAAAATACCAGAGGTTAAGGTAAAAAAGGAGGCAGGTTATGATGCCACCGGGCCACGTTGCTGCAAAGCGCTGGTATGTTATAGTACGGGCGACGCTCTGGCTTGTTTCAGTGGCGACGGCTCCTTACTTTCTTGCGCACGGGTCACATTTCCTTTCAAGTTTAACCCGGCGTATGATCCTAATTTGTTAAAGCAGGAACAAACTAGTCAACTATCCAGGTAAATACTCATCAACGATCTATTGTTTTCTTGGTTAAATTTCGGTACTGTCATAAGGTAGAAAAGGGTCAGTAAGTTTAAGCAAGGTTATTAAGTTCTTAACCTTGCTAAAATCGAGATACATTTGATTCGTCAACGTCCAGAAGGCGTGGTATAATCTGGTATACGTTGGAGCAGTGCGCGTTACAAAAATCCAATCCTTATCGCTGTACTCATCACCTTCACTTTCCGCAAAGTTCTGATACTCAAGCTGATAAACTTCGTGAAATTTTTCTTCAAGCACTGAGTAAAGTATAATACGCCCGGATGTCCTGATAGTGTATTCAGCTCCGCTCATGACGTGGCCGCACTTCTCTTGATATAAACTAGCGTTATTCAAATTTTAAAAGGGGGAATCACATGGTAGGTGCATTGACGCTCTATCGCTCAACGATTGGCCGTAAGATTATTATGGCCATCACGGGGTTGATCGGCATTAGCTTTGTTTTGGGTCATATGTACGGGAACCTCAAAGTGTTCATTGGACCGGAGTATTTCAATCATTATGCTGAGGGTCTAAGGGAACTCGGCGCACCGGTCTTGGGACACACTCATTTCCTTTGGATATTCCGCATTGTTCTTTTGGCTTCTGTCGTATTACATGTTTGGGCAGCCTACTCGCTTTATCAGGATAGCCAGCGGGCCCGCCCTGTTAGTTACGCCCAACGCCACAATCTTCAGGCGACCCTGGCCTCACTTTACATGCGGGTGGGAGGCGTGCTTATATTCGTCTTCATCATTTTACACCTAGCCCACTTTACCTGGGGTATCCCTGGTATCCATCCCAATTTCAGCCACGACAATGTATACCAGAACCTAGTTATCGGCTTCACCTCGTATGGCTATATCTTTACCATCTTTTATCTCATCGCGATGGTTGCTCTAGGCTTTCACCTCTATCACGGGACGTGGAGCCTGTTTCAGACGTTGGGTTTTAACAATCAAACTTATACCAAACCGCTTCGTACCGTTGCCTTGGGATTAGCCATTCTGGTAGCTGGAGGATTTGCCCTGGTGCCGATATCGGTTTTGATTGGTTTGGTTCAGTAATCGGAAGGGTAATCAATTATGGCGACAACTGTATCTCCCGCAATTAATATTGACTCTTTGAAGTTTGTAGAAGGCACGTTAAACTCCAACATTCCCACCGGCCCCATTGAGCAAAAGTGGGACAAGCATCTTTTTGATATGAAGCTGGTTAACCCGGCCAACAAGCGCAAGTTTACCATCATCGTCGTCGGATCGGGGTTGGCCGGTGGCTCCGCCGCTGCTACTATGGGCGAGCTTGGTTATAACGTTGAGTGTTTCTGTTATCAGGACAGCCCGCGCCGGGCCCACAGCGTGGCTGCTCAGGGTGGGATCAATGCGGCTAAGAACTACCGCAATGACGGTGACAGTATCTTCCGGCTCTTTTATGACACGGTCAAAGGTGGGGACTATCGCTCTCGCGAGGCGAATGTCTACCGGCTGGCTCAAGTCAGCAACAATATCATCGACCAGTGCGTGGCCCAAGGTGTGCCGTTTGCCCGTGAGTATGGCGGCTATCTGGACAACCGCTCTTTTGGGGGCGCGCAGGTCTCTCGTACGTTTTACGCGCGCGGTCAAACCGGTCAACAGTTACTGTTGGGGGCCTATCAGGCGCTGTCGCGGCAGATCAACGCCGGCAAAGTCCGGATGCACACCCGGCACGAAATGCTCGACCTGGTTGTGATCAATGGCCGGGCCCGCGGCATCATTACCCGCGACATGGTCACCGGCGAAATCGAGCGTCATCTGGCCGATGCGGTTGTGTTGGCTACCGGCGGCTACGGCAACGTCTTTTATCTCTCCACCAATGCTAAGGGCTGCAACGTCACCGCCAACTGGCGAGCGTACAAACGGGGGGCCTTCTTCGCTAACCCCTGTTATACTCAAATTCACCCCACCTGTATCCCACCCTCAGGCGAGCACCAATCGAAGCTGACCCTCATGAGTGAGTCGCTCCGGAATGATGGCCGGATTTGGGTGCCGCGCAAAGCCGGCGACAATCGGCCGCCTGGCCAAATCCCCGAGGCTGAGCGCTACTATTATCTGGAAGAAAAGTATCCTAGCTTCGGAAACCTGGTGCCGCGCGACGTGGCCTCCCGGAATGCCAAAACCGTGGTCGATGAAGGGCACGGGGTTGGTGAAATGAGAAACGGGGTTTACCTGGATTTTGGTGAGGCGATTGGCCGGCTCGGTAAGAATGTGATCAAAGACCGCTACGGCAACCTGTTTGATATGTACACCAGTATTACCGGTGAAGATCCTTATGAAACGCCCATGCGGATCTATCCGGCCGTTCACTACACGATGGGCGGTCTGTGGGTGGATTATAATCTGATGAGCACTATCCCTGGTCTCTTCGTCATCGGTGAGGCCAACTTCTCTGACCACGGCGCTAACCGCTTGGGGGCCAGCGCGCTCATGCAGGGCCTGGCCGACGGTTACTTTGTAATCCCCTACACCATGGGCAACTATCTAGCCCAGGCCAAGCTGGACAAGGTTGACACCAACCACGACTCATTCCGCGAGGCCGAAGCCACGGTCAATGCCAGAGTAGAACACCTGATGAGCATCAATGGCAAGAAGACGGTCGATGCGATGCACCGGGAGCTGGGTCGAGTGATGTGGGACTACTGCGGTATGGGCCGCACTGAAGAGGGTCTCAAAAAAGCGATTGAACTGATCCCTGCCATTCGCCAAGAGTTTTGGGAAAACGTCAATGTGCCCGGTAGCGCTGATAACTTGAACCAATCCCTAGAAAAAGCGGGCCGGGTGGCCGACTTTCTGGAACTGGGCGAGCTAATGTGCATCGATGCCCTGCACCGCAGCGAGTCCTGTGGGGGTCACTTCCGCGAGGAAAGCCAAACTCCTGAAGGGGAAGCGTTACGGGACGATGAGCACTTTGCCTACGTCGCTGCCTGGCAGCATGTGGGTGATAACCAAATGCCGGTGTTGAACAAAGAACCGCTGACCTTCGAGTATGTGAAGCTCTCGCAGCGGAGTTACAAATAAATGGAGATGCGAGATTGGCGCTTGGAGACCGGAATTTTGCCTCACCGCTAGCCGTCCGGTTTTCAGCCAATCTCCCCTACCAGGAGCGACACAATGAACCTAACTTTGAACGTTTGGCGACAAAATGATAAAAGCTCAGCCGGTCGGTTCCAAACCTATTCTTTAGGCGGCGTTAGCCCCGACTCGTCCTTTCTGGAGATGCTTGATCTCCTTAACGAGCAACTCATCGAGCAAGGTGACGAGCCGGTAGCCTTCGACCACGACTGCCGTGAAGGGATCTGTGGCATGTGTGGGTTGATGATCAACGGGGTAGCGCATGGTCAGGACCGCGAGCATGTTAAGCAGATTACGGCTTGCCAGTTGCACATGCGCCACTTCCGAGATGGTGAGGTGATCACCATCGAACCGTGGCGAGCCCAGGCTTTCCCGGTGCTTAAGGACTTGGTGGTTGATCGCAGTGCCTTTGACCGGATTATTCAGGCCGGCGGTTACGTTTCGGTCTCGACCGGCAGTGCCCCGGACGGGAACTCGATCCAGATTCCCAAGTCCCAAGCGGATCGGGCGATGGACGCGGCCGCTTGCATTGGTTGCGGCGCCTGCGTCGCGGCCTGCCCTAACGCCTCGGCGATGCTCTTTACCTCGGCTAAGATTGCGCACCTCAACTCACTGCCCCAGGGCAAAGCCGAGCAGTATCAGCGGGTGGTCAACATGATCACGGTGATGGACAACGAAATGTTTGGTAACTGCACCAACATCGGCGAATGTGCCGCCGTTTGTCCCAAAGAGATCAGCATGGACTTCATTGCCAGCATGAACCGGGATCTGTTTGTGGCCTCGCTCAAGAACATTCAGCCGATGGTGAGCGTCAGTTCGCAAGACAGCGGGGGCTGACCACCGTTGAGGCCTCACCCAGTATCTTCTCAATAAATCGGGAGGGCGTTGGTTTCGATAAGCCTCACCAACGCCCGTCAATAGGCTTAGGCCGCATCGATCCCCGGAATATTGAGAAGATACCTTACCCGAATTTTAAAAAGCCCGCCGGTTAGTGGTAACCTGGGCGGGCTTTTTGCTGTTTATCCCTTGAGCCATTTCTTTAGTCGCGGAGAAATTCTGGGGACATGGTCTGGATGAGTAAAATTCGTAAGCTTTAGTTGTCGAGGGGAAAAATTGGCGCACCAGGTCCAATTGGATGACCGGTCTCCCGGTCAAAATTCGAGGCCAACCGGGCGGCCGTGGCTTCGCCGGATAGCCGGGGGCGGAGTTCTACTTTATTTGGCCCTGCACACGACAATGATCGTGTTGATCTATCTGGGTCCGGATGTCGCCAGTCGGTGGAGTCTCAATTATCAAGCGCCCGGGCCTCGCCTCCTACATTTAGGCTTATTCTTTTGTCTGCTGGCCTACACTCTGGAGAAGGCCCGCGCCTTAATCATCGATCTGCATCCGCACGGACAACGCTATGAAAGAGTTTCAATCTATCTGACCAGCCTGGCCGTTTGTCTGCTGTTTATCCCGAGTGCTGCTTTGATTATTCTGGATACGGTTGTGCCCTATTGACCCGCCCGATGAAAGCCACCAACCGAGCTATCGACCCCGCCCAGTCTTCGCTAACCTTCCGGCTTTATCAGCGTCTGCTGACGACAGGGTTACTGGCTTTACTGGTCCTGAATCTGCTCTATATCCACTTCTTCATTCCGGATGGTCTGGCCGGGCTGACCGTCCACCTGCTAATCCAGCGCTGGAATAACCCCATTTGGGGTCTGGCCTGGCGGCTGTTCGACTGGCTACTAGTCGGTCTGGGCGGGCTGACCGCAGCCGAGTTAATCCTCGAAAATCAGGGGGCTGATGGTAAAGTCACTGGCGTGCAGAAGTGGCTAAAAGGTCTGGTCTTGATCGCGGGGAGCATCGTTATGATTATCAGCGCTCAGGTAATTTTTGGCCCTCGAGCTTAAATACTTTTTCATCCTCTACCGAACGTTAACTCACTCCCACGCGCTATCTTCTAGTGCATGTAGTGAGCGATAAGCGCGCTGATTCCCAATAGTGCCACTAAGACGATTAAGATAATGCCTAGGAACCAGATAGCCATTTGCCCCACTCCTTTCACAACCTTGTTGCTTTTTCACAAAAACTTGTGTAAAATTTAATTAACCAACCCCCTTCCGTACTTAGTGTATTACACAATTTCCTGAATGTCAATATGTAATTACACAACAGTTTCACCGGTATTAGTGCATAAAACCGACAATCAGTGGATTTAGTCGATTTACACAAGGGTTTGTGTTTTAAATAACACGCCAGTGGCCCTTTAGTTCCGGTCAAGGGAGCGGCAACAATGGCAGTTCAATCTAATCCAGTTCCGGTGCTGTTGCAGGCCCAGCTACTGGCTCAGAGCGTAGTTCAAATGAGTCCCACGCCCCACCCTCCCTCCAACTTATATGATGATACATTTATGAGCCACCGGCCCGACTCGGCTATGGAACGGTACCAGCACGGCCGGTCTGTAGCGCAACTCTTGGCAGCTTGGGAAGCCGCCCCCAGCCTGCAGGCCGCCGGACTGTTGCACTCACTGTATTGTGCCGGCATCATCAGCGCCTCCCAAATCGCCGAGGCCTGCAACGAGCGTACCGCCCAGCTATGCCAGCAGCATCGTGATATCCTTTTCCAAACCCCCACCACTCGCCACCACGGCAAGCCGTATGCTATCCGTCGGGTTAAGAATTATATTGCCGCCTACTGTGATCCGGCGTTGGCCCTTTTAGGCGTGGCCAATCTCTGGGATCACTTTTACACGGTCCAGCACGGCGAGCCCGGCTTGAAGCGCCGCTTTCTGGTTGAGGCCAAAGAAGTGCTTATGCCACTGCTCGAGATGCTGGGCATTTCTATCCTTAAACCGTTGGTTGAAGCCTGGGTCATGCAAAACGAGCCAAACCGGGCCGACTACGACTATCTCAAGAGCCGGCTGGCTCAAAACCGAAGTTTGCACCAGCAAGCCTTTGATTTAGTTCAGCAGGCGCTTCAGCCCGAGTTGAGCCCGGCGGCTGTTCTCAAACACAACTCGCCGACGCCGGCCCAAATCTACGATCCGCAGCTGCCGGAGAAAGCCTCTCCCGACGCGTTCCTCACTTTATCGGTGGATCTCATCGTCGCTCAAGAAGTGGAATGTTACACGCTGCTCCACCAGATTCACCGGCGCTGGCCCCCCCTTGACGGCAGTCTGGTGGACTACATCGGTGCGGGCTTGCCGAGTGGCCAGCGCTATCTCAAGACCGCGGTTACAGTTCCCACCGATCCGCCCGTGCGGGTTGAATTCAAAATTCGTACCGAGGCGATGGACCGAATTAATCAGTGGGGTTTAGCGGTACTGGCCAAAGACGAGCGCCCCCTCCTGGAATTGCCAAGGGCCTGGTGGAGCCAACGGGAGGCGGGCTATGGTCACATCTGTTCGGCCGCGCTCGGCGATTTGCCGGAGACACTCTACGTCTTCAGCCCTCGGGGTGAACTTTTTCGGTTCCGGCGAGGCTGCACGGTGGTTGATTATGCTTACCAGGTTCACAGCGAAATCGCCCACCAATGCCAGCGTTTTAAGGTTAACGGCGAAGTCGTTAATCCGGGCACCGTCCTCCACCACCTGGATCTGGTGGAGCTGGAGCGCGACCCGCAGTCGGCCGGCCCAACCCGGGCCTGGCTGAACGCCGCCCGCACGCAGCGGGCCCGCTCTCAGATTGAACGGGTCCTGCGCCGGCAGGAGCAAAATCAAAACCAGGGTCGAGCCCTGATCGATAACGAACTGCGGGAACAGGCTGAGTATTACCGCCTCGATGTGCCAACCCATCGTGTGGAGCAGGCCCTAAACCAGGCTGCTCGCCGGCTCAACTTTGAGCGCACCGAAGATCTGCTGACGGCCATCTCGGCCGGCCGGGCCGCCAGTGACTCCATCGTCCATGCTATCTTCGCGGCGGAGATTGTCCGCCAAATCGAAACGCCGCCTGATATCCGCCTTTTTCCCCGCCAGTTAAACCTGGCTCAGTGCTGTAAACCCCGGCCCAGCGATCCCATCGTCGGCAATCCCCGCTACCGTGGCCACGAGGTCATTCATCTCAAAATTCACCGGGCCGATTGTCCCCACCTCGAGCCGTTGCGCACCCCCCTCATTCCGCTTCAGTGGCGCTTGCAGCCCCAACTCAAAGCGGTGGCCCGGCTAGAGATTACGGCTTTGGCTAAAGACTCCCTGCTCCACGACATCTTGCACGTCTTTGAGCCCTACTATCCCAACTTGACCTTGCACAAGGTTGAAGCCCTGACCCGCAGCGGCACAACGAGCGTCAGCCTCACCATTGAGGCGAAAAACCATGAATTGATTGCCGAAACGACCAATATTCTGCGCCGCTTGCCCGGCCATCGTCTCAATGAGGTCCGCCAGATGCAGCTCTTGCTATCCGAGCGGGAAGAGCTGGCCCAACCGGTGACCCTGACCAGTTTTAACCCTTACCGCCGCCAGCCCGTGCAGGAACGAGAGATGTTTTTTGGCCGAACTAAAGAGTTGGCCCAAGTCTATGACTGGCTACGGACCGGGACCGGCGTGATCTACGTTCAAGGTCAGCGGCGAGTAGGCAAGACCTCGCTGCTGCTGCACCTGAAAAAATACTATCTGACTCGCTATGCCGTCCTGCCAGTGTTTATCGACTTTCAAATTCTACAACACTTGACCGGACCTGATTTCTATTATGAAGTAGCCAGCGCCATTTATAACAATCTTCAAAACGATCAGAACCCGCACGATTTAGAGCCGCCACTCCATGACCTGTTTGAACAAAATCCGGCGACAGAGCTGACCGGCTACCTCAACTACGTTCAGCGCCATTTTGGACGCAGCAAATTGGTCTTGCTGATCGATGAGTTCAGCCGTACAATTGACGCCTACCGGCAGCAGCGGCTCGACCAGACCTTTTTTGAGCAGTGGCGCGGCTTGATTCAAGCGACCTTGCCGGATGTTTGCTATGTGATGGTGGTGCAGGTTCAAACCTATAATCTTCTCAATCAAGAAAGGGGCCAGATGACGGTCGCTCCCATCTGGCATCTCCTGGAATTGGGGGAGAGTCTCCCGCTTAGACCATTGGATCAACAAGCGGCGCGCCAGCTTATCGAGCGCCCAACTTACAACATCCTGGAGTATTCGCCCCAGGCCATCCAATATATCTGGCGGCTCTCCGGGGGTAGCCCTTTCTTGATCCACGCCTTGTGTTTCAACCTGGTCCGGCATATGGCTCACAAAAATGAGCGGCGCGTTGAGCGGAGCGATGTCGAGTTGGTTCACGCCGACTTTATGCGCCCGAGTGAGAGCCTGTTTGCCCACCTGCTCGACATTGTTCACACCGTCCAGGCCGGGCTGGTCTGCCGCCACTTGGCCCGGGCGCTGGCTACCTCTGACCGTCCCGTTCCGTTTGAGAAGTTGCAGACAGAATTGACCAATCTCCCGGTTTTACGCCTGCGACACCTACTGGAGCAGTTGAAAATGCAGCATATCCTGGTTGAGCCGCAGCCTGACCAATGGCAGTTCGCCAGCCTGCTCTTTGGCCGCTGGCTGGCCATGAATCGAATTTTGGAGTAGAAGCATGGACTCAATTAAAGCCCGCTTCTTTGGCCGCAAAACCCTGATTATGGATCTAGTCCAGGGGTTGCTGGCGCCCAGCCAGCCGCTCGATTATTCGCTGGTTGGACCTAAGATGATCGGCAAAAGCCGCTTCTTAAAATTTCTGGCCTCTGATGAAGGTCCGCTGCAAGGCCCCGATCCTGATGGCCTGCGTCCGGAGCGGTTTCGGGATGGTCACAGCATTATCATTGGCCACTATGACTGCGACTGGCCCGAAGCCAGAGTCCATTTAACCCAGTTTATCAGTCAGCGTCTGCGCAGCCAGCTAGAGAATGAAAGGCGGCTGCAGCTTGAGTTAGATTGGTCCCGCATCGACCGTGCCTCTTCAGCCGGCCAACAGATCGGGCAGATTGTTCACCAGCTTGAACAGCAACAACTACGCCTTGTTTTGCTGCTGGACAACTTCGATCACGTTCTTAAAAGTCCGACCGTCATTCCCGATGTCATCAATGAGCTGCGCCCCCTGACCAATGAACTCGGCCTGGTGGTCGCCACCGAGGAGGCTCTGCATGACCTTAACCAGCCCGTGGCCGCTTCGCCGCTCTTCAACGTTATGCACCAGCACTTTGTGGGGTTGCTCGAACCCCGGGCTGCCCGGGAATGGGTTGAAGCTTACCAGGAGCGGTTTGGCTTTAGCCATGAGATCGCGGTCGAATTACAGACGCTGGCGGGTGGCCACCCCTTTCTTTTAGCTCGCATCAATGATGTTTTAACCGAAGCCCAAACCTTGCTACCCGGCCACAGCGCGGTGACCGAAGCTCAACTCCCGCTGATCCAGCTCCGGCTGGGCGAACACGGTCGCCCTTTATTCGAGATGAACTGGAAAAAATTGATCGAGCGCCCCACCAGTATCCCCTTGATTCAACAGCTTATTCAAGCCCCCATCGGGATTGGGGAACTGCCAACCGACCACGCCGGCACGCTCAACTGGTTGATTAATCAGGCCATGGCTAAATATGATCGAGTCAGCTACCGGCTTTTTTCGCCTTTGTTCGTCAAATTTCTACGCGATAAAGAGCAAATCTCTACCGAGCCCGAGCCTAGAGTGGCCAACTTTGACCAGTTTTTGCAAAACCTGGCCCCCAAAGAAGCCGATCTGCTTCGCTACTTACGTTTGCACAGCCACACGGTCGTTTCGGTTGACCAGCTTCTGGCCAACGTCTGGCAACAGCCTGAAGCCTCCCCGCGCCGAGTCCAAGAAGCCATTCGCCGTTTGCGCTACACCCTTAGCCGCCAAACCCCCTCCCTAGGTGTAATCGAAAACCAGCGCGGCGAGGGTTATCGCTTTGTTCCCAGTATTTGAGGTTATTGCAAAGCCCTTCGGCCTGTGATAAACTATAGGACAATTTTAGCGCCATTCTCGGCCCTCAGTGACCCAGTATGATCCATTCTTGCCGAGACGAGGGGAAGCCAGCCATGAAGCCGACCATCGAGCAAAGCTGTCGTTATAACCACGCAGCCTGGAGTCCATCATTAGACTCAAACGCTGTGTTTGTGCCGCCGCTCCAGTTCGACTCAATCCTCGACAGTATCCTAATCATCTCTATCGGCGCCGTCATTGTAGCCATTGTGTTGGGCCTCCTCCTGGTCGTGCTGGTCCGGCGGGGCAAAAAAGCTCAGCCGCTGACCTCACCGCTGCCCACAGTAGAGACTGCGCGCAACTCTCTTGACGAGACTCTGCCCTCTGCCCCCGCCAGCCTGGCTGATGAAGATACTCAGGTTTCCCTCCCCACCTTAACAGAGATGCTGGACGAGACAACGCTAAACCTACCCGAGATTACCACGGTTGGTGAACCCAATGTGCTCCCTGTTTCCGGCCAGCGCCCACCAACCATCGGCTGGCAGATTGCCAGCTTGACCGATGTAGGCTTGAAGCGAGAAATCAACGAAGACAATATGTTGATGTGGGAGGCTGAATCGGACGAGCTGGGTGCCTACGGCCTCTACGTGGTTGCAGATGGCTTGGGTGGGCATGTCGCCGGGGAGATTGCCAGCCAGCTCGCCGTCGACGCCATTCAGCAGCGGCTTGAAACAGTGCCGCCGCTCCCTGCCTCCGGCCAAAATTCCTTGGAAGAATGGCTTAAAGAGACCGCCAAAGCGGCCAATGAAGCTATTCTGCGACACCAGCAGGAAGACGACGAGGTCAAAAAGATGGGCTCGACCGTGGTGATGGCTTTGCTCACCGGTCGGACGGCTCGGGTGATCAACGTCGGCGACAGTCGAGCCTATCGTCTCAACCACCAGAAGATCGAACAGATCAGCACCGACCACTCGCTGGTAGAGCGGCTGGTCCAGATTGGCCAAATTACGCGGGAAGAAGCGCGCACCCATAAACAGCGCAACGTCATCTACAGCACCCTTGGCGAAAAGCAACGTATGGAAATTGGCTACTATGAAATCGAGCTCAACCCCAACGACCGCCTGCTGCTCTGCTCCGACGGCCTGAGCGAAAAAGTCCCCGACGAACTGATACTCTACATCAGCCGCAATGAGACCGATCTGGGCGTTGTCGCCCAATTGCTGGTCGAAGCCGCCAAACAGGCCGGCGGAGATGACAATATTACGGTTGTTATGATTCAATTGAATGAGGACGCCTCCGCATAAGGAGCAGATCCATGGCCCTGGCAGCAATCCAAGTAACCGGTGAAACCGTTTTGGCCGAGTTTTCCTGTAAAGTGGGCGACATCTTCAGTTAATGGAGGTTGGTTCCCAGCGAACGAATGTGTCTGTCCTCCGCCTCGAGACCCTGGCCATCGTCAGCGGCCTGATCTACCTTAGCCTCTTTACCTTGCCCTTTTCGCTAACAACCTATTACTACATCCGCCCGCCGGTGGACTACACCAAGCTGACCAACTACTCGCCGGTTTGGTTTGTGGCTTATGTGGTCGGCACAATCGCGCTGTTTTGGTTGTACGGGCAAGCCATCCGCCTGGCGAAGCCTTCTTCGGCCACGTTGGTCTCACCCCGATTTGTCTTTGCCACGAGCGCTATCTTTGCCGCTATCCTGATCTTTTCCTACCCGCTGACCGCCATCGATCTCTTCGTTTACGCCATTCGAACCCGAGGCTGGGCCTTGTACGGGTTGCCTCCGCTGATCACCCCGCCCGAGGCCTTGCCGGCCACCGATCCCTGGCTTGCTCTGGCCGGGGAGTGGCTCGATGCGCCTTCGCCTTATGGACCGGTGTGGGAGTGGCTGTCGCTGGGTGTCTTCTACCTCGGTGGCGGCAATTTTTTGGCGCATCTGTTTGGACTTAAGCTAATTGGGGCGCTGGCTTATCTGGGCTGCGGCTGGCTGGTTTATCAAATTCTACAATACCTCGAACCCAGATGGGCCGTCGCCGGAACGATGGCTTTTGTCTGGAACCCGCTGGTCCTGTTAGAAAGCGTACAGAATGCCCACAATGATATTCTCATGATGCTTTTCTTGCTCGGCGCCCTGTGGGCTTATGCCAGACTCCGGCCCTCGAGCGTTCAAACTTCAGCCGGATCGGCCTTTACCAACGCCGCAACTTTACCCCTTAGCGGACAGTTACTTATCTGCTTGCTGCTGGCCCTCTCAATCCTGGTCAAATTTGTGACCCTTCTCGCCGGCCCATTTATCCTGATCGCTGTGAGCCTAAGCTACCCCACCGTTCGTCAGCGACTACTCAGCCTAACGCGCCTTAGTCTGGTTACCGGCGGGCTCATTATCCTGCCGATGCTGCCCGTCTGGCCCGGCTGGGACAACTGGGCCGTCCTCGCCGCTGGCAGTGGTGCCGGTCGTTCCCTTTTGGCTCTGCTGGTGCTGGCTCTGCGCGATACCTTAGGCGTCAATACCGCCTTTGATCTGGCCCGCCCCCTCATCCTGCTCATCTTTGGCCTGATCTATCTCTCCCAGATTTGGCCCCTACTCCAATTGTTATTACACCCCACGTCTCCCCCCACCTCTTCCAACCTTCCACCCCTCCACCCCTCTACCCCTCCACCCCTCCCTCCCCTCAACCTTCCAACCTCCAACCCTCTAACCCTCCATCCTCCCAATCTTCCATCCTTCCATCCTTCCATCCTTCCAATCCTCCATCCTTCCATCCTTCCATCCTTCCACATCTTCTTCTGGTACGTTCTCCTCGCCGCGCCCGTCTTCCACGCCTGGTACTTACTCTGGTTCGCGCCGCTGGCCTGTCTACTACTGCCCTACCATCGCCCGCTGCAGGCGACGATCGTCTTCTCGCTGACGGCCTTGCTCATCATCCCCTACTTTGAAACCGTGCGGGTCTGGTATCCTTCCCTGCTGCAGAACCACCTGGTTGGGCATCTCATTGGCGTCCCGCTTCTGCTCCTCCCGCCTGCCCTTACGCTGCTCCGGCCAACTGGCTCGACAGCAACTTCTGAGGTATCATCTGCCCAACATTGAAAGATGGAGTCAACCATGAAAATACTGGCAGTTTTAGGTGGAACCGGCAATCAAGGTCCCGGTCTGGCCCGCCGTTGGGCGCAGTCAGGTCAGTATCAGGTGATTGTTGGTTCACGCCAGGCGGAGAAGGCCAAACAAGTTGCCAACGATCTTAACGAGCAACTGGGGCAAAACCTGATCACCGGCCTGGTCAACGATGAAGCGGCCCGGGCCGCCGATATTTGTGTGCTAACCGTGCCTTTTGCGGCGCAAGGTCCTACCCTGGCTGGGTTGAAAGAGACGCTGCAGGGCAAAATCTTGGTGGATGTCACGGTTCCGCTGAAGCCCCCAAAAGTAGCTCGGGTCAACATTCCGGATGGTCTATCGGCTGGGCAGACGGCCCAAGCCATTCTGGGCGACGGCGTGCGGGTGGTCTCCGCCTTCCAAAACATCAGCGCCGAGCATCTCGCCGACGACCACACCATCGACTGCGATGTCCTCATCTGCGGCGACGATAAAGAGGCCAAGCAAGAAGTTATGGCCCTCTGCCAGGCCGCCGAGCTACGTGGCATCGATGCCGGCCCACTGCAAAATGCGGTGGCCGTCGAGGCGCTGACTTCGGTGTTGATCGGCATCAACATTCGGTACAAAGTCAAAGGCTCCGGCATTCGCATTACCGGTATCTAAACCTTAGCGTAACGAGTCAGCCAACGGCGCAAACGTCAAACGTGACCGAGTTACGTTTGACGTTTTGTCTTTAACTGAAGTATATCTTCCAGATGAACGATCTTCAATTAATTCCACTATCTAAACTGCCGCTGATCAAGCCCGGCGATGACCTGGCCAGCCTGATCCTGGCTGGGACGGCCACCGTCTCTATCTCGCTGTCAGAAAACGATATTCTGGTCGTGGCCCAAAAGATCATTTCTAAAGCGGAAGGCTGCTTTGTGCGGCTGAGCGAGGTACAGCCCTCGGCGCAAGCGCTCGAGTTGGCTCAGCTTACCGGGAAACCGGCCCGGTTGGTCGAGGTCATTTTGCGGGATACGGCTGCCGTAATCCGGGCCCGGCCCGAAGTACTGATCGTTGAACACAAACTGGGCTTTATCAGCGCCAACGCCGGCATCGATCAATCGAACGTGGCCGGTGACCCGGATGTAGTTCTGCGCTTGCCGCCCGACCCCGATGCGTCGGCTCGGAGGCTGCGCCGGCGCCTGGCCGAGTTGGCCGGGGTCAAGCCGCCGGTGCTCATCATCGACAGTCACGGGCGGCCCTGGCGCTTTGGCACGGTGGGGGTCGTCATCGGCTTGAGTGGTCTCGCCCCCGTTCAAAACTTGCGCGGCCAACCCGACTTATTCGACCGCCCGCTGCAAACCACTGAAGTGGGCTTCACCGACCAAATTGCCGCCGCCGCCAGCCTGGTAATGGGCCAGGCCGCCGAAAGCTGCCCGGTCGTGGTGGTCCGGGGCCTGCCCTTCACTTTGGATGAAAAGGCCAAAGCGGCAGACGTCCTGCGGCCAAAGCAGTTTGATCTATTTCGCTAGAGGTTGCTGTGAACGCGGCCTGAGTTGGCCGAAAGACGTTGGTTTCGACAGGCTCAACCAACGTCTCCGCGCTTTATTGAGAAGATAAATAGACATTTGCCAAATGGACGCAACCATCTTGCTCAACTTGATCAAATCCCGCCGCTCGATCCGGCGCTACACCGATCAACCGGTCCCTCAGGAAGTCATCCTCAACCTGTTGGAAGCCGCGCACTGGGCCCCCTCGGCCCACAACCGGCAGCCGTGGCGCTTTGCCGTGGTCACGGAGCGGGTCAAAAAGGAGCGCCTAGCCCGAGCTATGGGGAGCAGATTGCGGGCTGATCGCACCGCTGATGGTCACGATCCCGCCGACATCGAACGCGACGTGGCCCGAAGCTACGCCCGCTTGACCGGGGCGCCGGTGCTGATCATCATCTCTACCAGCCTCGTCGAGATGGACTCTTACCACGATGAACGACGGGCTCGCCACGAGTGGCTGATGGCCGCGCAGAGTACGGCGATGGCGGCTCAAAACTTATTGCTGCTGGCCCACGCCGAAGGCTTGGCAGCCTGCTGGGTCTGCGCGCCGCTATTTGTGCCGGAAATCGTGCGAGAAACGTTGGACTTACCTGAGGATTGGGAACCACAGGGGTTGATTACGCTGGGGTACGCCGCTGAAAGGCGCGAAAAAACGCGGGGACCGCTGGAGTCAAAAATCCGGTTTGTAAAGTGACTCCTGCTCTGTGACCGGCAAAAAGCTGGTCTACTGCCATAGCTTTTGTCTATGCGCAGTTAGTTATACCGGTGCCCTTCTAAACAAAGCACCCCTTCCGGCCCAACAACGGCATCGTGGCGGATCCCGGCCGGCAAATCCATCCGATCGCCAGGCTTAAGCTGGACCTGCTTCCCCTCGGCGGGCAAGCCAAACGTAATTGCGCCCTGGACCACGTAGATGACTTTGTGGTAAGCATGGGTATGGGCGGCGTAAACATCGCCGGGGCCGTTGCCCCAAGCGTAATAACTTAGTCCCTCGGCCTCAAGCTGTTGCCGAATCGCCGCCTCAGTCGGAGCCTCGCTGTGGGACCAGGTTTGTATGGTTACAGTTGACTTAGCCATACCTCTCTCCTGAACCTCGTTTTAGACCGGTACCCCCGCCCAGACGCTCTGCCGCCGCGCCTGGCGAGCGTGCATGCCGGTTTCATACTCATTCATTAAAGCGATAAACTCTTCCGGCTGGGTACAGGTGATCAGCCTGGTTTTGACCTCAGCACTGTGGGCCAGCCCGCGCACATATTTGACCACGTGTTTGCGAAAAAGAACCAGACCTCGCTCTCGACCGTAAAAGTCTAACATTAACTGGAGATGGCGATAGATCAGGCTAGCTTTTTCGGCCAAACTGACCTGGTCCAGATCTTTGCCCTGAAAAATCCAGGGATTACCGATGGCGGCCCGAGCAATCATCACGGCATCACAGCCGGTCTGCCGCTTCATTCGCTCGATGTCGGCGACACAGGCCACATCACCGTTACCGATGACCGGGATCCGAACCGCCTGCTTGATCTGAGCAATCGCGTCCCAGTTGGCGGTGCCGGTGTAAGCCTGCGCCTTGGTCCGGCCATGAACCGCGATGAGTGAGGCGCCATTATCCTCCAAAACTTTGGCGACCTCCAGATAATTGAGCGAGTCTTCATCCCAGCCCAGCCGAATTTTGCCGGTAACCGGCACGGACAGCGCTTGGCTCAGCCGCTTGAAAATCCGCCCGATTTTAGCCGGATCTCTGAGCAAGGCGGCTCCGGCCCCCTTACCCGAGACCTTCGGCACGGAGCAGCCCATGTTGATGTCGATGATGTCCGGTCCCAGTTGTTCAATCCGGCGAGCCGCGGCTTCAATCGCGGTTTCATCCGCCCCGAAAATTTGGAACGTCATCGGGCGTTCGGACGGGTCGAAGGCCAGCATTTGCCAGGTGCGCTCATTCCCGTTGTTGATCGCCTGGACAGAGACGAACTCGGTATAGCTCATGGCCGAACCGTACTCCCGACAGATGAGGCGATAGGGCTTATCGGAGAAACCGGCCATCGGCGAGAGAATTACATCGCCGTGGACCGGGATATTGCTCACCCAGAAGGTAGGGCAGCCCGGCGCAACTGGCATCGCTCTAGCTACCCTCCTCACTCCCGATCATCCGCCAAACCAGATACATTCGCTGCACGGCGGTGACGTTGGTGAAGACCGCTAAAACGAGCAGGATCAGGGTCAGGAGATTGGCGGTGATAAAGCTAAACAACAAGCCCACCACCAACAAGAAGATACGTTCAAAGCGGGTAAACCAGCCATCCTTCAGGGGGACACCAATACCTTCAGCGCGAGCCCGGGCGTAGCTAACCATCAATGAACCAACAACCGTGGCATAAATGAGAATCAGCTCGAGCTGGTGATCCTGACCAATGAAGTAAATGAACAGCCCTAAGAAAATGACCGCCTCGGAGAAGCGGTCAAGGGTTGAGTCCAGAAATGCCCCAAAACGGGACGTTCGACCTATCATCCGGGCCAGGGTTCCGTCCACCGCATCAAACAACGCCGAGCCTATGATCAGTAAACCGCCCCAGAAAAGATGGCCTTGCGCCAATACGAAGGCGACGCCGACCATCAGCAGAAAGCCGCTTACTGTGACCACGTTGGGTGAAAGTCCTAACTTATTAATGAGCCGAGCGATTGGCTCTAAAAGGCTACGACTATGCTTCCGTACCATCTCGCTGAACATGATCGGCCTGCCTCCACCAGATTAAATATTGGGACGAGTTACCATAATTTTACACTGCCCAGAGCTGAATCACAATGTTGTCCAGCCTCATCGTTAGGCCGCTTCCCCTCTATCGCTCATCATAACGGCCAAAGGATACCGCAGTAGACGATTCGCTTTATCCTTAGCGAATATAGACCTCTGCGATTCCCCGACTCGTACCGCCGTTGCTGGCCACGGCATCAGCCCCCACAATGAACGTTCCGGCTAACGGCGACGACACATCTTCCTCATGCCGGCAATCTGTCGCGCCATTACATTTAATGGTTCCCCCTTGCAGGCTAACCTGATTTTGGGTAAAAATACCCCATTTGAATTCATTAACCCCATTCGGATTCGTCACGATGAAACGAATCTCAAACTTATCCCCCACGTCGTGGGTGTTGCCATCCGGCAGTTCCACGATGACTTGGGTCTCGGCAGCCGGGGTAGGCGGAGGCGCGGGAGGCACGGGCGTGGGCTCCGGCTCGGCTGGCGCGGGAGCAGGGGGTTGAGTGGGCGGTGGTGGCGGTGGTGGTGGCGGGGGCGGAGGTGGCGGGGGGTCAGGGGGCGGGGGGTCGGGGGGTGGAGGTGTTGGACTGGGCGTATCGGTAGGCGCCGGCGTAAAAGTCGGCGTGACTTCAGGGGTCGGCGTGCGCGTCGGCAAGATAACCGAAATTGGCGTAGCGACTTCCAGTGGGGCCAACGTGGTTATTTTTCTGGGAGTCTTGGTTGGCGTTGGCGTCACCTGCAAACTGCCGGAGAGCGGTCCACAGGCGAGAGCCGGCAGTAGCCCTAAACTCAGCAGCAAAATCATCCATAAACGTTGCATAACCATTTAGTCCTTCTAAACAAAACTTTATCAATTAATCGCTTTTGGGTAGATCAGACGGCGGATTATACCACAAACCGGACCAAGGGGCGAAATGGTCTTAAAGTAGACCGTCAATTCGGGGCCGTTGTTTTCTAAGGGTGGATGTGGTACAATTTTGCCAAATGTACCTTATTTACTCAAGGCCAAAATGATTTCCGAAAATATTCACTCCACGCTTGCCAATCCTCATCTCGATCGATTATTAGCAGTCTTTGACCGGCTGGCTGACCTTGGTCTGGAAACGGATCAACAATCGGTTTTAACTCTAATGAGCAAACAACTGGCCCAAGTGGTTGACGCCGGCGCTTGTGTCATCTGCCGGCTAGACATGAAAACCAAAACGGTCATCCCCCTGGTCGAGTATGTTGCTAACAACCCAAATTTGCCGGCCCAAACCTGGCGCCGACTCAACCGGCCGATCCCGCTCGAGCGCGATCCCATTGGGCGCCAAATGATGGCCCAAAGCGAGCCCTTTATCCGCCGGGCTCACTCTTCGGTCACACCGGCTAATGGCCGGGAGCAGCCGCTTACCTGGCAAACCGTCTTGGCTTTACCGTATGGCGCTCAAGACCAATTCACCGGCTTCATTGAACTCTACTACACCGATGCTCAGCACGCCATCTCAGCCGACGAAATCAAAGTTTGTCGCATTCTGGCTAACCACACCGCCATTGCCCTTCAGCAAGCCCACTTCTTTGAGCAAACGGTTCAACGTCTGAGCGAAATGAGCATGCTTTATACCCTGGCCCATGAAATTTCAACCTCGCTTGACTTTGAGGATGTTCTAACGGCGGCCGTGACCTCGCTGCGGCAAGTGGCCAGTTGTCGGGCTTGTTGTATTTTCCTGTTAGATGAGAGCCAAACGCAACTGGAGATCAAGGCGGCCAGCGGACTTAAACCTCACTGGCGCAAAATGGCCAAACTCAAGCTGGGCGAAGGCGCGGCCGGCATTGCCGCTGCCGAAGGCCGCATGGTCTATATGCCCGATACTCATAAGGATGATAAATTTGTGGTCTTCGATGCCGATGTCCGCTCCTTGATGGTCGTGCCGCTAAAAGCCAACGGCCGCATCATCGGCACCATCAACTTCGATGACCGGCAGCCCCATGCGTTTGGCCCGGCTCAAGAACGCCTGCTAACCATTGCAGCCGTCCAGGTTGGCATCACCATCGAGAACGCCCGCCTGTTTACCAAAATGTCTGAAGAACGCCAGCAGATTCGAGCCATTATCCAACACATGGCCGATGGCGTTCTCTTGCTCGATGAGTTGGGAGATATTGTTACCTGCAATCCGGCTCTGGCCGTAATGTTGGGCCTGTCCCCGGGGCAAATCATGGGTTACAACAGCCGCGATCCCCATCTCCATCCCAACCTGGCCAGCGTCGTTGGCACCCCCACTCGCCAACTGCGCACCGATTTGCTGACGGCTGAGGTTCACCTTGAGTCGCCGCAGCCAAGAACGCTGCAAATCTTTGTCACCCCGGTAACTGGCCAGAACAAGCAACGCTTTGGCGAGGTTCGCGTCATCCACGATGTCACCAAAGAACGGGAGTTGGAACGCCTTAAAGATGATTTTTTCTCTACCGTCTCGCACGAGCTGCGGACACCGCTCTTCTCCATTCAGGGCTTTGCCAAAATAATGTTGGAAGACCGGCAACTACCACCAGATAGATCTCAGGAGTTTTTGGGCGCCATCAAGCGCCAGGCGCAGCAGTTAAGCGAGATGGTCAACAACTTACTCGACCTATCTAAGTTTGATGCGGGCAAAATCCAACTCGATTTTCAGCCGCTGAACCTGCTGGAGATCATTGATCAGACGGTCTTTAAACTCCAGGGGTTCGCTCACCAACAAGCCGTGATCGTCAATACTGAGCTGCCGCCCCAACTGCCTTGGGTGTTGGGAGATGGCATCCGCCTGGAGCAGGTCCTCACCAATTTAATCGGCAATGCCATCAAATTTTCCGATGCGGGTCAGCCGGTGACCGTGACCGCCGGACCGATGGGGCGCGAGGTGTTGGTCCAAGTCAAAGACCAAGGCATTGGTATTGCCAAAGAAGAGCTGGACCAAATTTTTTCTCGCTACTACCAGGCCGGCAACAAAAGCGAACGCTCGGCCATGGGGACCGGCCTTGGTCTTCACATTGCCAAAAAGATCGTTGAAGGCCATCAGGGGCGGATTTGGGCGGAAAGCTCTCCCGGTCAGGGCAGCACCTTTTGCTTTACCCTGCCGGTGGCCAATTAGCCTGTCTGTTTAGCCTTTCATGCTTAGCCTTTCATCATAAGGAAGATAAAAATGAATTTATCCACACCGCTTAATCAGGCCGTCGATCTGGTTAGCCGAGCCCACCATCTGGTGGCTATGACCGGGGCCGGACTCAGTACGCCCTCCGGTATCCCCGATTTCCGGAGCGCCGAGTCCGGTTTGTGGGAGCAAAACGACCCGCTTAGCGTCGCCTCCATCTTTGCTTTTCGCCGGGCACCCCAGCGCTTCTATCATTGGATTCACCCGCTGGCCCGCTCCATCATCGAGGCTCACCCCAACCCGGCTCACTATGCCTTGGCTGCCCTGGAGCAGCAAGGCCAGCTCAAAGCCATTATCACCCAAAATATTGATGACCTACACCGCAAAGCCGGTTCTCATATCGTCTATGAGTTGCATGGTCATCTCCGGGAAGTGACCTGTCTGGACTGCCTCCGCCTCGAAGACTCAACCCCTTACTTCCGCCGCTTTGTCGAAACCGGAGATTTGCCCCGTTGCGAATGTGGCGGTGTCTTTAAACCCAGTGCCATTCTCTTCGGCGAACAATTGCCAATCGACACGCTCCTGGCCGCTGAGTTAACCATCCGCCAGGCTGATCTGGTTCTCGTGGCCGGCTCCTCGCTGGAAGTGGCCCCTGCCTCAGACTTACCTCATCTGGCCCTCGAGAACGGGGCCCGGCTGGTGATTGTCAACCAGCAGCCCACCTATCTCGACTCCCTGGCGGACGTGGTCATTCGGGGCGATGTGGCCGAGATCCTGCCCCAACTGGCTGACCGGGTCATAAATTGATCCCCAGCGTTTGCTAAAAATCCCAATCAGGACGATCATGGTGAATTGACAACAGAATAACTCTTGTCACCATCTAAGAGTGGTAGCGCCGGCCTTGATGCGCTATCGCTTTTTAAATTAAGGAACTTTTATGCTCGGCCTCTTTACTTTCTTCAATGGTCTCGCTTTGAACCCCGGGATCGAGTTACCTGTCTGGTCCATTGCCCCGTTTCTGGGCCTGCTGGCAACTATCGGTATCATGTCTTTTATCGTGGCCAACTATCCTCACGCCCCGATCGGCAAATTTTGGGAGAGTAACCGCAATAAGTTGATTATAGCGGTCCTGTGGGGCCTGCCGGTGGTCCTGCTCTTGCTCAGCCAGGGTCTCTACGAGCCACTGCTGATCAGTCTGGAAGATTACTTTGCCTTCATCAGCCTCTTGTTTGCCCTGTATGTAATTTCCGGCGGCATCTATCTCGAGGGTGACTTGCGGGCCACTCCATTGGTCAACTCGACCTTCTTGGGCGTGGGGGCAGTGCTGGCTAATCTCATCGGCACCACCGGCGCCAGTATGCTTCTGATCCGGCCAGTGCTCAAAACCAACTCCGAGCGCGAGCGCACCCGCCATATTCCCGTTTTCTTTATCTTCGTGGTCAGCAATATTGGCGGTTCCCTCCTCCCGATCGGCGATCCGCCGCTGTTCTTAGGCTATCTCAAAGGCGTGCCCTTCTTCTGGACGCTCACCCTCTTTTTGCCCTGGATTACAGCCATCGGCTTGCTGATTGCCCTCTTCTATCTCTGGGACAGCCGCGCCTACAAACTGGAGAGTGGTTACGCTTTAATGCTCGACCAAAAAGAGTTTGAACCCCTTAAACTCAAAGGCAGCATCAACTTTCTGTGGCTGCTGGGCGTACTGCTAGCGGTCATCTTCATTACGCCCAACAATTTGGCTGCCTGGGGACTGGAGGGTGGCCCGCTCAGCTTTTTGCGTGAGTATATCCTGCTGCTGATGGCCGGCGCCTCGCTGCTAACAGCACCGCTTTCATCCGAGACTCGTCGCAAGAATAACTTCACTTTCGGCCCCATCTTGGAAGTCGCCTTCCTGTTCATCGGCATCTTTACCGCGATGATCCCCGCGCTCGAAATTCTTCAAGCGCGAGGCAGCAGTCTGGGCGTTTCCCAACCGTGGCAGTTCTTCTGGGCCAGCGGCAGTTTGTCCGCTGTCCTCGATAACGCGCCGACCTACTTAACCTTTGTTTCGCTGGCCCAGGGTCTGACCGCCGCCAATCCCGGCCAATTCACCATCCCGGACGCGCTCAGCCAAATCGCCGTGCCGGCCGAGTTCCTGAGCGCCATTTCCTTAGGGGCCGTCTTTATGGGCGCCGTTACCTACATCGGCAACGGGCCAAACTTTATGGTCAAAGCCATCGCCGACGAGTGGGGCTATCGCACTCCGGATTTCTTCTCTTATATTCTTAAGTATTCCTTGCCCATCTTGGTGCCCATCTTTATCGTGATTACCCTCATTTTCTTTTAAGCCTCGTCGCCTCTATAATTCTGCCAAGCTCAGCCGAGCTTGCGGTCCATACCTAAAAATATAAATGGGGTCCGGATGAATTCCGGACCCCATCTCTACCTTATTTCATCAAATTGCCGGCAACCGACGACAGTAGCTTTACTTTATAGGAGGCCCATCTTGCGTGTTTTAATCATGAGTGATATGGAAGGCGTCAGCGGCATTGTGGTCTGGAGCCAGGTCAACGGTGGCGCGGCGATGTACGAAGAAGGGCGCAAGCTCTACACCGAAGAGATCAACGCCACCGTCCGGGGGGCTAAAGCTGCGGGAGCCACGGAGATCGTAGTGGTTGATTGCCACGGCGCGGGCGGAGATTGGAGCTTCAACTCGCTGGTGCCGGAGCTACTTGACCCCGACTGCGATTGGGTGGCCCACCACGCCTGGTCCCGCTACACCGAACTCCTGGAGCAGGGCTGCGACGCCTGTCTGCTGATCGGTCAGCATGCCCGGGCCGGCACCCCGGATGGCGTGATGTGCCATACCATCTCCACCACGACCTGGCGCAATCTTTGGTTCAACGATGACCTGGTCGGTGAGGTTGGTATCAACGCCGCCCTGTGCGGACACTACGGCGTACCGGTCCTCTTGGTCACCGGCGATGTCGCGACCTGCCGCGAAGCCAAAGAAATTTTGGGCAACGGCCTAACTACTGTTGCCGTCAAGCGCGGCTTGAGCCGCTACTCCGCCCGCCAAATCCCCCCCATCCGCGCCCGCCAGATGATTGAAGAGGGCGCCCGGCAAGCCCTGCAAAACCTCAAAGCTGTCTCACCTTATGTCCCCGCTTCTCCGGTCACGATCACCATTGATCTGGGCACGGTCGACTCTGCCGCTCAATTTATGGGCCGAGCCGGGGTCGAGATCATCGAGCCGCTCAAAGTGATCAGCCGGGCCGAGACGTGGCTGACCGCCTGGAACCAGATTTGGCATTGGTAAAGCTTAGACGACAGTCCTCAATCAAATAGCTGTTTACTGATATGCCGTCAAGAAAGGCCTTGATCTAAATCGGTTTCACCTTCTAGCCGTCAAGATAAGGCTCGAGCGGGATCAGTTTCGTCCTCCAGCCGTCAAGATAGACCTTGATCTAAATCGGTTTCACCTTCTAGCCGTCAAGATAGGGCTCGAGCGAGATCAGTTTCGTCCTCCAGCCGTCAAGATAGACCTTGATCTAAATCGGTTTCACCTTCTAGCCGTCAAGATAAGGCTCGAGCGAGATCAGTTTCGTCCTCCAGCCGTCAAGATAGACCTTGCTCTAAATCGGTTTCACCTTTTAGCCGTCAAGATAAGGCTCGAGCGAGATCAGTTTCGTCCTTCAGCCGTCAAGATAAGCCTCGCTCAAAATTGATTTTACCCGTTCGCCCTCAAAATAGATGGCGATCGAAATTGGGCCTCTCTTCTTATCACTTGCAAGCACCCTTGATCCAGTTTGACCCTACCTTCTGCCAAGAGAAATATCCTCTAGACAGACAAGCCCTTACCCCTTGACCTCAACATAAAGGCGTTATAGAGTATCAGCCCATCATCGATTTCACTTTGTCGCCAACCAGGCGTGTGATATACTATTTTTGTCTGTAGAATTAGGTGTATCGAGCTTGGTTCAATCTTGAAGATTGAACCAAGCTGGGCATAGAGCATGAAACTGTTACTCTTTAGCGATCTCCATTGTAACGCCACCGCCGCTCAAGCCTTGGTCGAGCGCGCTCGCCAGGTCGATGTGGTCATTGGGGCCGGAGATTTTGCTAATCTGCGGCGTGGGCTCAACCGCACCATCGATGTACTCAAGACCATTGAACAACCGGCAGTCCTGGTACCCGGCAACAGCGAGTCGGTTGAAGAGCTGGCCGAGGCCTGTCGCGGCTGGCCCAACGCTCACGTCCTGCACGGCGCCGGGGTCGAGGTCGCAGGGATCTCGTTCTTCGGGCTCGGGGGGGCGGTGCCGGTGACACCCTTCGGCTCGTGGAGTTATGATTTCAGCGAAGAGCAGGCTCGCTCCCTGCTGACCAACTGCCCGAGGGGTGGCGTGCTGGTCTCGCACTCGCCGCCGCGCGGGCTGGTCGATACCGACTCCAGCGGGCGTCACCTGGGCAGCCTGGCTGTGCGGGAGATCATTGAGCAGCAGCAGCCTGCTCTTGTGGTTTGCGGCCACATCCACGCCAGCGCCGGCCAACAAGCGACGTTAGGGCCGACCACGGTCATCAATGCCGGCCCGGCCGGAGTCGAATATCAGATCCGGCCCAGCGTCTGAAGTAGCTCCTCAACCGCGGGCCGGTCGGTCGGCTCACGGCTGGGATGAACCAGGCGCAATAGGCCGCGCCGGTCGATGATGAAATCACCCCCTAACTGACCGGTATCCTCGCCGGTGGAGTGGGGAATAGCCCGACCTTGCAATCTGGCTCGGGCGTAATAGAGCAAGTTGCGTACTCCCCAGGCTCGCCGCTTTGATGCTTCCAGCCCATAGGCTCGATAAGCCGCTCGCTCTTCATCCAACAACAGCGGGAACGGTGCTTGCGTCTGCTCCAGCCAAACCTTGACCCAAAACTTATTGCCAAATGAAACCACCACCACTTCAGCCTGAAGCGTGGTGATCTGTTCGTACCGGTCACGCAACTGCGCGACGTGATCTCTTCAGGGCAGTCAGCCGAGATGGCGCAAGAAGACGAGGAGAATGGACTGGGCCTGCCAAAATTCGGCTAACGACACTATCCGGTCGTCAGTTGTCTTGAGGGTCAGATTGGGTGCTTTATCACCAATTTTCAAACCAGGGACTCACTTTCTTTAATAATTTATGTTAAGCCATTGACCGTGAATCGAGCCTGTGATAAAATGGGCGCGAGGAGATCGACGATGGCCCAAAAAGAAACCCCTGACGGTATTCCCTACACCGATGGTTTTGATTTTCCGGTTGGCCCGCGCGGTGTTGACGTGGATGTCTTCAAAACCCACAAAATCGATGTGGTGCTGACCGATCCTGACTACTTTAATCAATTTGAAGCCTGGCACCCCGGCGAGGACTGGAATGGTCGCGGCGGTGGTGATACCGACCTGGGCGATCCGGTCTATGCCATTGCTAATGGCCGCGTCGTCGAGTTTGGTCACTATCCGGTCTGGGGCAACATTGTTCTGTTAGAACACGCCTTGCCCGACGACACCCGGGTCTGGTCGCAGTATGCCCATCTTAACGAAATCAAGGTAAATGAAGTTGGGGAAAAAGTCAACCGGGGCAAACAGATCGGCACCATCGGCAAAGGGGAGCAGAACCGCTATACGGCTCACCTCCATTTTGAGATCCGCAAGAAGAAGTTACCCATCGGCAATTGGACCCCCACCGTGCGTCATCGGCGCCAGGTGGTGGAGAGCTACTACAGTCCCACCGAATTTATTTCCGCCAACCGGCCTAAAGGCACTCCGACGCAGCCCACGCCGCCTATCACTCGTCCGGCACCGCAGCCGGTGGTGGCCATTCAAGTAATCGTTGGACCGGTGCCGGGTAATACCCAGGTGGGTCTATTTCGACAGGGAGGCGCAGGCTGGCAGTCTTCCCCTGGCGGCTTTGGGAGTCCCTTCTTTTGGGTCCCAAGTTCCGCTCAAACCGAAACGCACTGGGGTGAATGGCTGGCCACCTTACCGGCGCCGGGCGTCTGGGAAATTTGGGCTTACGTGCCGGCCCAGAATACGAGCACAACCTATGCCCGCTACATTATCTCGCACGCCAAGGGGCAAACAGAAATTCCGATTAACCAGGCCGGATACACCAACGGCTGGGCCATTCTGGGCGCTTTTCCTTTTGAGCCAGGCCGGGCGGCCGTGCGCTTAACGAACTTCACCGGCGAATTCGGACCGGCGCGACAGGTTAGTTTTGATACAGTCTGTTGGACTCGCCTTGGTTCATGAGCGAACAACCACCGGCCCTGACCCCCGCTCAAATTGATGCCGTGCTCCGTTTCCTGCCCATGCTGGAACAGCCTGATTATAGCCCTGGCGAATGGAGCCAGGGCGGCTACCAGATGCCTTATTACTCGTACCGTCCTGACTTTGATGCGTTCATCGACGCGTTGTACGATCAGGGTCTCGTCTTCGCCTTCGATTGGATGAATTGGCAGGACGAGGCCAAACGCTACCGCACCGACTCCGCCGCATTAGAGAGCGCCGATCTCTTGGCCGTTCGCAAACTTTTGACCGCTCACGTTCGGGCGGACCGCTTTGTAGAGGGTCATCTGGCGGCCGTCTTTGCCGAAGGCCACCTGACCGCGATCTTACAGCGCTTGAAACAACTCCGCGCCAGGCTGACAGATTAAAAAACCCCGGTCTTCACTAAGTGGCCGGGGCTTTTTTAGTATTCGATTGGCGTAACGATTTCTACTTAATGGCGGTTACTGCACCCCATCGTACAGAACTTGACCGGCGGCAATCTCAAACTCATAGGAAGGCACATAATACTTACCGCCGGCCGAGTGAGCATTGACTGCATATTTACCCGGGTCGAGCACGAACTCGCGCGTCTGGCCGGGCGGGATTGTCTGAGAGGTGTTGGTCGGGCCAATCACGTCGATGGTAAAGTCGACGTCTGTCTTGTTGTTGTAGAAGAGCAAACCCTTACCGGCCGGAGCCACCGGCCCGGCGGGTTCAACCGGCTCCGGCGCTACCGTGGGCTGGACCGAGGCCGCCGGTTCAACCGTAGCCGGGGCCGCCGCCAGGGCCGCGTCTGCATCAACAGTATACGAGGCAATAATTTCATCCCAGGTCGGCCGCAGTTCGTTATAGGTAAAAGTATCAAACAGCAGCACAAACATAACCGTCTCACGCTGCTCGAAAAAGAAATCGGCGTCACTGGGTGTCTCACCATCAGTATAGCTGATGGCGACGTATAAACTATCGTCCGGCTGGGGTTCTTGATCAACAACTTCGTACTCGGTCTCCTCGCCGACATAGCCGATCAAGAAGTTCTCGACAAAGTCATTAAAATCAGCCAGGCTCAAAACCTCGCCTACGTCAACAAAGATGGCCCCCACCACGGAGTTATCATCGCCGAAGGTACCACTGGTGTCCGTCTCGTTGACCAATTCCCAGCCTTCCGGCACGCTAAAACTGAAGGCACCAGATGGATGCTGATACGGCTCCGCTTGAAAGGCCAGGGGCTCGTACTCCGGCTCTTCGGTGGCCTCAACGGTCAGGATGTCGTTGTCCGAGAGAGCCTCATTGGCCCGGCTTAAGGTTTCATCATCCACAGGGGGCTCGGTCGGTTCGAGGGGAGGTTCGGCGGTGGGCTCCGGCGTCGGTTCGGGCGTAGCGGTCGGTTCAGCGGTGGGTTCCGGCGCTTCCGCCACAACGTCACCCTCAACAGTGAACTCCAGGGTCCGCCCCAACTCTTCATTCAGGTAGAGATCAACCTTGTAGGCGCCAACGGGCCACAACTGATCATTACTTAAACTGAAGTAGAAATCTCCGCCACCGGTCAGTTCTTTCTCATCCAATTGATAGTTGGGCTCAACCCCGTCCGCATCAACCGCTGTCCAAACCGCTTTAAGCTTGGTATCATCCGGCGCATTGCCTAACTGCCCAACCAAATAAAACTCATCAGCCTGATCGAAAACGGTGGTCTGCTCAGTGCCGGCTTCATCTCGGGCCAGCTTAGCTTCCTCAATATTGGCCGTAGAAAAACTAAAGTTACAGGCCAAACTTAAAGCGGCTAATAGAGCAACTAGAAAAACAGATTTACGCATAGATTGAGACTCCTTATAAGATAATGGACCAAATATTCCGAGGTTTAAACTCATCTTTCACTGGGGATAAGTCCAACAGCTTAATAAATGAGGAACTATCTTCCACTGTATCCACTTCCAGGATCAAATGCAAGTTTAAGGTGAAAAGCGAAACCGCCACTCAAGCATAAAAGGACTGCGTTAACAAACCGTTAAGGCCATTAGCGGAGTACGTGGCCGCGCGGCAAAGCCGTTATCAAAAAACTTGGCTAAACTTAATAAATCCATATAATCAACAGCGCCATAAGGCTCGACACTCAATCAAAGGAGAGCTTAACCTCCGCCCAATAGTATGGTGATGGAGGTTTTTATATGCGCATTTTCCCAACTGACAATCTATAGATTTTGGAGGAATGACACAATGAGCACTAAATGGGTGTATCTCTTTGAAGAAGTCGAAGAGGCTGAACAACATGCCGGTGACTGGGAGGGTGTTCGCTCTCTCTTAGGCGGCAAAGGGGCTAACCTGGCCGAAATGACCCGGGTGGGTTTACCGGTGCCGCCCGGTTTTATCGTCACCACGGAAGCTTGCAACGCTTATTTGGCCGCTGGCCAGCAATTTCCGGAAGGGATGTGGGAACAGGAGTTAGAGGCTCTAAAGGCGACTGAAGAAAAGACCGGCAAGAAGCTGGGTGATCCTTCTAATCCGCTGTTGGTCTCTTGCCGCTCCGGCGCTAAGTTCTCGATGCCGGGCATGATGGATACCGTCCTCAACATTGGGATGAACGATGAAGTCGTTGAGGGTATGGCTCAACTCACCGGCGACGCCCGCTTTGCTTATGACTCGTTTCGCCGTTTGATCCAGATGTTCGGCAGCGTCGTGATGGGAATTGACGATGAGCCCTTTGAAGAAGTCCTGGCCGAGACCCGCATGAAGGCCGGGGTCAAAACCGAAGCTCAACTGACGGCCGAACACTGGAAAGAAGTAGCTCGCAAATTTGAGCAGATCTTCAAAGAAGAAACCGGCCGAGAATTTCCCCAGGATCCCTACGAGCAGATTAAATTATCCACCGAAGCCGTCTTCAAAAGCTGGAACGGCAAGCGCGCCGTCGATTATCGCAATGCGGCCGGCATCGCCCACAATCTGGGCACCGCGGTTAACATTGTCACTATGGTTTTCGGCAATATGGGCGACACTTCCGGAACCGGCGTGGCCTTTACCCGAGACCCGGCCACGGGCGAGAATATCCTGTATGGCGATTATCTCATGAACGCGCAGGGCGAAGACGTGGTCGCCGGCATCCGCAATACGCACCCAATTAAAGATTTGCAAACAGACTCGCCTCAGGCATTTAAAGAGTTCCTTGAAATCTGCGATAAGCTCGAAGACCATTACAGAGATATGCAGGATATGGAGTTTACCATCGAGCAAGGCAAGCTCTGGATGCTGCAAACCCGAGACGGCAAGCGCACTGCCAAAGCCTCCATCCGGATTGCGGTCGAGATGGCCAATGAAGGGCTAATCACCCGAGAGCAGGCTGTGCTGCGGGTGACCCCCGAGCAGGTCGATACCATGCTGCATCCGCAGTTCGATGTAGAAGCCAAGAAATCCGCCGCCGCTGAAGGTAAGTTACTGGCTAAAGCGGTCAATGCCTCGCCGGGTGCGGCGGTGGGCATCGCTGCCTTTGACGCTGACCTGACCGAGAAATGGGGCAAGGAAGGCAAAGCCGTCATTATGGTCCGGCCCTTCACCCGCCCCGACGACGTCCACGGCATGTTGTCGGCCAAAGGTATCCTAACCAGCGAAGGCGGCGCCACCAGCCATGCGGCGGTGGTAGCCCGCCAGTTCGGCGTGCCTTGTGTGGTTGGAGCCAGCGAAATTGTCATCGACTCCAAGAACCGCCAATTTACCGCCAACGGCGTCACCGTTAAAGAAGGCGATTGGATCTCAATCGATGGCACCACCGGCGAAGCTTTTGCCGGCGAAATTCCTACGACCTCACCCCGTCTGGAAGAACAGACCGAACTACAAACGCTCCTGGCCTGGGCCGATGAGTTCCGCCGCCTCCAAGTTTGGGCTAACGCCGATTATCCGGAAGATGCTCAACGCGCTCGCAACTACGGCGCTCAAGGCATTGGCCTGTGCCGCACCGAGCACATGTTCTTCGAGCAAGAACGCCTGCCGACCGTGCAAAAGATGATCTTGGCCGACTCGGAAGAAGAGCGCCAAACTGCACTCGATAAACTGCTCCCGTTCCAGCGGGAAGACTTCACCGGTCTGTTCCGGACGATGACGGGTCTACCGGTCATCATTCGCCTCATCGATCCGCCTCTGCATGAGTTTATGCCAGACCGTGATGCCATCTTCACCGAAGTGATCCAGCTCCGCACCAAAGGCGAAACCGGCGGCCTGGCCGAAAAAGAGCAGATGTTAGCTGCCATCGACGGGTTGCATGAAAGTAACCCGATGATGGGTCTGCGCGGTGTGCGCTTGAGCATCGTCTTTCCCGGCCTGGTCAAGATGCAGGTCCGGGCTATCTTCGAGGCCGCGTGCCAGGTTAAGAAAGAAGGACTCGAGCCCAAGCCGGAGGTGATGATTCCGTTGGCCGGCCACGTCAACGAACTGAAGGTCATCCAGCCGCAACTGGAAGAAGTAGCCAAAGCCGTGATGACCGAGCAGGGCGTTGAAGTTGAGTATAAGTTTGGGACAATGATCGAGATTCCGCGGGCCGCTTTGACCGCCAGCGAGATCGCAGAGGTGGCTGAGTTCTTCTCCTTCGGCACCAACGACTTGACCCAGATGACGTTTGGCTTCTCGCGGGACGATGCTGAAGCCGGCTTCCTACTCCACTACGTAGAGCACGAGGTTCTGCCTAAGAACCCGTTCCAAACCCTGGATCAGACCGGAGTAGGCAAGTTGATGAAGATGGCGGTAGAAGACGGTCGGGCCACCCGGCCAGACCTCGAAGTCGGCATCTGCGGTGAGCACGGGGGTGACCCGGCCTCGATCGCGTTCTGCCACAGTATCGGCCAGAACTATGTTAGCTGCTCGCCCTTCCGCGTTCCGATTGCGCGCCTGGCCGCCGCGCAGGCTGCGCTCAAGGAAAAAGGGTTTAAGGCTAAGTAATCTGCTGACTTAAACTTCAACATAAAGACCTTACAGGCTTTAAAACCCTGTAAGGTCTGGATTAACTGCTAATAAAAAACGGAGGCAAATGCCTCCGTTTTTTATTAGCTCTTGTTGATGTCTTTAGCCGGCCGCCGGGGCGGACAAATTCTTCTCCTGAGCGGTGACCCAAAACTCATCGAGCGTGGCTGTGGTTTCACTTAATAACTCCCAATGGGGCAGCCCCAGCGAGGGGACCAACCGCCGTGCCTGGCACAGGTCGTTGCTGGCCAACAAATCAGGCAGCTTATCAAAGGAGATATTAGGATCGCGATCGTAGAGGATCATGGTTGGGAGGGACAGTTTCTCGTAAACGGCCGGGCAGATATCCGGCGAAAAGAGTTGGCCGGAAAGGAAATAGAAGGGGGCAACTTTGGCATTGGGCTGATGCGAGGTAGCGTAGGCATAGTCCACTAGAATATCCGGAGCCTCTCCCACAAAGTTTTTATTCAAATAGTAGCGAATGCTGGGCCGGGTGGTTAACAGCTCAAAAGCTGGCTGGCTCCACAGCGGAAAAGAAAAAACCGGATAAAGGAGCTCGCCCGGCAAATCGATGGGGTGGGCGTTCAAGCCGGTCGGACTGATCATCGTCAAGCTGTTGAACAGTTCCGGACGCAGCCACGCCGCGCGGGCAGCAAATTCGCAGCCCAACGATAAGGCAATTACATCAGCCGCTTCACCGACCTCACGCTCGAGCATGGCGATAATCGCCTGAGCATACAGCGTAGGCGAGTAAGTACGATCGGCGCTCCGCTCCGAAAAGCCAAAACCGGGCAGGTCCAAAGCATATACCGGCCGGGTACCACGATAATGATCGAAGAGTGGCTTCATTTCAATACTGGAAGGGGCCGCGTTGACACTATGAATCAAAACCAAAGGCCGGCCCTCACTGTGACGATCCACGTAGTAACTGAGCGCTCCAACCGGCTGGATGGAGAAGCAAACCTGGTCACTGTCCAGGGCTTTAGGCAGCGGGCTGACAAGGTTTGGTTTAAAGCGGCGATAAAGTAGAGTTCCGCCCAGGGCTGTTACCGCTAAGACGCCGGCTAATTTAGCACCGGAATTCGATGACTTTCGGGATTTAGATCTCATAGCATATTCCTCGTATACAAATTAATAACTATAGTTTGTAGTTGTTTGACAGTTGGGTCTCTACGTTCAACCCAATCCTAAGAACGCATTGTTGAGACTTGGGCCTTGAGCCGACTGATACGGCTGACTTTTAGATGACCAGACGTATATTCTGGTTCATCTTTATCCAGACGGCTGTTTGTAAATTGTACCTGGCTTTAGCTAAACGGGCAGCATTACCGGTTTGACAATAACTGTGCCAATTTTGCACACATTGCCGGAGATCTAAGAACTCCCAGACCTGGGGCATAAGTTGTGTCTCGTCTTTGGTTAGCGGAAAATAGGTTTGATACGCATCGAGCAGCCACTTCATCCGGGTCAGTCTCCGGCCCAACTGGCTGTAGCCAAAGCGATGCCAGGCTCCAATCAACTCTGTCAGGCGCCAATCTAGCCGGGCCATCTCGAAATCAAGCACAATGGTCGGCGCATTTCTCCGAAAAAGCAGGTTATAAGGACCATAATCGCCGTGAATAATCAAACGAGGTAGGGCTGCATTTTTGAGAATAGCATCCAACTGAATTAATGACTTCTCAAGATAACTGGCTTGCTGCAAGAGCCAGGCTGCTTCCTTATTATCTACGCCCTTCTCTTTCAAGTGAACTGTTTCGGCTACGCAATGATCTAGTCGGGTCACAAGCCAGGCCAGGTCTCGCCACCGCTCCTCATGTTGAGATTTAAACCCATCAGGATTGTAGCCTTGAGGAGCAAAATCTCTGACTGTCTGGTGTAGCAGCGCCAATATTTCACCGGCCATTGTAATGAACTGTTGCAGTTGCCCCGGAAGCAACATATAGTGGTAATATTGAAATCCACCTTCAATGTAATCAAAAAGGGCCAGCCGAGGCCTGCCCCGGTGTAACAAGGTTTGACCGGTAGCGGTTGTGACCAGATGAGGAGATGGAAAATCAGTTTGCGCTAGATAGGTTAAGAGCGAATGCTCTTGGATAATCGTAGATTGGCCCAAGCTTGGTTTATACTTCTTTAAGATTTTCTTGCCGGCCGAGGTGTGGACAAGTAGGCTGTAGCTTCGATTCCCGCCACCTAATACCCGCGGCTCACCGATTAAATCCAGTTCATAAGCTGCTAAAATTGCCTTGACCGCAGCCCGATCAATTGTAGATCGCTTCTGGGAAGCCTTTAAATTATAGCACAAGTGATCGGGTCGAGGTAGATAGACTTTATCAATAACAGAAAACCAGATCTTCTTAAACGGGTCTGAGGCATATTTGGACTCTGACAATTTCTTACCCCAACTGTTACTGATTGGTAAACGGAAAGAAACGCAGCTGTGCTAGACCAATATAGTATGAGATAACGGCGTTGAGGTTAGAAAGATAATCAATAATGAAACTTAGACTGCTCATAAAGCAGCTAAACCTGGTACAGTGGCAAAAACCCATTAGATAGAGGAACGACAGCCGACACTCTTATTGTAACCGGACTCGGCTCTCTTTGACAAGGCTGAGTGACCGGACTTTAACTGAATAGAATACTTCCCCTATGCCAAGGATCTGGTCAGCTTCGATGACCGTTTTGCTGATCGAATATCCGGCCACTTTTTCGAGATGATGCTCCACAAAAGGCAGACCAGGAGCATAACAAAATGTTCCTCCCCGTCTCAGAGC
This sequence comes from uncultured Chloroflexota bacterium, assembly GCA_937864185.1. GTDB lineage: Bacteria > Chloroflexota > Anaerolineae > 4572-78 > J111 > JAGRBY01. The sequence goes on from CALMIS010000383.1 coordinate 42,028, forward strand.
GGATAAGATTCTCATATATAACTTGGCAAATTCCTCAGCATTCCCAGGATGATGCAAGTGCGCGTGAATAAAATGCGTTGAAAACGATTGATGGGCGATAATAGTGCCCCACTGACCCACGCCATAATCAAACTCAAACCAGTTTTGTTGGATAAAGTTTGGCAAAGGCGGCCCGAGCCGGTCAAGGCCAATCGCTGTATAGCCTTTTTCGCTTAAGTACTTCACCAGTTTGCCAGATTGGCCACAACCAATATCCAGGATAGGATCCAGCCACTCAGTCTCATCAAGTCCCAACAGGCGGGCTTGAAATTGAGGCGAATACTCGGCACACGGTACAGTTTTGAGCAGGGAATTTTCTTGGAGGTCACCCGGTTGGTAAGTGAGACAATAAGAGGATAGAATGAGCCGCAATCTCTGGTGATGCCTTTGCAAGACGGTGGAATAGGCCTTCGCTAAGGCTTCAATTGTGTCTGATTGTTCCAACGCTACTCTCAGTTGGGATAGAAAATCAAGGTATTGGGCAGACAACAGCTCATCATAAAACTGGGTAAAATTGATAAACTGGTTACGTTGGTAAGTATAAGCCTTAGTAGACCGGATACAATATTCCCTCAAGGCCGCCAGGTGCTGTTCATCCGCCAAATAGCCGGCTATTTCCCGGCGGTATTGAAAGGAGAAATCCAAGAATTCTGGGGGAAACGATTGAAATAAATGATTTGAAAAAATATAATCGGCCAGATTCCGAGTAGCTTGAATTTGATAGCGTTGATCAATCGACCGCAGGATCAGCGCTTCTAACTCAGAGATGTTTAGTTGACTTGGCATATTCATAGTCGGCAGCCCATGCTGCGATCACTCTCTAATCTTGTTCTTCATTGCAAGGCCCTTCGCACGCCGGACCAAGTATTAGTCTTCATTGCAAGGCCCCTCGCACGCCGGACGAGACATTGATCTTCATCGCAATGCCCTTGGTATGCCGTACCAGATACTGATCTTCATCGCAACATCCTTCGCACACCGGACGAGACCCTGATCTTCATTGCAAGGCCTTTGGGACACCATACCAGACCCTGATCTTCACGGCAATGCCTCTGGTACACAATTCCAGCCCCTGATCTTCATCACAATGCCCTTGGCACGCTGTACCAGCCCTTGATCTTCATCGCAACGCCTTGAAACCCCTTGGAGAGGGGTTGATCTTGGCGATAAGGTGATCAGGTTGAGTCAAGAAAGGAAGTTGCTAATAGCGTGGGGCGTGGAACGGGGGAGGCTACAGTTTCGTCCCCCAGCAATGACAGCCCGGCTAGCCGTCAGCCACGCTGGTGGCCAGATCGGCGATTTGCTCACCGTTGGCGTTGGGGAGATAAGCATAGTCGCCGTTAAGCCACTCGGCCAGTTTGCGGGCTTCACCCCGGCTGAGGTAGCTGCGCTGGGTATCGACCACGACCACGTGCAGGCTCGACTCGGCGATGTGGCGACCAATTTGCTGCAACTCTTCCTGCACATTTCCATCGGGACGCAAACTGATGTTGGCCCGGCCGTCGGTCAAGAGAATCAAGACCGACTGCAAGATGCCCCGGCTTTTGGCCTGCTGGGCCACATCCGCGGCCAGCAGCAAAGCCGAGGCCAGGGGGGTACCGCCGCCGGTCGGCAAGAGATCGAGGGCCCGGCGGGCCAGTTCAACGCTTTGAGTAGGCGGCATCAATAACTCGGCTTCACCGCCCCGAAAAGCAATCAGGGCGACGCGATCGCGGTTGACGTAGGCTTTTTGCAGCAAGGCGTGAACCGCGCCCTTGGCTTGTCGCATGCGATGCAGGGCCATGCTGCCGCTGGCATCGACCGCAAAGCAGAAAAGCGCGCCGGCCTTGCTGCGATACTGTTTAACTCGCACATCAGACATTTGCAGCACCACCCGACGGTGCGCCCCGCGAGCCCGGGGTTGGCTACCGGCCCGTAGACGCTGCCACGGTGCCGCGGCGCGCAAGGTCGCGACCACATCAATCTTGGCCCGTTTCGGATCGCCGGGCAAGCTACGCACGGGCCGGCCGCGTTTGCCCTCGGTGCTGCCGCGGGAGCCGGAGCGGCCCCGCCGCAAGTGCCGGAAGGGCAGCTCTTCCAAATCTTCGGGTAGTTCACCGACCAGGGCTTCCATAATCTGTTCCGGCGGCAGCATCAACTGTTCGGGCGGGGTCGTTTCGCCCTCCTCTTCGGTTGTCTCCGGCTCAGGCGGTTCCGGTGGGGGGGGGGGGGGGGGCGGGGACGGGTCGTGGGGGGGTGGGGCCGGAATTTGCGTAGCGCGCGGCAAAATAACCAACCGGGCGGCTAAAACCAGATCATCGTCTTCAACCTCGTCCCGCAAAGCCAGGGCGGCAGCAGCACAAGCGGTCCAGACGGCAAACAGATCGACGCGATGGCCCTCAACGCCGTATTGCAACGCGGTGACGCTCAAGCGGCGGATCTGCTCGGCGCTGATCGTCACCTCCGGTAGGAGCGCTCGCGCCGAACGGACCAGGTCTTGCATAAACTCCAGATCCTCCTCCCAAGTATCCGTCGGGGGGAAGAGATTGCGCCGGATGACGTCGGCGCGCTGACTCGCTTCAAAGGCGCCGGGCAAAGTGACCAGCAGGCCAACCCGGTCCAGGAGATGCCGGCGGGGCATGCCTTCGGCCGGATCGTAGGAGCCGATCAAGCTGAACTCGGCGGCCGAGCGCAGACTGATCCCTTCCCGCTCGACGCGCACTTCGCCTTGATCCAGCGCGGCCAACAGCAGATTGGTGCTGCCGTCGGTCAGCAAGTTGACCCCGTCCACGTAAGCTACCCCGCCGTGCGCGCGAGCCAGCACACCCGGTTGGAGCATCATGTGGCCGGTGCGCAGCGTCCCCTCCAAATCCAGCCCGCCGAGCAGATTTTCGGCATCAATGCTGGGGGGAATTTCGATAAAGGGGATCGTTTCATCATTGAGGAGGAGCGACATGCCGCGCGCCAGAGTCGACTTACCGGTGCCGGCCGCCGCCGCCACAATCATGCCTTGCAAGCGCGGCTCAACGGCCAGCAGCAGCAAGGCCTGCTGGGCTTGCTCGAGACCGATGAGGGCGGAAAATGGGAGTTGGGTGGGTGCGTTCATTAGTTTTGCCTTAAGCATCCGCCGTTAACGCCGCCAGTTCGACCAGATCCGGCTGGTGGCTGCGGAAACGCGGCACATCGATTTGGCTCAACAGGATTAAGGAAGCAATCAAACAGCCAGCTTCCAAATAAAAGACCACAACGTAACCCAAGGTTGGGTCACTAAAAGCAAAGGTGACCAGATCACGGACGGTACTGCCGAAAAACATACCCAGTCCGCGCGAGGCCGCATCGGCCACGCCCCAGGCCCCGATGAAGAGCCCGGCTTGCTCGGCTGTGGTCATATCGAGCATCAAAGCCAGATTGGTGGCCGTGGCAATACCCGTGCCAAAGCCCAGGATAGCGATACCCGGCTTGAAAAGCAGTTCCCAATGGATCGTGCCGCTCAAGCCAATCAGTAACAAACCCACTATCGCAATCACCCCACCCAAAGCGGCGCCATTCCGTTTGGTCAGCCAGCGGCTGAGAAGAAAGCCGTAGGCCAGCAAGGAGAGCAAAGTGGTGCTGCCCCACAAAGCAGTCAATTGGGTGGTCTGTTGGACGGTCATGCCAAAGGCGTGGGCACCAAATGGTTCCAGCAAAATATCCTGACCCAGGATAGCGACTAACATCAAAACCAGGTAGACAAAAAAGAGGCGGGCTTGCGGATTACTGAGGACAGCCCGGATGGCGGCTTGCTGGCTGTGGCGCGTTTGGGCTGTATGGGTGGTGTGGCGTGGCTCCAGGCCAATCAGCCCTATGGCGGCGATGACGATCGCGGTCAGGCCGGCTAGGCCAAAGACCCGGATCAACTGAGCTTCGCTGTAGGGATCCAGGGATCGCCCCATGACAATGGCTGTGATGATGATGCTGACGATCATCATAAACCACATCACCGCAATGGTGCGCGAGCGCTGGGACTCCTCGGACATATCGCTGGCCAGGGATAAGTAGGAAACGACCGCCAAGTTATAGCCCATCCCCCACAAGCCAAACGCCACCAGACCCAGACCAAAGCCAAGCGGAAAGTTTGCGGCCATGGTGAGCGCGGCAAAGGGGGTTAGCTTCATCCCGACAATACACAGAAACAGGCCCAAGACAATGTACGGCGTGCGCCGGTAGCCCAAGATCGGGTGCGTATCGGAGTATTGGCCGATCCAGATCTGAGCCGGCGACAGCAGGTAGGGCAAGACCACCAGCAGCGCCACCACCGTGGCCAGAATGCCCAACTCGTGGATCATAATCCGGTTGAGCACGCCGTAGATAGCCACAAAAGTAATGGCTACGGCCACATGCAGCAGACCCAGGCGAATGTTTTTGATGATGGTCATGGATGAAGCCCTCCCGCAGCTAAAGCGGTTCCAAAAGAGTAAAACCGGTGGTACGGATTGCGTATTGCGTAGTCCGTAGTCTACTACGTTGTTAGAGCCGCCAATTTGCGCCGTTCGCGAAAATTTTTTGGACGCGGATTAACGCTGATTTTCAGGATTTCCTTCTTTTGATCCGCGTACAGCCGCGTGAATCCGCGTCCTAATTTTGGTTGTGGCTCTGCTACATTATGCACTACGCAATAAATTCGATACTATTCAGGAAACCGTTTCTGTCTCCGCCTCTTTTTCCTTACTGCGCCGGCTGAGACGATGGAACTCATCATCGGCAAAGAATTCTGGGCGATCTGCTTTTAGCGTGGCCAACTCCTCGCGGCTGAAGACTTTGCTCTCGTCAAAGCCGAGATCGATCTCGGTTTGCAATCCATTCTGGTGAATGCGGCCCAAATCGTAGAAGCGTTTGGTAAAGGTGGTTTTGGCAAAAGCCTTCAGGCAGCCCAACATATACTTGCGCTTGAAGCGGTTGCGAATGAAGGGGTAGCCCAGAAACGTTTTGCGCATGTAAAAGCGGCCGTAGCAGCGCAGCACGCCCTTGAGCACATCCTCGCGGTCCATCGCTTCCGGCTTCATAATGGGCGTGACGAAGTTGTACTTGGAGTAATCCCGCACCTCAACCCGATCGCCTAAATCCTCAAACAGTTCGGCAAAGGGCCAGGGCGTGTACATGTTCCAGTTGGCCATATCCGGGTCCCAATCGAGGGCCATGCGATAGGTCTCTTCGATGGTCTCCTTGGTTTCATTTTCCATGCCCATGATAAATTGGGCTTCGGCGACCATGCCGTTTTGTTTTAGAAGTTGAATGGCCCGCTTATTCTGCTCGATGGTAGTCTGCTTGCGGAAGATATCCAGGTTGAGCTGGCTGGCGGCCTCGGTACCGAGCGAGACGTGGACCAGGCCGGCCCGGCGGTAGAGCGGCAGCAAGGCTTCGTCGCGCAAAATATCGGTGACGCGGGTGTTGATGCCCCAGTGAACACCAAGCTGGCGCCGCTCCAACTCTTCACACATGGCGATAAACTTGCGCTTATGAATGGTGGGCTCTTCGTCGGCGAGAATGAAAAAGCCCACGTTGTGCTCCTTAACCAGCAGCTCGATCTCATCCACAAACTTCTTGGGGTCCCGCACGCGGTAATCGCGCCAAAACATCCACTGCGAGCAGAAGCGGCAGGTAAAGGGACAACCCCGGGCAAAGTTAGGCACAGCCACGCGCACGTTGAGGGGGATGTAGATGTATTTGTCCCACTCCAACAGGCTCCAATCCGGCGTCAAAGTATCGATCTCTTTCAGCGGCGGTTGGGCCGGCGTGGCCACAATCTGGCCGTCTTCAACAAAGGCCAGGCCATTGATCGTCCGGCGCTCGCGCAGGTCGGCGCCGGCTTCGATCGAGCGCATCAGATTGACGATGATCTCTTCCCCTTCACCCCGGACAATATAGTCGATCCAGGGCGCCTCGGTCAGCACCTGAACGTACATAAAGGTCGGGTGGATACCGCCCAAAATCAACTTGGCCTGAGGCCGGACTTCACGGGCAATTTTCAGGCTGTTCTGGGCTTTGTAAATCATGGGGGTGATAGCCGTGGCCAGGATGACATCCGGCTCGTTCTGGCGAATAATTTCGCGCAGAGTTTCGTCCGGGATGTCGTTGGTCATGGCGTCGACAAACCGGATGTTGGGGTAGCCGGCCGTCTTTAAAGCCCCACCAATGTAAGCCACCCAGCTAGGTGGCCAGTTCCCGGCGATCTCTGCGCCGCCGGCATGATAATTGGGTTGGATCAACATAATGCGCATGGTGCAAACTCTCCCTTTTAAAAGTTTAGTGGGTTGAAAGAGTAGGGTGAATGAGATGAGTTAGCCCTGGCTCCTGGCAACTCGTCCTTCGCCACCATACTCGATCCCTAAGATTTTTGTTTATACTTGTTTGGTAGTCCTCAGTAATCTCCCAGTCTCCTTACCTCCCAATCTCTGCCTGACTTGCTAACTTTCCAGGATAGTATAGATACAACAAGGCTGCCCCTCCTGGCTTGAGACCGTGGTTTCCAGTTGAGCCCGGTCGTTAATCAAAACCCGGATTAAATGAGCAAACGTCCCCCCGTAGAAACGGCAGACGGCCTCGACAGGCCGAATAGAGGTCGTCACGGTCAACTGTGAGCTGCGCCCTACATTGTAGTCGAAGCTGCCGCTGCCCACAAAAGTCCAGGCGTGCCGGCTAATGGCGGCCAAAAGCAACCTTAACCCTAGGCGAGGCGGCAACGGCTTTAACAACCACTGAAACGGGCGAGGAATGCGATGCCGCAGCAGATACATCGCGGTGAGATGGCCGGACCGCCACAAAACGTGCTGGGCCTGGGCGAGACCAAGTTGGCCGGTCAGGGTAGCGACCAGGTCCGCAAAGGCCTGCTCATCGACCATTTTGGTCACCGGCTCATGCAGCAGATACTCCTGACCGCATTGGCGCAAAATGGCCGCCACCTGAGCCTCGCTACACATCTCGCTCAAGGCCCGGACCGTCTGGGTGAGCGCGTTGGGGCCGATTTTGGGCTGGGACACCGCCGGCACCACGACTTCAGCGCTAAGCTGCATAGACGCCCTCCAGTTGATCTTCCAGATTGCCGTAAATGTCGCGCAACTGCTCGATGATCTCTTCATCGGCGTCCCAGAAGCCGCGGGCATCGGCTTCCAGCAAACGACGAGCGATCGCGGCGGCGGCGTGGGGATTGGCCCGGCCCAACCGTTCCCGCATCTGCTCATCGAGCAGGAAGGTGCCGGCGATGTCGTTATACACCCACCCCTCGACCGCGTTGGCCGTGGCGCTCCAGCCATAGGTGTTGCTCACCCGGGTTTCGATTTCGCGCACGCCCTCGTAGCCGTGGGCCAGCATGGCCTCGTACCACTTGGGATTGAGCAGTTTGGCCCGCGACTCCAGCCGAACCATCTGCTCCAGCGAAGAGAGCCGGCCGTTGAGTGAAATAGCATCGGCGACCATGACCGGCGGGCGCTGGCCGCTCATTTTCTCGACGCTCTTGGCCATGCCGCCCAGGTACTCGTAATAGTGGTCAATGTCGTTCAGGCCGATTTCAAAGCTGTCGATGTTTTGGAAGGCGACGTTAACCGTAGCCAGCGAGGACTCTAAAACATTGCGGGCATCGCGCCACTGGCCCCGAGCGCCGTAGGCAAAGCATTTGCGGCTGACAAAGGCCTCGCTCAACTCACCGTCATCTTCCCAGTTACTGCTCTCGACCAGGTGGTTGACGTTGGCTCCGTAGCTGCCGGGGGCGTTGGCAAAGACACGCGTCGCGGCCTCTTCCAGGGAAACATTCAGGCCGGCAGCGTGAGCTCGGGTGTGTTTGCGGACAAAGTTAAACTCTTCCGGTTCGTCCGCGGCGGCGGCCAGCCGGACCGCTTTATCGAGTAGGCCCATCTGGTGCGTCAGCAGATCGCGGAAGATGCCGCTGACGGTAACGACCACGTCGATCCGGGGCCGGCCTAACTCGCTAAGCGGGATCAGCTCGACATCACTGACTTTGCCCAACTCGTCCGGCACGGCTCGGGCTCCCAGCAGGGCCAGCACCTGAGCTACACCTTCGCAGTCGCTCTTGAGGTTGTCGGTACCCCAGAGCACAATCGCCACAGTCTCCGGCAGGGCGCCCTGCTCACGGCTGAGCCGCTCCAGCATCTCGCGCATCAACTGAGCGCCGGCCTCGTGGGCGGCCGGAGTGGGGACGCGGAAGGGATCGAGACCGTGCAGGTTACGACCGGTCGGGACCACCGCCGCGTTGCGGACGACATCATTGCCGGGCGAGGGCGGAATATAACCGCCATTCAAGGCTCGCAGCAAGCCCTCCACTTCGCGCTCCTCAACGATGCGGCTCAACAAGTCATCCAACGCCTCCCACAGTTTAATCAGCAGGCCGGGTCGGATGGCGGCAGTCTGGTGAAGATAGGTATCGGCCTCACTGGTATCGAGTCGAGGGCGGCGGGGCGCCACGACAAAGCGGCGGACGGCTTCACGGCAAATCTCGTCGATGCGATTCCAGCACTCCTGCGCCGCCGCATCGGTCTTGAGCCGCTTGCGCAGATCCTGAAATTCCCAGCCCAGCCCGTGCGCCACCAGATGCGGCAAGGGCGGGAGCGACTTGTCTCGCGTGCCCACCGGAATACGCATGAAAGCGGCCACCAGGGCCAGGATATCGACCAGGACGGCTTCGGAAGGCGATTCGCCCAGAACGTGAAGCCCCATTGGGATCATGCGGTGTTCAATCTGAATCAATTCGTGGGCCAGGGCATTGACGTAGGTGTCATCATCAACGCCCTCTGGGTTGAGACCGGTTGACTCTAGCGTAATCCCCAAGATGTCGGCCTGCGTCCGAATATCCTCGGCCAGTTCCGGGCCGGGGCGGAGGCGGTAGCTATCGACGCTGTCTTTCAGCAGGCGCAGCCCTTTGTAGAGGCCGGCTTGCTGGAGAGGCGGCACCATGTAACTGACCAGGGTCGCCGCGCCGCGCCGTTTAGCGATAGTCGCTTCGCTGGGGTTGTTGACGCTGTAGTAGTAGAAATTGGGCAGGCTCCCCAGCAAGCGCGTCGGCCAGCATTGGGTACTCATCCCGGCCTGTTTGCCAGGCATAAATTCCAGAGCGCCGTGCGTGCCAAAATGGAGAACGGCGTCCGCGCCAAAGCAGTGCTCAATCCAGGTGTAGAAGGCGGCGAAACCGTGATGCGGGGCCGCATCTTTGGCCATCAGCAGGCGCATGGGGTCACGCTCATAGCCGAAGCTGGGCTGAATGCCGACATAGACATTGCCAAACTGCTTGCCCAGGATGTAAAAATCACGCCCGTCGTTCAACAGCTCGCCCGGTGCATAGCCCCAGACCGGCTCAATATTGACGTAAGCGGGGAAAAGGGTGCGGTAATCGTCCAGCTTAAGGCGCGCGCCGACGTTGCCATCCGTACCGAACAGCATGCTGTTGCCGTCAACAACCTCCTGGCGCAAAGCCTCCGGCGTGGCCGGGACAGTGAGGTCGTAACCCTGCCGCTGGAGATCGATCAGCAGCCGGTGCAGGCTGACAAAGACATCCAGATAGGCCGCAGTCCCCACGTTGCCGAGGTTGGGAGGGAAGTTGAAGAGAATGACGGCCACCCGCTTATCGGCGTTAGGTTTGGTATGCAGGATCACCCGGCGCTTGATGCGCTCGGCGGCCAGATCGATTTGAGCTTGCAAAGCCACAAATTTATCGCTGCCGGCCGTTGGCCCACCAAAGACCAACGGTTCCGCCGCGCCGTCCAGTTCAGGGATAGTGATATTCATGGCCATCTGCATCGGCGTCAGCCCGATATCGTCCCGCTGCCACTCTTCCACCCGCTGGAAGGCGAGCGGGATCATGTCAAGATAGCCCACATCGAGCGCTTCCAGAGCGGCGCGGGCTTCCTCGGGCCGGCTTTCGGCCATACCGCCCACCAGCGAGAAGCCAGCTCCATTGAGCAGCAGGTCCACCGCGCCGTCCGGCTTGGGGCTGCCGTTGCGGGTCGGTCCAAAAAACTGCTCGATAGCGGGCCGGAAATCGAGGCCGGCGCTGTAGCCGGTGCGCGCTTCGATGCCCCGCGCTTCCAGGCTGCGGATGAGGGCATCGAGATGAGCGGTATTCCCGCTGAGAATAACCGTTCTCAACGAGAGCAAGCCGACACTGCCTTGCCAGGCGGGATAATGACCATTTTTCTGACTCCGCCAGCGTTGATAACTTTCCAAATCGGGGAAGGGTAGCTCGGCATCCGGGTGATAAAGGGCCGTGTCAGGGTAGTGGATCGGCTCTTCAATGGGCAGGCGATCAGCGTAGCCTGGCACGTAGCGGTCGATGAGCAAGCAGAGCATCCGGCGCAAATTTTCCGGCGAACTGTGGAGCCAGTAGTCATGGACGGTAATATAGCTGTGGAGGTCGCGGGCTTTGCCTGGAATCACCTTCAAAATTTTACCCAAATTGCGCAGCATAGCCAGTTGGCGTTTGCCTTCGCCGTGACCGCCCTTGGGCCGGAACTTATTCATCCAGCGCTTGATTAAGCTGGGTTGTTCGTCCTTAGCCTTGGGCTTGAGGACGAATTTCCCCATATGGGTGCAGCGAATGAGGGCCGGGTTGCTGGTGATGACGCAGACCGGCGTAGGCGTCTCGGCCAATATCGTTTCCAGCGGCCGAACCAACTCCTCACCAAACAGCATCGAACCAAAGATAAAGTCAGCCCGGGCAATATCGTCTCTGAGGCGTTGAAAAGCCTCGGCGTTGTACAGCGTTGTGGCGCTGTAGACAACGGGGTGCAAATCAATACCATAATCACGTTGTAGCATACCCGCCGCCTCGCGAAGCGCCGCGCCGTGATTCCCATCCATGGTCAAAAAGATAAAGCGCATTGGGGTTATCCCTTCTTGAAATGTGATCTCATCCATCGACTGCTTGCTTTAGGAATACTTCGTTAACTGCCGTACTGCGTAGGGCGTGGTGCGTATTGTCGGCTTGACCGCGACGCCTCAGCCTTTAAACCGGCGCTGCTCCGGTCTCCGGGTAGTTGGGAAAGCCGGGCAAACCGCGCCAACGATTCTGTTCGGTGGTTTGCCGCGGTGGCAACAGGTAGAGACGAAGCAAGTTTCTGGCAATCGCCAGCCGGTAGCCGGCGACCCTGGCCTTAGAGATAGGGTCTTGGCGCTCACTCAGTTTCTGAATCTTGCGGTCGAGACTGACGCAGGTGTCAAGAAGCTGCCAAAACTGCGGATTGTCCACAGGCATTGTCAGGGGGAAGACCTGGGTGGTAATCTGGTTACAGAGCCGAATCACCTTCTCGTCGTACTCTCGCCAGTTTAAGCCTAAGGCGGCATAAAAATCGGCTCGCCGGGCGTCGTTAAGGTACATCGTGGCGTAGACCGCCAACTGAAAAAAGCGCACCCAGTACAAATTGCGGCCGCGCAGCAGGTGAGGCTGGCTGCGCATCAGCAAGGCAAAAAACTCGCCATGGCGATACTCATCGTTGCACCATTCTTTAAACCACTTAAAAATCGGATGAATCGTGCTTTCGGGGTGCTGTTCAAGATGCCGGTAGATCGTAATGTAGCGAGCATAACCAATCTTTTCCGACATATAAGTGGCGTAGTAGATAAATTTTGGCTTGAAGTAGGTATATTTCTTGCGGGTTTGCAGGATCGTCAGGTCGATCGCCACGCCGAGGTCGCCCATCGTTTTATTGAGAAAGCCGGCATGGCGTCCCTCATCGCGGCTCATATATTGGAAGATGCGTTTGAGAGTAGGGTCTTTGAGATGCTTGGTCATCTCGGCATAGAGCAGACAGCCGCTGAACTCGGCGGTGCAGCTTCGCTCTAAAAACTCGATGAAACCGTCACGAACCGGCATATCATCGAAATTTTCCAAAAATTCGTTGGTTCGCTTAAAGTGGTTCAGATTGTAATCTTTACCAAACTCATCGCGAATCCACTCGAATTCCGGGCGCATGTGATTAAATTTGATCCCATCAACGGCTTTAAAATCGGTGGTGTAGAAACGGGGACTTAAAACAGCCTCTTTTAAGGCATGCCGAGTCGTACCACTTAATTCCGCCATCTCCATAGTATCTCTCCCTCAAGAAATTTTAGCTCTTCGTTAACTTAGACAATATCAATACGCGTTTGTAAAACGTGAAACGCAACCTTACGCTTTTCGTTTTACCCTGTCACCCCCTTAAGTCTTAATAAATTTAAATTCTTCGCTCACGGATGTTCAACGATCTCATTAACTTCAATCAGGCTACTATTTTTAATCAAGTAACGCTGCAGCCAGCTAGCCTTATGCAGCCGGACCGGGCTGTGATAGGTCATCTCGCCGTCGGTGCGCCCCTCCGGCAGTTCGGGCATCGCCAGGATTTGCAACGTGTCGCCGGGTTGAACATCCATCGTGGGCGGCAGGTCGACATGCAGATGGAAGTGCTCATGCTCGCTTTGCAACCGAACCGTGGCGTTCCCATCGATGATTTCTTCCCGCCGGTACCAGTGAATCAGGCCGGCTGTTGCCGCAGCAACGGCAGCCGCGCTGGCCAGCAACGCCCCGATTTTCTTAATCATTTAGCCCTTCCTTCCTCAGCCGTGTTTCTTCTCTAACCGCTTCCAGTAACTTGATATGGTAGAAACCGTGGCTGATGTCGGCTGTCCGGCGGACGCACATCCCGGCCGCCGCCAAGACCTCATTCACGACTCGATCCGGTGTCATCTGGATTTCGGCTCGGCGATGGTCTTTGGGAAAGTGACCGCCAAGCCAGTGCAGTAAGGCGAGAAAGCGATTGTAAGGCGCGTAAGTAAAGAGCAGCGGACCGGTAGCGCAGCGCTGGGCCAGCAAAGTAGACAAGCGCTCAAAAGCTTCGCGCGGATAATGGACCAGGACATCCAGGCAAACCACAGCGTCAAAGCTGCCGCTCACACTCTCGAGGTCACCCTGCATAAAGCGAATCCGGTCCGCCACGCCGGCTTGTTGAGCATAAGCCTGGGCGGCCTGGACCATGCGCGGGGCGATGTCGATGGCCGTCACTTCAAAGCCGCGCCGGGCCATAGCCACGCTGAATAGGCCTGTCCCGCACCCAGCATCGAGCAGAGTGCCGCCGCTGCGCGTCTCCGACAGCCAGAGGTCGACCTGAGCCAGCATCAACTCATGCCCTTCCCGGACCGTGCGCCGGATGCGGGAGAGCGGGGCCTGGCCGTAAATGGCCGACCAGCGCTCGAAGCCGATGCCGTTAAAGTAGCTTTGCAGTTGAACTTTGTGGGCGGCCGAGTCGGTCGTCATCTTATTTCCAGCCCCCAATCGCTTCAAAGATTTGCCGGTCGTGGTAGGGCTCCGGTACGGTGGTGGGCGGGTGGTTTAGTAGATACTCGGCCAGTCGCTCAAAGGGCGCCGTACACTGCGCCTGGTCTGGCCCTTCCATTTCCCATAGGGTCTTGCCCGCCAGGCGGCTGCGCCGAATCAGATCGTGATAGGGCACTTCGGCGATGACCGAGGTATTGACTCGTTCAGCAAACTGCTCTAACAAGCCGATACCGCCCCCGTGCTCATAATCGACCCGGTTGGCGATGATGCCGGCCAGCTTGACCTTATGGCGCGCGCTCTTTTGGGAAATAGCCAGGCAGAGACGATTGGCCGCAAAAATGCTGTCGAAATCGTTGCAAGCGATGATGAGCCCGAGGTCGGCATAATTGAGCGGGGCGCTGAAGCCGCCACAGACCACATCGCCCAGCACGTCGAAGACGATCACATCGTACTTGTCATACAGGCCGAACTGGTGCAGCAGTTTGACCGTTTCGCCCACGACATAGCCGCCGCAACCACTGCCGGCCGGCGGTCCCCCCGACTCCAGGGTGTCGACCCCGCCAAAGCCGGTGTGGATGACGTCCTCAGGCTCGATCTCCTCGTGGTGAAAATCAAACTCATTGAGCACATCGATCACCGTGTTTTGGAGAGTACCGGTCAGGGGGAAGGTGCTATCGTGCTTGGGATCGCACCCGATTTGGAGCACCTTAGCCCCTTTTTGAGCAAACGCAGCCGATAAATTGGCGCTCGTCGTGCTCTTACCGATCCCCCCCTTTCCGTATACAGCTAAAACCACACTCATGAGATTCTCCTTTGATAGCTAATATCAACCACCCAATGCTTCTCTCGCTGCCTGCAATACTTCAGCCGTAATGGCCTCATAGCCTTGTTCGGAGGCGAACTTTTCGGTGTTCTTGCGCACCCGGCCGCGGACAAAGAAGGGCACCTTCTTGAGCAGACGCTCGGCGTCGGCTGTCCAGACGAGTTTGCCCGGCTGAACTGGTTTGGCGGGGGCCGATTCGGGCGTAGGGATAACGTGCCCATTGACCGCTGTTTCGACCACCGGCGCGGCGGTTGCGCCCACGGCCTCGTCGGCCTGATCATAGTCCAAGCCGGCATCGCCAAACAGATCGATCAGGTGTTTTTCCAGCCCTAGGGTGGCGGTGGTGTAGACGGTGTCGGCGATGTAGTCGGCGCCGTCAAAACCGAGCATGGGCGAGTAGCTCAACAAATGGTTTTCGATATGGGTGGGAGGGGCGATCACCATACAAGGCACATCAAACTTACGGCAGCTGTGCCGCTCCATCTGGGTGCCGCAGACTAACTCGGGCATCAGTTCTTCAATTACGGCGGCGACATTCTGGAACCGATCCGTCACCAACAGTTCGCCGGGCAGATAGCCGGCCAGTTGTTCTCTGATCCAAGCGGCCTCACGGCGCAGATAGGTTCCGGCTCCGGCAATCGGCATGCCCAGTTCATCGTGCAAAAACTTGACCATGCCAACGGTGTGGGTCGCATCGCCAAAGACAAAAGCGCGTTTGCCGCTAAAGCTATCCATATCGGCCGTCCGGGCGAACCAGGGCACGCCACTGGGCGCGCTGAGACCATCCAGAGAAAAAGCGGTTAGCGGTGGCAGTTCAAGCGCCGGTTTGCCTTGCCGAGCGGCCACCTCGTTCAGCGCATCGACCAGGTGGCGCAACCAGCGCAGGGTCGGCTGAACGCCGATGGGCGCGTCGTAGAGGGTCGATGTGCCAAACTCCTGGGCCAAATGTTGAGCCGCGCCAAGACCCAACTCCCGGTAGGGAGCCAGATTGACCCAGGCTGCCGGCAGTCGCCGCAAATCGGTTAGGCTGGCGCCAAGCGGGGCCACCGCGTTGACGCGGACGCCCAAGGCTTGCATCAGCCGGCGCAGGCAAATGAGATCCTGGCGGATGTGGAAGCCCAGTGAAGCCGGGCCAATGATATTGACGCTGGGCTGGTCGGTTAAGGGTTGAGCGGCAGCGTAGCGCTTGACCAGCAGACTAAACAGCGCTTCGGCGGCAACGATCTCTTGCATGCGGTAGGGATTAGCATCATAGACCAGAACTTCGGCCTCAACGCCGGCGCTCTCGGCGACGACCTGGAGATTTTCTTGGAGCAAAATTGTGCTGCAACTGGCGCAGATGATGATCAATTCCGGCTGGAGTTTGGCTTCAACCTGGCGCAGCGTTTCGGGCAGCCGGATAGTGCCCATCGCCAAATCCCGGCCACTGACCACGCTGGTGGTCATTTGGGGGAAGTCAGGGGTCCGCTCCAGCATCGTGAAGATGGGCGTGACATAGTCATCCCCTTGTGGGGCGTGGAAGACCGCGTGAACTTTTTGGAGGCTGTTGGCAATCCGGCCAACGCCGTGATGAGCGGTTCCCTCGTACATCCAATAAGCGAGACGCATCCTGTTTCCTTTCGCTCCTAACGCACTTGTAACGGAATGGCCGCCGGCATTAAGCCGGTCCGCCAGATCGGATCATCGAGCGGATCGAGTTGGGCGTGGCGGCGGAGACTCTTGGTAAACATCCCGGCCAACGTACCGACACCGGCCCAACCGTGAATCGGCATAAAGGCAAATTCCGTACTCCACTTGGCCACAACGCCATGGCCCACCAGCGGATTGGTCGTACCCATCGTGCTGATCACCAGATCAGGTTTGAACGCGGCGATATCGCGCAGTTGGCGATCAAAGTTAGGCTGCTCGACCACGTTGACGCCAGCTAGAGCGGCCAACTCGGCCTGATGGAAACGCTGGTTAATATAGGTACTGCTGCACTCCACGATCTCGCAGCCGGCGGCCCGCAAAAAGCGGGCCAACGGCAATTCCAGCAGGTTATCGGCAGTGAAAAAGACTTTTTTGCCGCGTAAAAGCTCGACGTGTTCCTGGATGTTCTCCCAGGCTTTCGCTTCACGCTCACTCAAATCGAGCGTTTGACCAAAAGCAGCGGCCAGCGTTTCCCAGAAATGGCGGGTGCCATCCGGACCAAAGGGGAAGAGTGAGGAAATAACGGTAGCGTTTCGCTCGCGTTTTAGCCGGGTAGCCACTTTGGCCAGATACGGCTGGAGGGGAGCCAGTACCGTGCCAGGACCAATAGGAGGTAGGTCACTGAAGTGATTACTGGGCAAGAAGCCGGCCAAAGGCAGGCCCAGCCGCTCGGCTTCCAGGGTAAAGTCGGTAGCGATGACATCGTTGACGGATCCCAGAAAAACGATACGTTTATCCTCGGGCGGCGCCTCCGGGCAAAAAGGGATGAGGGCCTGGAGGACGGAGTCCTCGGCTTGGCTAAAGGTGTAATCCAGGCCACTGGCCGGGACGAAAAGCACCGGCAGTTCCGGGGTAGACAGAGAAGCCGCCAGCCCTTCAAATTCCACTTTCATCACTTCGGGGGTGCAGGAAGAAAGCAGAAAAATAACCGACGGCTGGTGATCCGCCAGAATTTCGTCGATTAAACTTTGAAGTTCTGGCTGCTGTTTGGAGAGGTCTTCTTCTTCCATCAGGGCCACGGCGAAACGAGGCCGGGCGAAAACCATCACCCCGAGGGTATTTTGCAGAAGATGAGCGCAGGTATGCGTCCCCAGGATGAGAAAAAAGCTGTCCTTGATCTTCTGGTAAAGCCAGCCTACACAGGTTAACCCACAAAAACTATGATAGGCGCCGTCTTCTCTGACAATATTTGGCTTGGCCATAAGTTATCCCCGTAGATAACGCGCTTTAGTGTAGTTCTCATTCATTACTACACCGGTAAGCAAAATAAAAAATTTAAATTTGCAGGATTTCCTGGTACCATATACAAGAGATATATCTTAAGTAGTGGAGCGTAATCGTGTATATTCGCTGGGTAAAACGTGCTCATAAAAATAACCTTGTCGCCGACGTGGTCTTTCACGATGCCTATCTGGTTGAAAGCTATCGCAATGAAGATGGAAAACCTCGCCAACGGACCATTACTTATTTAGGAAACATCCGGCAAATTGGTAATGAATTTCCAATCATCGAACGCGAACTCTTCTTGTTGCGGGCTGAAAATGTTCTACGCTGCATGCTCGATCTCTCCCCGGCTGACTGTGAACAGATCCTGGATCAACTCCATCAAAAAGTCCCTCCCCTGAGTCGGGAAGAAATGATGGAAGGTTTCCAGAACACGCTACGCTGGTACTACTATTGGTGGCAAAAGCACGGTGAGCCACCTACCCGCAGTGAAATACAACATCTTATTGACCGGGCCAAAGAAGGCTACGATTTGTGGTAGCAACCAGCTTCGGCCCGGTTACTCCTCTTTAATTAGCTCCGCCACGGCCCGCCGAATCCGAGCGTCATCCCCCACATTTTCCAGGGGGTCTTTGCGCAGCCGGTGCTGCAAAGCCAAGGTAGCGACTCGCGCCACGTCTTGCGGGCTAGTCGCCGTCCGGTCACTGAGTGCCGCCAACGCTACGGCTGCCCGGCAAAGCGTCAACTCGCCCCGGTGGCCATCAACCGCTAAAGCGACACATAAGTTAGCTGCCGTTTCAATCGTCTCATCTGTCAGCGTTACGGTGGAGACAGTCTGTTGAGCTTCAAGCAACCGCAACCGCAGACGCTCCTGTTCCGGTTCCCAGCTACTGGCAAAGGCAACGG
This sequence comes from uncultured Chloroflexota bacterium, assembly GCA_937864185.1. Taxonomy (GTDB): domain Bacteria; phylum Chloroflexota; class Anaerolineae; order 4572-78; family J111; genus JAGRBY01. The sequence goes on from CALMIS010000383.1 coordinate 59,979, forward strand.
GGTCGGTATCGTAAGCCCGGCGACGGCGCACAATTTCGACCCGTTGCTCGATATCCAGAATGGTTTCGATGCGTGCATGGAGACCAAAGCGGTCCAGCAACTGCGGGCGCAAGTCTCCTTCCTCAGGATTACCGCTCCCGACCAACACAAAGCGGGCCGGGTGGCGAATACTAATCCCTTCGCGCTCGACAAGGTTTACGCCGCTGGCAGCGACATCTAAGAGGAGGTCAACCAGGTGGTCTTCCAACAGGTTGACCTCATCAATGTACAAGAAGCCACGATTGGCCCGAGCTAGCAGACCGGGGGCAAAGGCCTGGACGCCTTCGACTAAAGCTCGCTCCACGTCCAGAGAACCGGCTACCCGGTCTTCGGTTGCGCCTAAAGGCAAATCGACCACCGGAACCGGGCCTGTCACCGAGTCACCAACTGCCGCCGGATGTCCTGAACAGTAAGGACAGACGGGTGATGGCTCAACCGGGTCACAGTTGTAGGGACAGCTAGCGACCCGCGTTAGCGGAGGCAGCAAGGCGGCCAGAGAGCGGACAGCCGTGCTCTTGGCCGTACCTCGATGCCCCATCACCAGCACGCCGCCAATGGTCGGATCAATAACGCATAATTGCAGGGCCAGTTTAAGTTCATCCTGGCCTACAAGCGCCGTGAAAGGAAAAGCCGGCTTTTGTCGCATCTGTCTTAGACCGGACTGATGATTATTCTCTTCGCGCCGGTCGCTACCTAGAATCGGTTGTAAATTGAAAAGTCGCTTCAGTGACAGACCGTGTCGATTATTCATACTTTCGATAAGCGGTATGTTTTTCCTCATTGGCTACATACGTCTCCCAGACGCTGTACAGCAGCGGGAAAAACCCTGCCACCACCAGGCCAAGCGTGGCCACCAGTGACAAATTCACTACTTTATCCCATACATCAGGTACCATTTGATATTCCTCCAAATCTCGAAATTGCTACCTAAAAAATTAAGCAGATAAACTTAATTGGCCGTCTGAGCCGTAAAGGTTGAAATAACGCTGGGTACGGTTTCGGCCAGGGCTGTATACTCTTCTTTTGAAAGGCCAGAGTAGTAGGCATCAAGCGGAAGATGGTAAATGAAATAGGTGTCGCCCCGATTCACAATACTTCGATAACTACCGGGGAGAGAACCATTTTGCTCCCAAAATTGGGAAGACGAGAGGGCTTCAATAAAGAAAATTGGAGCCGAGGTCCCAGCCGGGGTAACGTAGTCAAAGTAGAGGGAATTACCAACATTGCGAACCTTGAACTGATTTACCCATGTGTCCGGAACGGTGACCGACATATTGTAGAGCGGGCCAACTTTCACTCCATCGACAAACTGAAGTTGTGCTGCGACCGTCTGACTATCGACAGTCGATACCGGATTGCTAACTGCCACGCCCGCACAACCGGTCAGAGTGATGAATATGGCCGCGATTACCAAAACTGCGATAAACCGCGATTTAACGAACATCTTAATCCTCCATAGATTATAAAGAAAGCTAAAAGGCCAATTGGTCGGCCGGGATCTCTTCCATCCCCGCCCAAGGCATTCTAATTTCACTGACACGCAGTTGTCTGCCTAAACGGAAAGCTAACATCAAAAGAACGATCAGTAACAAGGTAAGCGAGCCGACGTAAACGACCGTATACCCCAACACCACGCTCCCGGTCTGGTACTGAGCCAGATCACGCACAATCCCACCACCGATTGTGCCGGTGCCTTGGGCCATAGCCTGAACGATCCCCCAGACGCCCAAGAACAACCCGGCGTGGCTTACATCGGTCAACGACATGACCAGGATGACACTGCCGACCAGGAACAAGCCGCGTCCTAAACTAATGAGACCAACGCCAACCTGGAAGGGTCCCACCAAGGCAATATCACTGGCGTAACTAATTACCCCAAAGCCAAACAACCCGACCGCGCACCCCAGGCCGATCAACAGAACCGGGGGGAACTTGCGCCAAAGGCCAAAGGCGGCCAACCCTACGCCTGTGATGGTGGCTACCCCCCACAACGCTGTTAACTGCATCGTTGCTGACACACTCATCCCCAAGACCTGTCCACCGTAAGGTTCTAACAGCACATCGTGGGTGGCAAAGGCCATAGTGGCGATGAAGATCACGACAAAGAGCCCTTTCAAAACTTGCTGGCCGCTTAAAACCCGCAGCGACTCCCACAAGGTCAGCCGCACCCGCACGGTTTTGAGATCGGACTTGATCGATCCATCCGGATTGAGTTCTTCTTGCCGCCAGAGGGCAAGTACGGTCAAGACGACAAACCAAACGGCTGACCCTTGCATTACCTGGATCAACGCGACGTGAGAATAATTTACCAGCAAGCGGCTAACGATAACGGCGCTGACGACGGTGCCCAGAATCAGCATCATCCACAGTACCGACAAGACTTTACCACGCTCCTGCGGTGGGGTGATATCACTAACCAAGGCCAGGTAAACGGTTTCCACGATGCTAACCCCGGCGCCATAAGCCAGAAAGATCGCGATGCAGATGATCAAGGCCGGCAAAAAGGAGATGGTACCGTGCCCGCCTAGCAAGATTAGAGAGAAGGGAGCACAGGCCAAACCGCCGTAGGTTAACATTACTCCTAAAACGATGTAGGGAGTACGCCATTTGCCAAGCGAGCGAGATTTGTCAGAGCGGTAGCCGATAAAAGCCCGGATGGGTGAGACAAAGTAGTGCAAGGCGATTAACAGCGCCACAACCGCAGCCGAGATACCCAAGTCATCAATCAAAACCCGATTGAGCGTGCCGGTAATGGGCGCCAGCGACAAACCAATTCCAAATTGGAAGAGGCCTAGCCGAAAGATGCCCATCCAAAATACCAAGCGAGGTCGTTGTCTAACCCAATTCGTAAGCGGGCGAAAGACTACGGAAAGTGCGTTAAGCAATACGGCCAGGAGTGTGAGTATCTTGTACATAATATCAAGCTTTGCTCTACTATTTTGAACTCAAGACTTTCTCAACCAAATCCACGGTCACTTCCGCCAGATTCTCGTCGTGGGCCAGGGCCTCCACCTGCATTTGGAGTTGACGGCTGGCCGAGATCCGGGACAGGAAGGGAACCTTTTCCACAGCGTCATCGAGCAGTGTTTTGGCCTCCGGTTCCCAGGGCAAGTTGCCGGGTCGGGCCGGCGCTGTGGGCGCGCCTTTAGTGCCATTGCTGCCTCGGGTCTGAGCGTAAGCCGTATCGACCGGCAAGAAGTTGAACAGCACTTCATAAAGACGGTTGACGATCTCCTGCAAGAGGTAGACGGTGCCTCGGTAGCCCATAAAGGGCGTGCCAACCGAGCGTCTAACGATCGGGCCGGGAAACGCGGCGGGAATAAAGTTCGTATGTCTGGCACCGGCCTCGCTCAGATAGATTTTTTCGTTGATCGAGCCAAAGACAAAAGCAGGCGCGTTTTGGTGCAACTGCTGCCGAACGCCTTCGTTATCTAAATCGCCGGGACGAAGCGGCCGAGAGGCAGTGAAGACAATCGGCATCCCCATCTCATCGCCCAGAAAAGCAGTCAGGCCATCAACGTAGGTACCGCAAGCTACAATCCCGATGTTAGTCGTCGCAAACCAATCACTCTGAGGCCCTTTCCATAAGTCCCAGACCGCCGCCAAGGTGGTTCGTTTTTCGTGCTGAATAAAGGCTCGAGCGGTCTCTTCTGTCCCGAGCAGCCGGCCAAGTTTTTCGATGAACTCAGTTGTCTGGCGGATACCCAGCGGGGCGTAAAGCCAGGGCTGTCCCAAGGTACCGGCCAGCGTGTGACCAAACTCTTGATAGAGCACCACGTTGATCTGGGCCCGAGCTAACTGAGCGAGATCAAACAGCTTGGTTTCGTAAGGAAAAACCAGGTTGACCCGGCCGCCGGCACCCTCGATGAGGCGGCGAACTTCGTGCAGGTCTGCCGGCGCATTGAAGCAGCCATAGGTCGGGCCAATGATGTTGACCAAACCCGGTTCTACCTCAAGGCCGGCCGCTTGGGCTTGACCGTAGTTCTCCCACAACCACTGCAAGACACGATCGCGCCCGGTCCACTCATCATCCGAGAGAGACTCGCTGTGGAAAAAGGTGGTGCCCGGCTTTAACTTGGATACCAGGTCCGACAAATCAGAGCCGATCATCTCGCTCTCGGCCGTGGAAACGACGATCAGGTGCTTGCCCTCTAGCTGACCTTCATCACGCAGGGCTTCATACGTTTGTAGCACGGCCGTACCGGTCCCGCTGCCGCCCACTTCGTTTTCACGGATGACGGAGGGGGTGATGTTATCGATGTTCGGCAACACATCCGTGTAGTTGGATACCGCGGTGGCGACCAGGTTATAGCAGCCAATCGGCGCATCACAGATCACGTGCACGTCCGGCATGGCGCACATCGTCCAAACGGCGGCCCAATAGCTGCTGGTGTCGGACAGATCACGGATCACCTTAGGCATGAGCCGCCTCCGTCTCGAAGAAGGCGTGCATCCATTGGTAGCGCTCGTGGCGCTGCATCGTCTGGTTGATAAACCCTAGCGTGGCCACCATCCCACTGCTCAAGAAGAACGGGCGGGAGGCGAGTTGGTTGGTAAAGTACATCGCCGGTATGCCCCGGTCTTTGGCCACACTGCAGAAAGGTGTCGTCCCCAAGACAAGATCCGGCGGATATTTATCCAGCGCCGCCACATCTTCCTCGAGCGATTTCCGGTAGATGATCTCTTTAGTTCCCCGCGCCTTTAGCCACATCTCATCCGGCAGAACTAGAGGATCCTGCCCAATTGAGGTCGAGACGTAAGGTACTTCGGCCCCCGCTTCGACCAGCAGCCGGGCATAAGCTAACTCGGTCCCCTCGTAGCCGGTGACAAAGACCCGGCCCGATAAAGGTTGAGCCCTAACGATGGCTTGGGCACGTTCGCGCTCTGCTTCGGCCACTTGATCAACGCGTTTGGGGTCAAGGTTTAACACGGCCCCCACCGCTTTGAGCCAGGCATAAGAACCGCTAATGCCCACCGGCGCACCGCCGATGACCGGGATTTTCCAGGACCGAAAGACGTCCGTGGTTTGCTTGTAGAACGGATGCAGCGGCGCCAACGCCCCGACGTGCCCGGCCCGGCGCAGATCTTCTAGCGCCCGCCCGGGCAGGGTGATAGTCGCTTCGACTCCCATCTGGCGCAGCAGATTATCGATCGCCAGTGGGTCGGCCGGGAACACTTCACCTAGCAGGACCAACGTCTTCTTCTCTGACTCACCTCTGGAGTCGCCCAACCGTTTCAAAAGAGCGGCCAAAGCAATGTCCTTTGCTTCCGGATGAGAGTGAATGGCATAAGCCGGCACCCGTACCAGCACCACCTCGGCCTCACCAATGCGTTGGGGCAGCATCTCCTCCGGTAAACCGGCCGTTTCCGCCACACACAGCGAGACCACCGGGATCAACTGGCAGCCCGGCTCCTTGGCCGCCACCTCGATGGCGGCACGAGTCCCTTCAACCACCTGGCCGGCCATTAACTCTGATGTCCCTAGCTGCGGAGCCAGTATGGATTTCCGTGCTCCGTAGAAGTGGGTTACAAAAGTCAGACCGTAGAGGCACCCGGTATCAGTTGCCATCACCGGATGCGCCCCTTCGATGCGCGTCAGAATGCGCAACGAGCCAAAAGCCGGACACATACTTTGCGGATGAAGCTGGCAAGGCTTCGTTTCCGGTTGGGTTGTCTCCAATGAGATGAATTCAGGCATATCTTTCCCTATTTACTGGGCTTACTTACCGGCGTTCAGGTTGGCCTTGAGCGCATCCAGTTCTGCCCACTTCCCTTGAGCCGCCAGAGCCGCCTGTTGCGGCCAACTGCTCGTCTTATGAACGACACTGATCCCCGCTTTATCAAGCACCGCCCGCAGCGCTTCCGGGGTACTAGCTGCTACCTGAGCGAAGGTAGTAATGCCTGCAGCCGCCAGCACAGATTTAATCTGTGGGCCGATACCTTCCAAGCAGGTTAAGTCATCGGCTCCCGCTACCTTGACTGATTCCCCGGCTCTCACTCCATCGGTGGCCTTGGGCGATTCTCCAGGCAGAAGGACTACTTTTCCGCCGGCCGGCGTTAACGCTTGCACCGGTTGCTTTACCGAATATGACTGGAACCTGCCTTGTTCCGCCTCGGGCCGCGGATCCATATTACGCAGGTAAGTCCGGGTAGAGATGTTGTCGGTTAGGTAGGCAAAAGCAATAAACCCTATGATTGTTAAAGCTAAAGGCCCATAACAGAGCACTATACCTGAAGCACCTAGTTCTTGAAACATAGTATCCTCCTCATTTATCTACCAGATTTATCTGGCAAATAGGTAATTGGTTGTAGATTAAAACCTTCTTTGACGGAGCGCCTTACCGGTAAGATGGCGCATCCGCATATCGCACATCAATCAACGAAAAAGTTTGGCCGGTTCGGGTCAAAGCAGACAGAAACGCAAGTTTGGGCTCCAGATCTTCCGGCTCACCAATGCGAATTTCGGTGGCGCCGGAGGTTACGGTAATACCCTCCGCCTGCCCCCGGTCCAGACCGGTTACATGGATGCCAATGGCCTCCATCATCTCTTGCACGCGGCGCTGGTCCGGATCGGTGACGTAGACCTGCCGCACGGGAGTGAGCGCAAATTCCGGCAGGAGCGACATCGACGCGAACGTTTCACCGCCAAAGAGATCCGCTTTAGTGGCCGAAGTCGGTCGGCCCGACGGTTCTTGGGCCCCGAAAACTTCTAAAAACTCGTTGTAACTCAGCGGCTGGTAGTTGAGGCAAGGCGGGATCTCGCGCCGAGCGATACGTCCGGCCAGGTCAGAGAAGATGGCGTCAAATTCTTCCACCTCGAGCGCCAGTTGGCAGGCATCGGCCAGGACCCGAACCCGATGATTAAGCGGCACTCTGGCCAGGATAGGCAGACCGCTGGCTGCGGCGAAGATGTCGGCCGTATCCGTTCCATCATCACGATTGACAATCAAGCCCAACAGTTGGGTTGAACCGCCCATCGACTGGAAGTAGCGGGCCGCCTGGGCAATATTGTTGGCGGCGTACAACGACTGCCGGTCATGCCCGACGACGATGATCACCTCTTCGGCCAGCGAGCGGGCCAGGGGCGTTGCAAAGCCACCGCAGACCACATCGCCTAAAAAGTCCATGACAATGTAGTCAAGCTGCCACTCGTTCATCCCTAACCGCTCCAGGACCTTGAAGCCGTGGGAAATACCTTGCCCGCCGCAGCCCCGGCCCACGTCAGGGCCGCCGATTTCACAGCCAAAGATAGGCACATTTGGCGCTAATTGGTTGCGATAGATGATATCGCCGACCTCTAGCTTATCTTCGCTCCCCTGATCTTTGAAACTGCGCCACACTTCGCCCAGAGTAGGCAAGGAATGACCGCCGAAAATCGTATTGCACGAGTCATGTTTGGGATCGCAGCCCAGTTGGAGGACACGATAGCCGTCAAAAGCCAACCGTGCCGTCAAATTGGAAGTAGTAAAGCTTTTACCAATGCCTCCCTTGCCGTAAATGGCCAACATCCGAGCGGTCATATCGCCTCCTTGCGAGCGTTGACTGACCCATTTGTCCAGTCAAGTACGACTTTTAAACAATCGGCATCATTAAGAGCCAAATCGTAAGCGGTCACTACCTCAGAAATCGGCATAGAATGAGTCAACATCGCTGAGACATCCAGCGCTCCGCTGGCGATCAAGTCCCGACAACGCAGCAGATCGCCCGGTGCCCACTCGCGGGCAGTCAGCAGCCGGACCTCCTTTAGGAAAAGCGGCATGTAAGGCAACTGTAAAGTCTGGTAGTAGCCAAGTAAGAGAATGGTGCCGCCGCTGGTCAGCAAGGGCAAGGCCTCGGCCAGCGCCGCCATCGAGCCGGTGGCTTCGACAATGGCAGTGACTGGTTCCTCAACGGCGGTGGTCAAAGACTCCGTTTCTACATGCACAATCCGGTCGCCTACGGCGTGAGCCAAGCGGTTGGGGTTACGGTCAGCCACAGCGACCCAGGCCTGACGACCTCGAGCCAACCGAGCGGCCAGTTGGCCCACCGGCCCCTGGCCCAGGACCAACAGCCGTTCCCCGGGTTTGGGATCTAACAGGTCAACCCCATGCAGGGCTGTCGCTGCTAGCGCCAGGAGGACCCCCTGCTGCGGTCTCACGCCATCGAGTGGGACAACACGCTGCACATCGGTTGAAATCAGGGTCGATTGCCCACCCCAGGCGGCATTGATCCCTTCGTAGCATTGAGCCCCACCCACATAAACCCAGCGATCGGTCCACTCCGGCGAAACATCGGGCCCTACCTCAACGATTCGCCCGACCGTTTCGTAGCCAGGGATAACGGGCAGGGTCAACATCGGATGCGGCATTTGGCCGGCCAGCAACATACGCTCCGTACCGGCGCTAATTGAGGTATAGGCGGTCTGGACCACCACCTCAGTGGGGCCACAGGGGCGCAGAGCCACGTCTTGTAACTCAACCTGGCCTGGCTTAGCAATGACCACTGCCTGCGTATGTCTCATCTTCAGTCTATCTGCGCCAAAGGCTGCCCAGTTAATTGGCGCTGTTTACGGGCTTGCAGCCCCTTCATTATAAATTGCGTACAATTAAACAGGTAGGCGATATAAGCCACCAACATGAGCATCATTATAGTCTCATGTGACCAACCCAGCCAACGAGCCAAGAAGTAAATATTGTGCAAGACCATCGCCACGGCATTCCCCACATCCTCCCAAAAGAACTGGGGAGCCAAGAACCATTGGCCAAAGATCTCTTTTTCCCAAATCATGCCGGTGATGGTGATAAGCCATAACAAGCTAATCTTGATTAGAACGCTGACGGTAGCGATCATATACCCCTGACCGGTGACCAGATAGCGAACGACGAGAGCAAAACTGATGATAAAGGCTAAGAATTGGATCGGGGCCAAAATAGCCTGAACGAGGGTCCATTTGCTCTTGTTTCGCTTCTCTAGTTGGGCCGGCGTATAAGTTGATTGAGACATAAGCTACGCTTTAGCTATCCTTGTTTATTGGTTTACAAAACCAAAAAATCCCGTAGAACTGCCATATATTCATCAGGTTTTTCGACCATAGGCAAATGGCCACATTTGTCGATCCAGTGAAGCCGGCAACCAGGAATTCGGCTAACCGAGTATTCCACATTCTCTAGAGGCATAACATGATCCTGACGACAAGCAATCAGCAAAGTTGGCACTTGGACGCGCGTTCCAGCCGCCTCAATGCGGGGATCGGTTGCATCGTTGGCGCAGGCCACGGCGGTGTCAAAGTCCAACTGCAAGTAATCTAAAAGGCCCTGATCCACCGCGGCTTGGTCCTCCGGCATTCGGTAAAAGTAGCGCGTCGCCATAAGCTGCGACAGGCCGGGTATAGCAGCCATCCAGCTAAACCGGAAGCGCATGGCTAACTGAAAGAAACTCATGATGGTGGTATAGACTTCAGCTTGTTTTTCGGTCATAAAGAAACACATAGAAGTCAACACCAACCGTTCAACGCGGCTGGGGGCCCGATCGGCCAAAAGCAGAGCCATAGCCGCCCCCATAGAATGACCGACGACTTGCACCCGGTCTAGAGCTAAAGCGTCTAAAATGTAGTTTAGTGAGGCTACCTGGTCAAACATATTCTGAGCGGATTGCACCGGTTGAGAGCGTCCTGTGCCCGGCAAATCGGGCACGATAACTTGAGCAGTTTGAGCCAATGCTCGGGCCGTTTCCTGCCAGTAACTTCCCGTACCGCCCCAACCGTGGATCAAAAGGATAGGCGTGGTTTGAGCGGATGTTCGGGGCGACCAGACATCCACCACTAGCGGTCCCTGTTTCTGGTTAAGTCTGACCGTTTGCATGTTGTTGCCGATTCTTCCTGTAAAATCTGATACCAGGTTGCGAACCGGTAAGGCTGAAGCTTGAATCATTTAATCACAACCTTCTACGACCTGTTTGGCTGTTGCTCGCAAAGTAGGATGACGTTTAGGTTTAACATCGGTCTGCGTTGTATGATCCATTTGGGGTAAGCGTTTAGCGCTCCATCCCCAGAGAACTGCCGGCATGGGTAACACCAGGAGCAAATGCTCGACAACGCCTAAGCCTAACATTGTACCAACAAACAAACAACCGGCGGTTTTAGCCGGAGTAGCACCGGGCATAATCCCTTGATAAACGCACACCAAAGCGATCACTGAAGCAACGATAACAGTGGCTGGTAGCAAAGGGTTACTCGTTCGCTTACTTAAAAGATTACCCAGGTAGTGTAAGTGAGCCGGTAGGAAATCGATATGGAAATTGCGAACCCCTAAAAAGACATTTATTTTGGCCAAAGAATGCATGAGCCATAAAGCCAGAAAGATCCACAATCCCCATCGGTTGGGTGCGTTCCAGGTCAACCCGGCCATCAAAACGACAAAACCGATAATCACCAACTCATGGAAAAGGCTAGCTTGCACGGCATGCCGAAACCGGAGGAACCAGCGACCTTGGAGATCGGTCAGGTCCGGCAACGCCTGCCGCAAGTCTTCTTCACTGTGTGGTCCGGTAATGTAGCCAAGATAGTAACCAGTCACTTGCCAGCCCCAAATTAAGATACCGCACGTTAGGGCCACATACACTGCAGTTGGCTCTGTTTGCTGGCGCGTGAGAAATAAGCCGGCCAGAGCGAGCACCATGACCACGGAGATGGCACCAAAGAAGGTGTGCCGTACGTACAGGGAGCGAGTGTAGACCACAATAATGAGCCCGGTCAAAAACCACCACAAAAAGAGGGCATACACAACTGAGAACAGAACCCCCAATGGCTGCATTAGACTTGCAGCCTCCGGCGAGGCCGTAAGTAATGACGAGCCTGAGCTGCTATGATATCCGCTGTCATCCGTAGCTGCGCAAACCAAGGGACCGGGGTCATGCTTTTATGCATATAGGATTCAAACGTGAGTTGCTGGACGTCTTTATTGCGGCACATGTCGGTAAAGACTTCCATTTGCCGCTCGTTGCCGTACCCCCATTTTTGTAGCCAGCGCAAGAAGCGGTACATCTTGCCATACTCTCGCCACCACAACTTTTCATAGCGTCTTAAAGCCTTCTCAGACACATCAGGCAGAGCTTCAACCAGAGTTAGCGCCGCTTGCTTGCCACTCTTCATTGCCCAGTAAATGCCTTCACCGGAGGTACCGACAACCAAACCGGCGGCATCACCAATGAGCATAACTCGCTCAAAGGCAATCTGCTGCCGAGGATACATCGGCAGCGCATGGGCTTCTTCCATAAAGACTTCGCCGCCGGCCAGTTCAGGGGCAATTCGTTGTTTGAGATTGGCTAACAGTTGTCGAGCCTGAGTGGTATTACCCGGTCCGGCCCCGCAGCCGACCGCAATATGGTCGGCCTTAGGAAAGACCCAGGCATATAGATCAGGGCTAACGTCCTGACCTAAGTAAAGATCCGCCGTATCCTCCCACCGCTTCATCTTATCTTCAGGCAAATACATCCGTTCCTGAATTGCGATACAACGGGGCAGCCGAGGTAGACCTAGAGCTTCGGCCGTGGACGAATAAGCGCCGTCAGCGCCAATAACGACCTCCACCTGCATCGTCTCTTTGAGTTGGCTGCCCTTCTGCCGATAGGTGACTGTAACGCCGTCGGCTTTCACCTCGAGATCGAGCAACTTTCCTTCGATCAACTGGGCCCCATTTTTCACCGCCCGCTGGCGTAAATAAGGGTCCAACTGCTCCCGGCAAGCCATGGCCACATAATCGTCGGTGCGTTTTTCAAGACCGGCCACTTCAATTTCAGTGGTTCGCTCTGAGGGCGAGTGGATCTTGGTTTTATGCACCTTGCGCGAGATCAAGGACTGAGGTATATCAAACTCAACAAACGCTTTCGGAGGCAAAGCGCCGCCGCAAGGTTTAATCCAAGACAGATCTCGCTCCAACATGATGACGGGTACACCCGCCTCGGCTAATGTATTCGCGGCGGTTGACCCACCCACCGATGCACCGACAACTAAGATTGGTTTCAAGGCATTCTCTCGCTTCTTAATTGTGGATGTTTATTACAAAAGCGCCCGCAAGCCGATGGCCGCAACCATCATGCCCCAGACGTAAAAACTTACGCCGATCGCACTAAACTTGATATGATTCTCGACCGGTTGCTGTAGAAATTTTTGCTGTTGCGGCAGTTGAGCCAACAGAATTCCGGAGATAATCAAGGCCGTGATCCACACTCCCCAGTACAAAAACGCCACAATCACCCCAATTTGAGCCAGATTCATCGTCACAACGACAATCCAGGCCGTCTTTTGAGGGCCGTATAAGACTGGAATAGAGCGAATACCGGCCGCTTTATCGCCGGCCATACCCTTGTAATCATTGATGCTCATAATCCCATGAGCGCCAAGCGAGTAGAGTAAAGCAATTAAGATGCTGGCCGGAGTCAAAGAAGCGAAAGCCAGGTGTCCAGCCATCCAGGCCAACCCTTCATATGATAAGGCAACCAACGTATTGCCGATCCAGCCATTGCGTTTGGCTCTCATGGGTGGAGCGCTGTAAATCAGGGCCAGAACTATGCCGAGTGAGACCATAAGAATCACGCCCGGCCCCAGATAAATCCCTAACAGCAGCCCCACGAGCAACAGCGCTGCTAACGTCACGAAAATTTGCTTGGTTGATACCAGTCCTGAGGGGATCAAGCGATGAGGTTCATTAATCGCATCAATCCCACGGTCAAAATAGTCATTGAGAACCTGAGAAAAGCCACACAATATTGGCCCCGCCATGATCATACCTATAAGGACGAGGCCAATATCAGTGACTGACCAGGCCGTTGCGCCGCTTGCTACCGCGCCGCATAAAAATGCCCACATCGGCCCGAACCACGTGATTGGCTTCATTAGAATAAGGGAACGATGTAGAAGTGGTGGCGGTTCTACTTGGGCCGGTGAAGTGAATGTGTCAATTGTGGTCATATTTTTGTTCGGCGATTACTATGTTCTTCGTTTTAATACCACCGTTTGTTCGGTAAAGCTTGAACAATAGTTGGTGCGAAGGCAAGAGCAGCGCCTCCATAAAGCACCGTCAGAGCCGATGATGCCCTCATCAATTCGGCGCGTTGCTAGATCCGAGTACTGCCGGTAGAACCGTCGCCGATTGGGCTGCGCCAGGCGGGCGAACCTGATTCTGATGGCAAAGCTGACACGAAGGTTCTTGACCGTTCATCGAGTCTATGTAGGTATCTCGGATATGTTGAGACATTTGCAGCATCGTCAAAGCATAGTATTTTGTCGGCTGCTCCCAGCTTGGGAAGTAACGAGAGTTATGGCAGTGGGTACACCCTACTCCCAAACTTTCATTCATATGGTACATAGTATGCTGGTTGTACTGAACGGCATCCAGGGACACATCTAGATCACCCGTTACCAGCAAGACATCGAGGTTATCAAGCGGCAAACGGTAATCATCAGGTAAGGCATGCAAACCAGCCGGCCAAGCTACAGGCAGAGGTTCACCATTATGGCAGGTCGCACAGATCACCTGAGCTCCGGAGGGTTTTTTGCCTTCTATAGCGGCTAACTGGGTCAACCAGTTCTGGTTAAGGTCGGCGACCATTTGTAAGTGAGTCCGGGCCGTATTCTTTCGGGTGGCGATGGTGTCATCACCAATTTCGGCGCCCTCTGCCCCAAAATTGTTAATATTGTGGCAGTAAGTACAGTCCTGTTTTATGCCACCGGAGACATAAGTGGTCATAAACGCCCAGATTTCGGCCGTACTCATCCCCACCAAAACTTGGGCGTTTTGCGGCTCTGGGAACTGCGTGATGTATGTTTGAATGGCTGCGTTTGACTCGGCCGAGACATAATTCCCTTCCGTCGAGTAATTGACGTAAGCAGGATTTAAGACTATTTCATCGGCTGCGGCCGCAACCACTCTGCCCCGCACGAAGTTAATCACCCAGACAGCGCCGCCCAGTAGTACAAACGTAACAGCGAGAAAGACTGCCAAAAATGCGAGTTTTTGGCTGAATGGATTATTATAACCGGGACGCATGATGCTCTCCTCTATTGGTAAGCGTTATCGGTATCAGCATAAATTCTACTACGGCAATGGAGCCACAATCCCAATATTTTGACCCCAGACATACCAGTCGGTGATAACTGGGCCGGATAACAACAAGCCGATACCTCCGGTGATGACGGTCAAAATTGCAAACCACCAACACCAGTCGTGAATGGTTTTTGAATTGACGTTGAAACCCATTGTCCAGCGCCAAAACAGTTGAGCGCGCTGAGTGCCCGTGCCTTCAGCCATCATCTCTTCAATTTCTCGATGGGAGCCATAGCGGGAGGTGGCAACGATGGTGGCACCATGCATAGCCAGGAGCAAGGTTGAGCCAAGTAGGAAGAAAATTGAAAGCATATGGAACGGGTTATAGTAGAAGTTGCCGGTGTGGATACTAACGTTGTTAGTCCAATCCAGAATGGCTTTGAACCCTTGTCCGGGAGCCTGCGCCCAGTTGCCCAGCAGAAGTGGGCGGATCAAGTAAATGATGAAGTAGAGGAAGAGCGCCCCAGCGAAACCCCAGGCTAACCACGGTTTTAGACCGGCAGCTAGGGCCCGGGTGTAGGTTCGCACCCACCAGGCAATAACACACACATGGAGGAGGAATGTGGCAAAAACCCAGGCGCCACCTTCCCGCCACGGGGCTATCTGCAAGCCATACGCCATCGCCGGTGGATCAACCGACAAGACAAAGAACTCGCGCAGGAACAGGATAGGATTGTAGCCAACTTGATACAGGAAATCCTCGAGGATGATGAAAACCGAGAAGAAGCCAAAGACCACCGCTATGGCGCCGGCCATACCCAGATAAACCGGACCCACTTGTCCAACACCGAAAAGTCGTTTCATAAATTCGACTTCTATCGGTTTGCGCAGGGCAGTGCCATCAATCCCCCGACCGCCATATTCAACTTCATCCATATCTACCGGCGGCTGTCTGAAACCACGCCAGACCACGCTCCCCAGAGCCGCTCCACCCAATAGAAGAGTTCCGGCGGCACTGGTTTCCCAAAACGGCAGGTTGTCAACAAAGGACCAAAAGCCGGACCAGTTATAAACCAGCGTTCCTGAGAGGAAGATGCAGAGATTTGAAAACAGCACAGAGGCCATCGCCACCCACAGCCCCAGGCGGTGGATACCAATCTCGCCAATACTATAGCTGAGCAAGTTCCGCCAAAAGCCATCGACGTTGCGCTCACTAATATCCGGGCGATTGACTGTACTCAGAATGGCCGAGCCGTGCATCGAGAGAATAAGAGTGGAGGTAAAAAGAAGCGAAATACCAATCGCGTGGAAAGGATTATAGAAGAAATTGTAATATTGGTAGCCGATATTCGAAACCCAGTCGAGGTGATGGGTGATGCCGAGTGGGAAACCGTTTCCCCAAGCGCCCATCGCTAACGGGCGTAGCCATTGCAGCGTAATCCACGAGGTAACAACGGCCCCGTAAGCCATGGGAATTTCATAGCTCATGCCCAGCTTTCGGGAAATATCGACTTGACGCAGCGTCCAGCCAATAAAGGCGATGGTCGCAAACAAAACGGTTATCTGCCAGAAAAAGCCCGGTTCACCGGGGCTGGCCATACGCAACCCCAAACTGACGGGCGGCGGATCGATGCGGGCTCGTAACAAGTTGTAAGCACCCTCAACCACCCACGCCTGGTAAAGATAACCAAGGACACCAAAAAATATACCGATGATCGACATGACGCCAAAGGCGCCAACATAAAAACGGCCAAACCAAAAATCAAAGGGATCGGCGCCAAAAAGGGCATATAGGATTGTACCACCGGGTTTTTTGTACTGCTTTTCTACCTCAGAGAAAGAGACGATTGCGCCTTCTCTAATTCGTTCAGCAGCCGGTCGCTCACCCTCGATATTTGGTCTTGACTCAATTACCGATGGAGTTAAAACTTCTGGAACCACAGGTTGCCTCTCCTTTCAAAAAGACCGAACACATATGTTCACTGGCATAGGCAACCATCTGGCGCCTTCGACGACGATGGCGCTTATGTCAGGAGGACGATATAGTGGGCTATTTACGCATTTTGTATAATTTTACTGCAACTACTAGGCCATAGCTGCACACAACAGAGTTAGGACTGAGTTTTGGCTCGGTCAAGCAAACGCAACCAACCAACGCAGCACATTTGAACTTCAAATGTACTGGGTCAGGAAACACTCGTTGGATCCGGTAAAAATTCTAAATTTAGAACAAGAAGGCCATCAGGTTATTCTATTATTTGAGTTCATAAAAAGAACAACCTCACGGCCTTCAAAAACCGACATTATTCTTGCCAACAAATAAGGCAAAAAAGGGTGATCCTTCACCTTGAAGGGTGAGATTTTAGATTATCGCTTGACCATGGTGCTTAAAGCGGTAGAGGGTACCCTACCTCTTACGCACCTAACCAGCGAGCCAGTTGTAAGTGGGTGTGCTTAACAGGATGAAGTGGATCAATAGCGCAACCCCAGATCCTAACAAAATGTACAGGAACATAGTTGTCCGAAATTCAACTGGCCGTTCTGGCCGCACCGGCACTAAATTGCTTTCTTGTGACATGATGACTCTCCTTGTCTTGGAGTTAAATTTTTTGTTTAAGTTAGTTTAAATTTAGATCCCACTCACCACTTACGGGAGCCAGGGTTGCCAAATGAAGACCAAGAGGTGGGCAACGATAGCAATCGCCATAAAGCCGTAAGTGGACTTTACCACGATGTCGTGCATGTACCATTCTTCATTGGTGAACAGGTTTTTCCATTTGTCTGGAACTCTATCATTATTGTACGCATACTGATCTCTAACAGCCATTGGGAAGCCTCCTTAAAAAAATTGTTATTTGTTTAAAAAAACCGATAGGAACACAAAGACCAACGTTCTCGTCAAGGATTGAGTCGCGAGAGCAAAATTCGAGTCATAAACATTGACCGTCTCACACCGATGTGATAGAGAGGTGATGATTAACAATAGAGGAGGGAGAGGCTTTCTTGGTCCGATTATAACTGAAGTTAAGCTGCGTCCTGACGATATTTAACCTTTTCCACACAAATCTTTATATTTCTGTCAAAATTTTGACCATTGACTTAGAAACAAAAAAGGCTTATGATGGAAAAAGATTAATTTAAGCTGAATAAAACCTTAATTTAATATTAGAATTATATTAACACAGTTCACTATCCTTGTCAACTCGAACTTTTCCCAATTTTCCAAATCAAGTGCGACCTTTTGACAAAGAGACCTTCTAAATGACCCCATAACCCCAATATGATGTTAATAAAAGGGTTTCAAGGTTGTATCGGACTAAGGTTATGGTTACAATAACAATTTACCTGACCTATTCCACTCTGGCGACAATAAAAAATTTGGTGATTACCATAGATAAGAGTTAGTTGATGAGCACCGCTGAAACATCGCCCACTTTCAACCTTAAGGCCGTGGTCTTAGAGACCGGCATCAAACCACACACCTTGCGCTCCTGGGAACGAAAATATGGTCTGCCTCGTCCCTTGAGAACACAAGGGAAACACCGGATTTATACGCAAAAAGATATTGACACTGTGAAGTGGCTCATTGCTCGGCTGGATGAAGGCATGACTATCAGCCGGGCAATCGAGCTTTGGCATCATTTGGAAGGCAGGGACGAAGATCCGTTAACCGTCGCTGCGTATCAGGCCGGTGACCTGATGACCACCTCTGGGCCTGGAGATGCGTTGGCGGACATCCGCCAAAAATGGGTGGCCAATTGTTTAAGATTTGACAAGGCCGCCGCCGAAAATGTGTTAACCCAAGCCTTTGCCATTTATCCGGTCAAAATGGTTTGCCAGGAAATTTTACAAAAAGGATTATCACATATCGGTGATCTCTGGTTCAGAAACTTGGCGACAGTTCACCAAGAACATTTCGCTTCAGCGCTAACCATAGAACGTCTAAACGCCTTACTGGCCGCCGCCCCCATGCCAACCCGTATTGGCCGCATTCTAGTGGCTTGTCCGCCTCATGAAGAGCATACTATTGGTCTGCTTGTCCTGTCGCTGCTGCTCCGTTATCGCGGTTGGGATGTGGTTTATCTAGGGGCAAATATACCTTTTTTTCAACTCGAGTCGACGATTGAGGCCATTAAACCTGAATTGGTTGTTTTGGCGGCGCAACGACTGCAAACCGCGGCGTCTTTATCAAAACTAACTCAACTCCTCAACGATAAAGGCGTAAACGCCGCTTTCGGTGGCTCCGTATTTAGTCTTATTCCGTCCTTGAACCAACGGATTTACGGTCATTTTTTGGGTGAAAGTATAGAAGACGCCACCCAAATCATTGGCCAGATTATGGCCTTTGATCCGCCGGTTATGAACGTTAAACCTATCCCGGAACCTTATGAGCAAGCCACAAGTTACTTTCGGGCTAAACGGCACCTGATTGAGTTTGACCTCAGACAGATGCTTGAGCATGAAAATTTTCCACTTGAGCACATGAACGGAACCAATGCCCGGTTAGGCCAGGACATCTTGGCTGCCCTTAATCTGGGCGATATCAGTTTCTTAAATTCTGAGATAAAGTTAGCTCGCAACCTTATCGCCAATTACGGCGTCCCGTTGGATTTCCAAAGCCGATATTTCGAAGCTTACTTTCGGGCTGCTGAAAAAAATCTAAACGGTACCGGTACGCCAATCGTTGAGTGGTTGGACAAGCTCAGGACAGAATTTAAAGGTCGCTAGTTATTCGGGGCCTTACCCTGTTTGTCGGACTGGTAGCTTATCGGGAGGCCGGACGACCGGGGTTCGATTTGCTCCTGATGTCGCTGGGTTGTTACTCGCCAGAGAATACCAGGGAGTCTAACAAGTTTGTCCTGACTACTCAGGTAAGCTCGATGATTGAAAACATCGTGGTCGTGTCTCTCGATATCTTCAAGAATAGCTCGATAGAGCTCGGCCGCGGCGGCAATAGCCAGACGGCCATGCCAGTGCAACAAAGCGATACCAGGTAAAGCTTCGGCGTACAGTTGGCGAGTACGCCCAATTTGGAAGCGCATAAAGGCCTGCCAGCGCTGGTCAACCTGGCCCGCGGCAATATCCCCCTCTGTCAGGTCAAAAGCAATTAACTCTTCCTGTGGCAGGTACAATCGGCCGTTCGTCCAATCTTCCCCCACATCCCGCAAAATATTTGTCATTTGCAACGCGACCCCTAATTTTACGGCATAGGGAATTGCCTCTTGTTTTGAAAAACCGATAATATGCATGGACATCAACCCAACGGTCGCCGCTACCCCGTAACAATATTCAGCTAAATCGGCGAAAGTTCCATAACGTCCGGTCGTTAAATCGGTGGCCACACCATCCAAAAATTGATGCACGTAGGTCGTGGGGATCTTGTACTTGGTGCGAGCATCGGCCCAGGCTAAGGCCACCAAATCATCATCAGCCGGCTTATTATCGAGAATACGCTGGCGCCACTGGTCAAACTTGGCTTGCCGATCGCCCGTAGCTCTATCAACTAAATCGTCACTGAGGCGACAAAAAGCATACAAGGCCCGAATAGCTTGCTTTTGATTTCTGGGCAGCAGAGAGGAAGCCAGATAAAATGTGCGACTATGCTCGGCCGTGATTGCTTCACAGAGAGCATAAGCCAAGTTTAGTCGTTTAACATTGACTCGAAATCCTTGATTGGCTGCATCTCTTTCTGGCAATACCTGTGCCCGTTCTATTAGTCGCTGCTCCCACGGAGTGGCATTTAATTTTGTGCGAACCACAGTGTTCCTCCATAAAATATTTGGTTTGAGCAGAATAGTAGGGGAAGTCAAACGAAGTAGCATCCGTTTAGTTTGACAGTTGCGATGATAAACTTTCTTAATCAGGAATAGTCTATTTATCCAAATGACAATCTAAGCGAACACGCAGCAATATGTTAACTTTAATCAAAGTTTTGTCAACATTAGCGAGTCGGTCTATAATTAGCGTAAAAACGAGCCTGCTTACCTTTTATAAGGAGAGTATGACGTGCCCTATTTAATTAAAATTCTTAATTTTCTGCGTGCGGCAGTCACCACTTTGAGGCTCGCCCTGCCTAAGTTGGGCGTAGGTTGGATGTTTGCTCTACTGACCATTGATTTTAATCGGATCGCTATTTTCGAGCTCGGCATTGCCGCTGTTTTGATTACGGGGTTGCTGGCTATGCACCACTTCTTATCTCCCTTTCAGGTGGTTTCGGGGCGCATAGCCGATCGGTACCCCATTTTCGGACTGCGCCGAACGCCGTATTTGTTACTGGCCAGCCTCATTGGTAGCCTGGTCTTTTTAGTCCTGCCCACGGTTGTTCATGATATGGCAGCCGGTTCCAATCTGGCCATGTTAGCCGCTTTTGGTCTGTTTTTTGTATACGGAATTGCTATCGCTTTCATGGGTGACACCCATCACGCCCTCATTGCGGAAGTGACGGACCCCCGCTCTCGGGGTGCCGTTATTTCTATAGTGTGGAGCTTTACTATCCTTAGCACCATCATTGCCGCGATTATCTTCAATATCGTCCGGCAAGAATATAGCCTGGTGGCAATGCAACGGCTGTATAACTTAACCCCCTTAGTCGTCATGAGTTCAGCCTTGTTAGGGGTAATTGGTCTTGAGAAACGGTTGAAAGGTGAGGCTCTGATCAAGGTTACTCAGCAAGCCAGAACCGTGACTCCGGAGGGAAATGCCATCCAGGCAGCGATTAAGATCCTGACCGAAAACTCACATGCGCGCGGTTTTTTTATCTTTGTCTTTATCACTATCTTTTCAATCTTCCTCCAAGATAACATCCTCGAGGTGTTCGGGGCTGAGGTTTTTAATATGCCGGTCACGGAAACAACTCGATTTCAACCGCTGTGGGGCGGCGGTGTTCTCATAGGCATGCTCCTGATGGGAGCGCTCAGTGCCCTCTTCACCATCAAAAAACGCACCATTGCCGCGATCGGATGCTACGGTACAGCCACCGGTATGACTTTACTGGCCCTGGCGGCGCTGCTGCATCAAGCCAACTTTGTGTCCCCTGCTCTGATCTTGATGGGGTTGTTTACCGGCTTCTTCAACGTTGGGGCTCTCTCTATGATGATGGATATGACCATCGACGGGGCCACCGGTCTTTTCATGGGGCTGTGGGGCGTAGCCCAAGCCTTTGGCAACGGGCTGGCTTCTTTTAGCGGTGGCGGCCTGCATACAGCTTTAATTGAAACCGGCTTACTGAGTCCAAATATCGCTTACTTCACTATTTTTGGCATAGAAGCCATGGGGATGGTGCTGGCCGCCATCATGTTGTGGCACATCAGTGTCTCCCGTTTCCGCGAAGTCCACGCCGAAAATATGACCCGGGCCGATACGCTCCGAGCAATGGAAGCAGGAGTCGCGATATAGTTAGCCCCCGCGAATTGAACAATCCTCGCGGTGCGTAGTTATGAAAAAACCGACCCCCTACAAAATCATCATTGTCGGCGGTGGACCGTCCGGTCTAGCCACGGCTCTGTACCTGGCCCGGCTCTCTCCTGCTTTGGCGGCGGAACTCCTAATTTTGGAAGCGGCTGAGCACCCTCGACCCAAACTATGCGGTGGGGGGGTTACTTTTCATGGTGAAGAGCAACTACGTAATCTTGGCTTACAGATTAATGTCACCTCCTTTGCAGTTCACCGCCTGGACTTCCGGCTGGAGCGCTTGGGCTTTACCGTGGCCATCCCCAACGCTATGTGCGTCATTGAGCGCAGCGAATTTGATGCAGCCCTGGCTCAAGCGGTAGCAGATCGGGGTTTACAACTGCAATCAAACGAAAAACTGATAGATCTTCGGCCTACGGCAGGCGGGGTTGAATTAACAACAAGTCGGGCTCAGTATTATGCTAAGATCGTCATCGGGGCCGATGGGGCGAACAGCACGGTCCGGCGAAAACTTCATCTCCCCGAGCAGACTAACATTGCTCGCCTACTGCGGGTATTGACTCCGGTTGATCCCACTTGCGACCCTGACTGGCAGCGGCACACGGCTGTATTCGATTTTTCTTGCGTTTTGCAAGGGATTCAAGGGTACGTCTGGGACTTTCCCTGCTATATTGCCGGCCAACCTTACATGAATCGCGGCATATTTGATAGCCGGATCGAACGCCGAACCGCCGCCAAGCAGCGGCGAGGCAATCTCAAACAAACTTTTTTGACCGGCCTGAATGCCCGCCATATTAACCTTGACCGCATTCCGCTCGAAGGGCACCCGGTACGATGGTTCAATCCGAAGGCAGAGTTTTCCCGACCTCACGTTTTGCTGGCCGGTGATGCCGCCGGGGTTGATCCCTTATTTGCCGAAGGTATCTCTTATGGAATGGAATACGGCCAGGTCATCGCTGAGACCGTTCGAGACGCTTTTGCTCGAAACGATTTTTCCTTTCGACACTACCGGACCCGGCTTCTGGACCATCGCCTGGGTCGCCTGCTGGTTCGCCGGGCGATGGTGGCCCGCCATCTCTTTTTGCCGCGTTGGCCGGGTCTGTGGTCGTTGCTCTGGCAGTTGGCGGCCATCGCGCCGCTTAAGATGCAACGCGGGATCGGCTCATTCCTGGGAGTGTTGCCACCGTAAGCTCTAGGGCGCAA
Organism: uncultured Chloroflexota bacterium; assembly: GCA_937864185.1. GTDB lineage: Bacteria > Chloroflexota > Anaerolineae > 4572-78 > J111 > JAGRBY01. The sequence goes on from CALMIS010000383.1 coordinate 82,652, forward strand.
TCCAGACCCAACAACCAAGTCAATTTGAGAGTAAGATTTAAATAACCCTACAAAAGGTGAATAAATTATTGACAAAATCAAGAATTCTGATTTAATCCTGTAGCCTAATTAAACTTTCAATGTTCAAAGGAGAAGAGTAGTCATGAAATTCAAGTTGTTTGCAGTCTTAGCCGTTCTAGGCACTATGTTTTTAGCAGCGTGTGGCGGTGGTGGTGGAGCAGCAGAGCCCGCCGCGCAGGCGCCAGCAGCCGCTCAACCGGCATCGATAGCGGTGGTGATGCATGACATCTATTACGGGGAAACAAACGATAATGCTCAAACCCCCCCAACCTGGACAGTGCCGGCCAACGCCGAAATCACGGTTAATATGGACAACAAGGGTGTTTTAGAGCACAACTGGGCCGTGGTTAAACAAGGCGAAGAAGTGCCCGAACCGTTTGTCGAAGCGGACAATGCTGGTGTGATCTTGGAAGACACCGGCCTGGTCCCAGGCGGGCAGACCACCAGTGCCCAGATTCCGGCCCTGCTACCCGGCGAATATAAAGTTATCTGCACCGTCGTGGGGCACTATCCTTTGATGCAAGGCCGGCTTGTTGTCACGGAGTAGAGCAAAGATCTCACCTTTACCTGAACGCTGCTTTACGGCGTGGATCGGCTAAAAGCCTGTTCAATAACTTCACAAAAAACTGAATGACCGTTATTTAAGAAAATTGGGAGGTGGATCCAAATGCCACCTCCCAATTTTGATTCTGTCACCCTGACAGTTGTGAACACCAGCCTGGTCTCAGGCGACGCTGACCACCTAAACCCCTTCAGCGAGCAGAGCACTGATATCACTGGCTAAATCCTCGGGCGGAAAACCAAAAGGGTAAAGCATCAGTATTTCGTTGTTGGGATTTAGCAGGTAGAGTCGCGCGGTGTGGCTGACCAAATACCCTGTCGTGGAGTTTTCAACTACTTCCTTCTGCGCCGAAGCGCCAAAAGGTTTCATCACCTCTTGAATCTTCTCAAAATCATCGGTCAAACCAATATAGGTCGGATCAAAGTTAGACAAATATCGATCGAGGACTTCTGGGGTATCTCGTTCCGGGTCGGCTGAGATGAAAAGAACATCAACGCGTTCCCGCTGAGCCGGGTCTAACTTAGCCAGGGCCTGGCGCACTTCGCTGAGGGTCAATGGACAGACATCAGGGCAGAATGTATATCCAAAGAAGACCAACTTAATATTCCCGTTTGTCTCACTCATCCGGAAAGGCTGGCCACTATCCGCAGTTAGCTCAAAATCCGGCACCGGGATCGGCGGATCCAGCTTGGTGCCCTTATACTCGTGAGTGGTTGAACAGCCGGCTCCTGTCAATAACAGAAGTACCAAACTGAAAACATACAGTTGACGCATGTTGAACATTGTAGCTACTCCATTGCCTCCCTGGGCCAGTCTATGACGAAAGATCAGGATCATAGATTTCTTTTCTGATCTTGTCAATCAGAAAGTAGAGCGTAAAATGCCAGCATGGCCTGGTTTGGAAGTGAGGGGACCTCGTCTTATTTTTTGTTCTTTGCGTTTTTGGGTAAAATTTGTATGATTGTGATCATTGTTGCAATCTCTCCTCTATCCTGACCTTCTCACCACTTGATACACTTTTAGGGAACGACTTATGCCCCAAATGTGTCCAGCCTGTAGCCACAATAACACGGACCAGGCCCAAACCTGTGTCCTGTGCGGCTTTATGCTGCGTGGCCTACTCGGCGAGAACACGGTCTTGAGCAATCGGTATGAAATAACCAGTGTCCTAGGCTGTGGGGCGATGGGCGCCGTTTATCTTGCCAACGACCGGCGACTCAAAGGCCGGCGCTGCGCCATCAAGGAGAACCGGCTTGATGCCAGCGCCAGCCCCGAAGTTCAGGCTCAATCCCGTGATCAGTTTATGGCCGAAGCCAGCGTTTTGGCCCGGCTCGATCATCCCAACCTGCCCAAAGTGTCCGACTATTTCATCGAAAATGAACGTGAATACCTGGTCATGGACTATGTTGAAGGGGAAGATTTAGACAGCCGCTTACAACGCGTCGGCGCGCCTCTGGCCGAAGATCAGGTCCTGAACTGGGCTCAACAGATCCTCGATGCTTTAATCTACCTGCACACTCAGGAACCAATGCCGATAATTCACCGGGATATCAAGCCGGCCAATCTGCGCGTCGATACCCGCAACCGGATCAAGCTGGTCGACTTTGGCCTGGTCAAGCTGCTCGATCCAAATAATCCCAACACTAAAGTCGAACTCCGGGGCCTGGGCACGCCGGCCTATGCCCCCCTCGAGCAGTTTGCCGGCAGCGATGCCCATACCGATGCCCGCTCCGACATCTATTCGTTAGCTGCGACGCTGTACCATCTCTTGACCAATGTGGCCCCCCCTAATGTCCACGAACGGTTGCTCAATCCCTCGGTCTTGCGGGCTCCCAGTGAGCACAGCCCCCAGTTGTCAGCGAACACCGAACGGGTCATTGTTAAAGCTATGGGCGTCCATCCCAGCGAGCGGTACCCATCTGCCGAAGAGATGAGCCGCGCTTTGGCCGAAAAAGCACTGCCCGAGCCGGTGGTTCCCCCAATCGCCCCTGCCCCAAAGCCGGCCAAAAAGCAGGGGCTCTCGCCTGTGCTATTTGGCGCGCTGGCGGCTGTCTTGGCGATCGCTCTTGTGGCGGTGGCCGGTTTTATCTTGTGGAGCGGCGACAGTAGCGCCACCAGCGCCCAGGACCCTCCTCTCGTCTCACCCCCAACCACTACCCCCACCGACTTTGTGCCCCAAGGCTTCAGTGACGCCCCAACCGGCACACCAACCGAGATGGTACAGCCGACCTCAGCGCCTGTTGGCGAGCTGGCCGAAACATCCGAACCGACTGAGACTCCCGTTCCTCAGCCAACTCCCTCGCCCACCCTCGAGGTCACCCCCACGCTTACACCCACGACCGTGTCGCCCGGCGGAGTACCGGCCCCCAGCCTGATCGGGACAATTGCCTATCCGGTCTTCAACGGCACCGACTATGACCTTTATTTCGGTCAGGCCAACGGCAGCGGCACCAAGCTTTTCCGGGAGAGTGCCAGCCAGCCGGCCTTTAGTCCCAGCGGGGAGCGGATCGCTTTTCGCTCCTGGCCGGAGGCCGGCTGGGGCTTGTTCACCTCCAACCTCGACGGCAGTGGGCTGTGGCAGTTGGCTCGTTTTGTGGAGGATCAATTGCCTACCTGGACGCAGGACGGCAACGAAATCATCTTTCTTTCCCGGCGGGAGGGCGATCGTAAGTCGCGCTTAATGAAGGTCGGCAGCAGCGAAGTGGACAGTCTGGGCGCGGTCTTGGGCGAAGGCGAGTATCCGGCCGTCGGGCGGGATGGCCGCCTGGCTTTTGAGGGCTGGGGCGCTACCGGTCGCGGCCTGCGCACGGCCAACACCAATCTGCAAGACGTTATCGTCGTCACCACCAATGATGATGACACCGCACCGGCGCTCTCGCCGAATGGCCGGCAAGTGGCTTTTATGTCGCGCCGGGATGGCAATTGGGAAATCTACGTCATCAACGTTGACGGCACCAATCTGACCCGCCTCACCGAAGAGCCGGCTGAAGATGGCTTACCGGCCTGGTCCCCGGATGGACGCGTCATTGCCTTTGCCAGCCGGCGGGGAGAGGAGTGGGCCATCTGGGCCGTCAGCCCCACCGGCGGCAAGTCGGTTAAGCTGTTCGATATGGAAGGCTCCCCCGATGGTTTTGTCGGCGGCAACCGCGATGCCAGCCGCGGCTGGGCTGAGGAGAGAATTAGCTGGACGCGTTAGTGTGATAAACTCACCCTCGGCTATTAAAGTCTGGCTTCTGGCTTCCCGCCCGAAAACCCTCCCCGCCGCCGCCGCCCCCGTGATTACCGGCACCGCCGTGGCCTGGAGCGAGGGCGTCTTTAGCTTGGGTCCGGCCTTGGCCGCCCTACTGGGCGCTCTGCTCATCCAAATCGGCACCAATTTAGCCAACGATGTTTTTGATTTCAAAAAGGGGGCCGACACCAGCGAGCGCCTGGGTCCTCTGCGCGTCACTCAGGCCGGCCTGCTCGCCCCGGGACAGGTGCTGGCCGGGATGTGGCTCACGTTTGGCCTGGCCACGCTCATCGGGGTTTATCTGGTCATCGCCGGCGGCTGGCCGATTGTGGCTATCGGGCTGCTGTCGATCATCTCCGGCATTGCCTACACCGGCGGCCCTTATCCGCTCGGCTACAACGGCCTGGGCGATCTATTTGTCTTCATCTTTTTTGGGCCGGTCGCTGTCGGTGGCACCTACTATGTGCAGGCCTTAACCGTGAGCCCGACCGCCTTGTGGGCCTCGGTGCCGCTGGGGCTGCTAACCACGAATATCCTGGTCGTCAACAACCTGCGTGACCTCGACACCGACCGGCGGGTGGGCAAACGCACCCTGGCCGTTCGCTTTGGCCCGGCGGGCGCGCGAGCGGAATATTATCTCCTCTTGATCGCTACCTACGCCATCCCCCTGCTGATGTGGCTGGCCGGTCTCAGCTCGATCTGGGTCTTACTGACCTGGCTGTCGCTGCCCCTGGTCCCCCCCCTCGTCCGCAGTATCCAAAGAGAGACAGGCCGGCCCCTCAATCTCGCCCTGGCCGCCACGGCCCGCCTGGAGTTAGTCTACAGTCTCCTCTTTTCGATGGGCTTTATTGTTCAGAGTTGGGTGGGTTAAGGACGGCACGAAAAAATTTACTGGGTATAGGGGCGTAAAATTTTACGCCCCTATACCCAGACTTCACTCATCCCACGCCAACCGCTTGCTTAATCCCCTGCGCCACCAACTGCGCGCCGCTGAGCAAAAAGGAGAGCTCGGCTCCTGAACTGACCAGCCGCATGCCCTTCTTGGCCCAGTAGGCGGCCCAGTCCGGACTGTTGATATGGATAGCCGGATAGACGCTGTGCCGCTCGCACGTTTCGATCACCCGCTCAATCGCGGCGTGCAGCACCGGCGAGTCGAGTTGGCCCGGCACCCCCAGCGCGATCGAAAGATCCGTCGGCCCGACCAGGGCCACGTCGACACCCGGCACGGCGGCAATCGCTTCGATCTGGTCCACGGCTTCCTGCGTCTCGATCTGAATAATCAGCAGCGTCTCCTCGTTGACCGCGGCCATCGTCTCGGCTAAGGGGCCGGAGCGGAAGTTAGTGTGAGCCCGGCTCAAGGCGCAGCCGCGCCGACCGAGCGGCGGATACTTCATCATCTCGACCACGGTGTGGACCTGCCCCAGATGCTGCAGACGCGGCACCATCAACCCCTGCGCCCCGGCATCGAGCGACTGAGCCAGATACGGATAGGCCAGGTCCGGCACGCGCACCAGCGGCGTTAAGCCGAGCAACCGGGCGGTACGGCTCAAATCGGCAATGGTTTCAATGGTAAACGGCCCGTGCTCATTGTCGATGATCACAAAGTCAAAGCCGGCCTCTTTCAACAGCATCATGACCGCCGGCTGGCGAAACTCGGCCACCATGGTGCCGACCAGGAAGCGGCCGTCGGCTAGAGCTTGCTTCATCAAATTGGGAGAGACAACCATCTCGCTCAAAAGAATCCTCCTTGGGTTTAGCTTTTCTCAAGAGATTAATGATCAGAAGTAAAAACGCAAAACGTAAAACGTAAAGTTCTTCGAGGTCAAATCATCAGGTAGTCCCCCTTTTGAGTGTTGTTGAGAGAAATAAACCACAGATTACACGAATTTCACGGATTAAAAGAAAAATAATCAGTGTAATCTGTGTAATCCGTGGTTAAAATACCTAAACAACACTTTACCGGGAGACTACCAATCATTACGTTTTACGCTTTACGAAGGGTAAGTTATTTTCCGGGGTTATGCCTCAAGGCCTGATTAAAAAACCCCACCACCCGCCGCTCGTATTCCTGGCCGGCCGCCGCGCGATAACCGCCGTGCCCAGCCCCCTCGACGATCCACAAATCGGCGTTGCTGCCGGCCGCGGCTTGTTGGTCAACCGCGCCGGCCCGGGTGATTTCCTCGCTGCCGTAGATGAGCAGAATGGGCCGCGGCGCAATTTGATCGATGACGCGCACCGGGCTGAGTTGGCTCAGGTCGAGGCCGAGCAACAGCCGGTAACTCTGGCGCAGCGACCAATGATGCAGCGCTAAGAAATAGGCCGACAGCGGATCATTCTCGTGACGCAGGAGGGCGTTAGCCAGGAAATCGCCATACCCGCCCTCGGCGATGATGGCTTGAAGTTGGGGCAGCTCGGCCGCGGCCATAACCGAGGTGGCGCCCGCCGTTGAAAAGCCGTAGACGCCAATCCGCTTCGGATCGACGCGCTCTTGGACCAGCAGAAGGTCCAGCGCCTCTCCGACCTCAGCCACTTCCAAATACCCCAGACTTAAGGGCCCCAGCCCGGCACACCGCCGCGACTCGTACAGCAGGACCGCGTAGCCGTGTCGAGCCAGCATAGCCGCTTCGGCCAGCCGCCCCGAGCGCCCCTGCGAGCCGGTGGGCGGAATGATAATCGCCGCCCCGTTGGAGCCGGGGATGAAGAAACCCCGAGAGGCTCCACCCCCTTGAGCCGGTAAGATGACCTCGTCCCAGGTCAGGCCATAAGCAGCGGGCGTGGCCCCGCTCTCACTGCACGGGGCGTAAACTAGACCCACGGCAGTGATCGCGCCTAACAACAAGGGCAGACTCAGCAAAGCAGTAACCAAGGTCAAAAGAAAGAAGAGCAGCAGACGCAGCCAGTAAGTCATATAATCGTTAAACGAAACTATTCACCCCCATGTCATTTCGAGCGACGCAGGAGCGAGAAATCCCTATAGAGCCTGTCAATGACAGGGCCACAATGAAGGGGCAACAGCGGGAAAATATACGCAAAAGTTCTCATTTTCCGGCCACCTGTTGGGTAAAAGCAGCTTACGAGGGATTTCTCCCTGCGGTCGAAATGACATGCCTGAGTAGATACCGTTAAACTTATTTCCCAACACTATGGCTCAATTATCACTCAATTTAGGAGCTTTTTCCAGTACCACCGGCTACTTTCACCCCTACTCTAAAGCAGGTTGATAACCGGCCGGTTAAACAAAAAAGGGTCCTGCTAAGCAGAACCCTGGACCAAGACCACGGCATGCTCGACTCTTTACGCCGCGGCGCCGTTGCTGCTATCCTCCAAGTTGTTGCCGTTTTGGCTATGGCCGTTACTGGAATCGTTCCCGTTGGGGCGGCCATGGCCATTGCCGTTGCGCATCAGAATCACCTCAAAGCCCCAATTCTCCAGCTCGGGCGTGATCTTGTAATTGTACTGTTCGGTTAAGAGATAAACCACGGCGGATTGCAGATGGTTAAACATTTTATCGGCCAGCCCTTCAGTGGCAACCAGACTAACCTTGCGTTGGGTTTGGCCGGCGTCACGAGCGGACAGGTTCTTGGCCAGTTCGTCCCGTATCCGCTGCACCTCAGCCAGATCCGGCATACTGAAGCGCTCATACTCAGGACAGCTTTCTTCCTTGGCCGCGTAGCGAGTCAAGAGCGCTAACCGTTCCTGGCGGGATTGAGGTTTGATAATCCGGCGGGTTGACTGCCGGACCTCAAAACCCCAGGCCAGGGCTCGTTCCGGAGTCGCTTTAAATAAAAAGTTCATCATATTCCAGATATAGCTGACCAGAGTCTTGGCTTCATCATCCAAGCGCTTGACGGCTTCGGAGGCGGAGGTACGCTGCTGCTCACCGGTGAAGCGATGATCATAATGAGGCCTGATTTCATCGAGCAACGCGGCCAACCGGCCGGTGAGCGGCGTCCGCGCCGCCTCCGGACGAGTCAATTCATAGGCGACAAACTTTTGGGCCAGGGCCACAATCTCAGACCGGTACCGCGTCTTTGGCATGCGTAAAGTGTAAGGACTGGTTGCATCTAAACGAAATTGAAACATAGTTCTATTTTGACTCCTGTCTTCTAGATTAGGCTAATTTGGAATTATAGTTTACAACAACTACTTACCTTATCGGCAGGCAAACAAAAAACATAAGCCCGCGCTCACAGCCAAAATAAAATCGGCTGGCTTGGACTCATTCTTGGTTGCATTTAGGGAGAGATCGCTAACTCAGACGAGGCTTGTTCGAAGGGACATAGACTGAACTCAGTTTTGATCGAGGGCTGTTCGAAGGGACAGCGGTCAAAAGCAAAGTCAAGACGCCTTTGTCCGAAGGGACCCAGGCCCAATCTGATCTCGAAGAGGGTTTGTCCGAAGGGACCCAGGCCCAATCTGATCTCGAAGAGGGTTTGTTCGAAGGGACACAGCCTGAACTCAGTTTTGAGCGAGGGTTGTTCGAAGGGACATCGGTCAAAAGCAAAGTCAAAATGCCTTTGTTCGAAGGGACCTACTTCAAAATCAAACTCGATCAGAGGCTGTTCGAGGGGACGCAGGTCAAAAGCAATTTCGGGCCAGGCTCGCTCGAAGGGACCCAAGCCCAATTTGATTTCGAGTAGGGTTTGTTCGAAGGGGCGGGGTAGGGGCGTAAAATTTTACGCCCCTACCCCGGGTAGAAGTACTTACAAAGGAGTGCAAACCTTGGTTTGCGAGCAGAGCCAGCTCTGCCCTCCTAGTTTACATCGACAGGCTACCTTTGCGCGTGGCGCGCTTCAATATCCTTCAAATGCTCAACTGTCGCGACCTCATCGGGCCGGACCTTTTCCGAAAACCAGGCCTCCAGCATCTCTTTGGCCACCTCCGGCGAGGTCGCTCTGAGACTCATGACAAGGACATT
>CALMIS010000384.1 GCA_937864185.1 uncultured Chloroflexota bacterium
AGATTGGCAAAGAAGTCGGGCCACAGGGCCATCCGAACCTCGCTGGTCAGGGCCACCAGGTGTAGCGAGCGGGGCGCCCGCCCAAGCTGGCCGCCAGGGGGATATGGGTCAACGCGTTGCGGAGGGTGGCCTGGGGATTGCCGGTAGACACCGGCCGGACCCGCTCCACCCGGCTTCTAATCTCGGCTACGCTGAGCGGCTGGTTGGCCTCGAGCAACACTTGAGTGACCAGTTGCACAAAGGAGGGTTCTGTCATAGTTTCGTTTATCTCACGCTTGTTTCTCCAGGGCTGGCGGCGCAGGGCGGATGGCTGGCCGGTCGTCACTGTCGGGGAGGGGGCTGGCCCGGGCGGTGAAGCCTTAGCATAATCGAGTATTGTATCGTTTGAGTTCGTTCTGGGCCATCATCTCTCCGATCAAGCAAAGAGATGATAATGGCTCTACTCACTTCCCCCTGTCAAACCCGGGGGGTATACGCTATTGAGTGCCCGAGTACATCGTCCCTCAAGATGGGCACGACAAACAGGATTGTGAACGGGCGGCGGCCAAACGCTGGGTCAAGCCACAAGCTAGACAATTCAAACCTCACCGCGTGACCCTGTTAGGCGATGACCTGTACAGCAATCAACCCTTGGGCCAGTTGGCTTTGGAGAACAACTTCAACTTCACTTTCGTTTGTAAGCCCGACCCCCATCAAATCCTGTCCGAATAGATTGACTCTCTAGCCGCCAGCGACGACCTTGACCAAGTGACTCTCCGCCGCTTCATTTGCTGTTTTTTTTAGCCCCTGGCCAGTCACCTGAGCCTTAGGCTTGCCTCAAATACTCGGCAAACCAGGCGAGGGTATCCTGCCAGGCCTGAGTAGCTTGTTGTTCCACATAGCGTTGACCGGTATCGTTGTGAAAAGCGTGATTAACGCCCGGATAGATATTGATTTGATGGGTCACTTCGGCCTCAACCAGGGCCTGTTCCAGAGACTCTATTCCGGCATTGATCCGCTCGTCCTGTTCGGCATAAACGCCCAAAACAGCGGCGTTAATATTGGGGACTTGATCCAAATCGGGGGCGGGGCCGTAAAATGGCACAGCCGCTTTGAGGTCAGGCAAGGCCGTGGCCGCCCGCCAGGTGATGCCGCCGCCAAAGCAATATCCGGTCATACCGATCCGGTCGCCGTCAACAAAATCCAGGGTCCGCAAATAATCAAATCCCGCCGCGAAATCGGCCACGTGCCGGTCGGGGCCGGCGTCCGTCAACAAGCCCGGCACTTCATCTCGATCGTGCGCTGCCGTCCCGCCCTCACGAGACAAGAGATCGATAGCGAGAGCGACGTAGCCTTCTTTAGCGAAGCGACGGGCCACATCCTCGATGTGGGGAGTTAGCCCGCGATTTTCATGACAAACCAATACAGCGGGATAAACCCCGTCCGCCACTGGACGGGCTTGATAAGCCGTAATTTCAGCGCCTTGGCTGGTAAAGGTAACCGGGCCGGATATCACAGCCGGATCGCCTTCGGGTACGGACAAGGGACTTTGCGCGTCCGGGACCGGCTCAAGTTGAGCGGCAGTTTCCTCGGTCGGTTCGCTGACGGCTGCTTCCTCTGTCGGCTGTGGCGGGGGCGTGTTTGTAGGCGGCGTTGTAGCGGTCGGTTCCGGCGACGGAATTGGCTCGGCCGGATCGGGCAGTTCAGAGGCCGAGCAACCCAACAAACTCATCGTTGAGACGGTAGCGGCCATGCTGCCGGTAATATAGGCCACCCGCCGAATAAATTGACGGCGGCTAATTAAGCCCTCCCGGTAATCGTCGTAAAACTCTTCCACTAGATATTTTTGGAATGTGTCTAGCTTTTTCATTGTTTTCCTCCGCTCATGGGTAAGTATTTATGGGCCCAACGCAAAATTGGTAAGCGCACCACTAATAAAACAGCAACAATTGCCGCGTAGATCAAGGGTTCTACAATGAAGTCTCGATCCAGCCAGAGATAGTGCCACACGCTGAGAATCGCCGCCGGATAGATCAGCCGGTGCAGGCTGCGCCAGCGTTTGCCCAAACGCCGCTGCCAACCGGCTGTCGACGTGACGGCCAGCGGGATGAGCAGGACAAAGGCCGCCATGCCCAAAGGCATCGCGCTGCGCTCCCCCAAATCGCGCCAAATCAGATCGAAATAGAGCGAGTTTTCCCAGACCGCGTACCCCCACAGATGAATGGCGATGAAGACAAAACTGTACAACCCCAGCGCCCGGCGAATTTGGACTACTTTCGACCAGCCCAAAATTCTACGGATCGGGGTACAGGCCAGCGACGCGACCAGAAAGATCAGCCCCAGTGTACCGCTGCGCAAAATCACGTAACGAGTGGGGTTGACCAGAACGTCCGAGTGGTAGTAGAAAGCCAGCATCGCCAGCAGCCCGAATCCGGCCCCGTGAACGGCAACCCGATGCCAGTTTTGCTTGAGCCAAGCCATACCTACGGTTCCGGCCGGTTAGAGCAAATGATAGCCAAAGTCTTGCTCGAAGTCGCGCCAAACGCTGTGAATGTGGGTACCGCCGTTGCGGGTGTTATCGTATTCCAGTAGAAATGTGGGACCTTGCAGCCGATAATACTGGGGCCGTTGATACTCTAGGCTTCCAGCCCAACCAAAGCGAATTTGATCCACGCCGGCCGTACTCAGCCGGTCAAGGCTGGCTGCGGCCAGATGGTCCGGGAGTGTGTCCAGGTAAGCGTGGATAATTCCCATAACAAGCTGCTGCTGAGGGGCGGTCAGGTCGGGGTACAAGACGCCCACCGGGTCTAGCGGGCTAACTTGCGCCGCGTTTTGGGTAACATGTTGGGTGATAGGTCGATCTTGAAAAACGGCCATCTCGCGCAGGCTACCGGTCATCGAGTTGATCAGTTCCAGCGCGGCGTCTTCCTCGTGAGCCATGGCCCGTAGTCCGGCCTCGGTAGTGGTGGGCCACGATCCCAGGAAAAAAGGGGTCATAATCACCTCTTGACCCACTACGGTGAACTGGCGCGACAGGTGATGCCCTTCCCAACGCCAGCCCCAAGGTTCGTCTGTGCCGGGCGCTCCAAAAACGGTAATATAATAGAGCTGAGGGTCATTGCCCAAATCATTTTGGAGCGAGATGATATGGGTGGCTTTCTCAAAGCCCATGCTCGATAGACTGGCTTCAAGCAGCGTCGAGGCCAGCGTTTTTTGGGCGTCCGTCATGTCACGCAGCGGCAACCCGTTGCGGGGGAAATTGCCTGGGGTGGTCCAGTGCCAGCGAAAGCGTTCGCTGTCGGTGAAAGCGTAGGTTGCCTTCTCCCGTTGAGCCGGATCGAGTGACTCCATAAATTGAATGGCAGCCTGGGTAAGGCCACCTACAAAAAGCTGGGCCCTGTCCGGCGTTGGTTCCGGCGTGCTTGGGGGTAAGGGTTCGTCCGTGGCCGTACGGTTTGAACCTTGAGAGGGCTCGGTGGGGGGGGGGGGGCCGGTGGGCGGGACAGGGGTGTTGGTGGGGAGAGGCGGGGGGGGCGCGGTCTGAGTGGGCGTGACGACTTCGGTGAGCGAGTCGGCTCCGCAGGCGGCGAGCAGCAGTCCGGTCGTCGCCAGGGCGCTGGTCCGGATAAATTGGCGACGAGTGGTTTGTTTCTTCTCATTTTTGCCGGTCACTTTTGGTCTCCTCTCACTGTCGGCTTGCTTCCTTGGAGACCTAATTGTCCTTAAAAATGCTGAGAGAAGGCTGAGAATCGTGGCTCGCTTATCCACGCTAAAAACTCTATTGTCAGATGGAAGGCCAGCTTGAGTCTCCGGCGCTCTCGCTTTGCCCCAGCCCATACTGGATGGCAATCACCGCGGCCTGGGTGCGATCAGCTACGTCCAGCTTGGCAAAAATGGCGCTAACGTGGTTGCGCACCGTCCCTTCTGACAGGTGTAGCCGCCCGGCTTGTGGCGTAACGATCAAGGCCAGCAAGACTCATTTGAGTGGCGGCTCGATCTGACCACAGGCCGCACCTTCCAGGGGCGGCGCGATCCCGGCAACAGCGAGTGGTGTGGCTGGCGCGAGGGCACCGACGAACCGGAGCCGTGCGGCTGGCAGGATTGATACAGTGATCCAAAACAACTACCCCTTGTAAACGAGTTGACCATTATGACGGGTGTCATAGCCAGTCGTGACGAAAATCACCACCGTGCCTGACAAGTTGTGACTCTGCACACTGTTGGCCGGTGGTTTTTTTTGATAAGCTGGAGGTAATAAAGTGATTTAATGCTCCGGTCGTTATAGATTTGAACACAGCGCGGAGTACTAAATCACCTCTGCCGGTATATACAGCATCAGCGGCGCGCTGGATGACGGACAGGTCGTCGTCAACACCACGGATGAGCAAAAGGTCAGCCTGGTCCTGAATAACGCCCGTATCACCAGTTTGACCAGCGCGCCCATCTACGTCGTCAATGCGGAAAAAACCGTCATTACTTTAGCCGCCGGCACCGAAAATTATGTCACCGACGCAGAAACCTCTCTCTTCGATGATGCAGAATCGGATGAACCCAAGGCAGCGATATTTAGCCACGACGATCTTACGATTAACGGCGAAGGGTCTCTCACGGTCACGGCCAACGCCAACAACGGCATTGCCAGCCAAGACGATCTAAAAACCACGGGCGGGCCCCCCACCGTCACCGCCGTGAATGACGGCCTTAAGGGCAAAGACTCTATCGCTATTAAGGAGGGCGTCATCACCATCAGTGCCGGGGGTGACGGTCTGCAAGCTCACAATGACAGCGATGTTGAGAAGGGCTACATCGCCATCGAGGGTGGGACGCTCCATATCACCGCCGGGCTGGACGGTATCCAGGCCGAAACCCGGCTACTGGTCAGCGGCGGCGATATTTCCCTGACCACGGGCGGCGGCAGCGGTAACAGCAGTATGCTGGCCGGCTGGGGTTTGTGGGGCAGTAACGGGGACGATGCCGCCAGCGCTAAAGGACTGAAGGCCGGCCTTGATGTGACGATTACCGGCGGCGTCATCACCATCGACTCATCTGATGATGCTATCCATTCAAATAGTAGGCTCACCCTCGACGGCGGCACGATTACGTTAGCCTCGGGTGATGATGGCCTCCACGCCGACGCGACGCTGGAGATAAGTGGCGGAGATTTGAACATCACCCAATCTTATGAGGGCCTTGAAAGCGCCGTGATCACCCTTAGTGGCGGCACCCTTCACCTGGTTGCCAGCGATGACGGGATAAATGTCGCGGGCGGTAATGATGGCTCCGCGCTTAACGGCCGGCCCGGCCAGAATGAGTTTGCCGCGTCCGACGAGGATCATCTCTACATCAACGGCGGCACCCTGGTGGTTGATGCCGGCGGCGACGGGCTGGACTCAAACGGGTACTTCGATATGACCGGCGGGCTGGTGATTGTCAATGGCCCCACCAACAACGGCAACGGCCCGCTGGATTATAGCGGCACCTTCAACATCAGCGGCGGCACCTTGGTGGCGGTCGGTAGTTCCGGGATGGCCCAGGCTCCCAGCTCCTCATCAACCCAGTATTCGGTGATGTACAACTTTGACTTAGCGCAGCCAGCCGGGACGATGGTTCATATTGAGACTGCTGCCGGTGAAGAGGTTCTCACCTTTGTCCCCCCCAAAGACTACCAGTCAGTGCTGTTGTCCTCGCCCGCCCTGGCAAACGGGAGCACCTATGTGGTTTATACCGGGGGCAGTTCAACCGGCCCGGCGACTGACGCCCTGCATACCGGTGGAGCCTACACCGCCGGTACGGAAGTGGCCAGCTTGGCGATTTCGAGTATGGTCACCAGTAACGGCGGCCAGAGAGGGGGTCCAGGCGGTGGACCTGGTGGCCGGCCTTAACAAGATAAAAATCATTGGGGTGGGGAAAACCCGGGTTTGTCCCACCCCACATATTTTCAAAGGAACAAAATGATGAAAAACAAAAACATACCTCAACTACAGTGGCAAAATGCAGGCGAAATCGACGACGATGATCGTCCCCTTGGCCGGATTTTGAACCGCCGAGAGGTGCTGACCCTGTTAGGGAGGACCGGAGCCACTCTCTTTTTGGGAGGATGCGCGGTGCCGAGCCTGGGCGGAGGAGGGCCGGGTGGCGAAAGCAGCGTCGATCTCTCCGCCGTAGCGACCACAAATGCCGCCTTACCCACCGGTTGTGTCGTTAGACCGGCGCTAACCGAAGGCCCGGTGTTTGTGGAAGAAGACCTCAATCGGTCCGACATTCGCAGCGACCCGGCGAACGGTACAGTCAGCGCAGGCGCCCGGCTCGATTTAACCTTTCGAGTCAACCGGCTCGTCGAGGGGGCTTGCTCGCCGCTGGCCGGGGTGCAGGTCGATGTCTGGCAGTGCGACGCCCACGGCATCTACTCCGATACGAGCGAGCTGGGCATGCGGACGGTGGGCCAAAAATTCTTGCGGGGTTATCAGGTTACCGACGAGAACGGCCTGGCCCATTTCACCACCATCTACCCCGGCTGGTACGAGGGCCGCACGGTGCATATTCACTTCAAAATCCGCACTGCCGATGGCTACGACTTCACCTCGCAACTGTTCTTCGATGATGCCTTGACCGACGAGGTCTTGGCCCAGCCTCCCTACAACAGCCGGGGCGAGCGCCGTCTTAGAAACGACAATGACGGCATCTACGGCCAAAGCGGCGGCCAAACGAGGCTGGCTGTCACCCCGGTCGCGGCCGGTTATGCCGCTACATTTGAGGTGGCCCTGGATATTAGTTAAGCAAACCAATAATGGTTCAACCCGAGTTTCCGTGAGAGCCTTGACCGCCTGCACCCCCCGCTTTGGCCTACCGCTTGGTTCCTGTCCGGCAGCAAGGCCTCCCTTTTCCCGCTCCCCAGGCCGTTTTTCTCCCCTCGGTCGCCTTCTTTATGTTAGGTGCCAGCCCTTATGTTTTGTGCCATCACTTTATGTTATGTCCGACCCTCCCCGAAGGGCGTCCGGTCTTTTCCACCTTGGCAGAGCAAAGCAAACGTGCGCTGGATCGTCTGGTCATAGTGCCCCGAAGGGCGTCCGGTCTTTTCCACCGTTTACGGTTGGGGGCTCGAGGCGCCGGTGGTGGTGCTGGTTGACTCGGATGGGGCGGTGCTTTATCGCGGGAATGAGTATTTTAGTGTCGAGGAATTGGAGCCTCATGTCGGGCGTCACTGCTCGGCGGTTGTTGGACCAATGGTCGTGGTGACCTCTGATACACGATTGGCCGACAGACCAACCTGCCGAACGTAGGCCAGAACCGTTTTCTCATCGGGCGCAGCATAGATGGCGTACATTTTGTCAGCGGTCACCAAACTCTGCACCCACTCGATGTCCAGCTCCATCTCATTCAGCACGCTGACGCTGTGTTGGGCTGCGGCGTGAAACTCCGCTGCCGACAATCTCCCAACCCCCAGCATTTCACTTTCAACGACATATTTGGGCATAATTTTTTTCGTTCCTTGATTTAGCGTTATCGGCCTAACCATAATGCCCCCTGTTATCCGGCGCTAACAGGGGGCAGGCCAGAGGACTACTCGCCTTCCTTGACCTCGATGATTTCGTCGGCCACACCGCCGTGGACCTCCCGGTGGACGGCTTCAGCCGCTTCTTTGTTAGGGGCCTCGCACAGACAAAAGACCGTACCCTCTGCTTCGTTGAGCCAGTAATGCAGATATTTCACCCCGTACTTGCCCTGAACCTCCAGATCCTTTTGGTGGGCTTCAGCCGCTGTTTTGGCCGTTAATCCTTCCACGTTTTTGTGAACATCCATATAGAGAGGCATCTTTGTGCTCCTTTCTTTGGTCTCTGTCTCATTCTTGCGTCTCTCCAGACAAAGACATAAGTTAAAATTCTTCCGTCTGATACATTAGGAAAAGGTCCACCAGTAGTAACCAGGCGATGCGAATCCGTCTCTGAGCAGCATAGCTGACTCAAGCATTAGCGGTTAAATGCAGCCCGGATGCTATCCAGATGACTGTAGTTGTGGCGTACCGAATGATACTCAATAAACCATTGGGCGCTCAACGGCGTATCCCAATAGAGGCATATCGACACCGCAGTATCCAGTTCCTCGTCTGTGAACTTTCGGACCTTATCAGCCGCGGCCTTGGTATTGGCTCGTAGCATGTCGAGCGTTTCCTGTTTGCCTGCATTTGCGTATTCTTGAGCGTGCTGAGCGTTCATCTGGGCGATATCATCCCAAGTCACCCCGGCGAGGGGCTTGCCCGCAGCCACTCCCGCAGCCCAGTCGACCAAAGGTACAGCTTAACCGACCACGTGATGAACCAGCACGGCCACTGTGCGCTCTTCATCCGGAATCACCGTTTGCCATTCGGCCTCGGACAGGCTTTCGGTAAAGGCAGCCAGGGCTTCGCCCCCTTGCTCGATTCGTTCTGCTATAGCGTCGGCGCGTTTACTCATTATTTTTCCTCCATTTTCATATTATTAATCTTTGTAGACCAATGCTTAACAATCTGAAAATCTGTTGAGTGAGTAGCTGTTTGTTGCCCCGTACCCCCTTTCCTTAATAATTCTTTAGCGTCTTCCCAAATATGGGACGCCCTCAGCTTTTGTGGCACGGTCCACAACGGTGACGCTAAACCGGATCCGCCCTCGCCGGTGGGCGGAACCTCACAAGTGCCGAGTCATTGCCGTGGAATTAGAAAGGCAACTGTTGGGCAAGCAATGCCGCAATTACGCTCACACCACCTAAAGCCACCGCCAGTCTGTTCACTTTGCCTCGAGCCGGTTTCTCCTCGCCGGTCACATCCTGCCCCCAAAAGCGACTGGCTTCCGCTTCATATTCGCGGTGCATCATCTTAGCCAGCTCAAAGTTTGAAATCGGCCCGTTCATGATTTTTCTCCCTTTTTTTGTAATGGCCCGGCTGATGGTTGGTTGCGTCCGGGCCTCATCGGTTAACTTTGTGCTTAGTTTAGCAACCGACCGTTACACGAGTGTCTGCGCCAGCGTTAATCCAGCATGCGTTTTGGGAGAAATGAAGATTGAATTCGGATCCCCGGTGTGTTACAATGAGAAACGTTCCCCGTTTTTTCATGGTTGGCATAATCTTAGCCAATCGCATCTCAAAGGAGAGAGCCAATGCTGGAAATCTGCTTGCTGGGAAAGTTTGCCGTCACCTTAGATGGCCAGCCTGTCGAGATCCCCTGGCATCCGGGGCAGCTTTTGCTGGCTTATCTGCTATTAAACGCCGGGACCAGCCATCGCCGGGAGAAGTTGGCCGGACTGGTCTGGCCCGACTCCGACGAAAGCAATGCCCGCAACAATCTGCGCCAAACATTGTGGCGCTTGCGGAAATTGGTGGGAGAAGATTACTTGTTGGCCGACAAAACCTCGGTCGGGTTCAACATTGAGGCCGATTACCAGCTTGATGTTGACCGCCTACTCGACGATAGCCCTGATACGAGGGGGATCGATGACCTGATCGGGATAGTGTCTGCCTATCAAGGCAAGCTGCTGCCGGGCTTTTATGAAGATTGGGTCATCTTGGAGCAGGAGCGGCTGCAAGCTATCTATGAGGATCGGCTGCAGCTGCTTTTGGACCGGCTGGTTGAGGAGGGCCGCTGGCGAGAAACCCGGGAATGGGCTGAGCGGTGGATCGCCCAAGGCCTAACTCCGGAGCCGGCCTACCGCGCCTCGATGATGGCCCAGGCCGGACTCGGCGATCAGGCCGGCGTTGTAGCCGTCTTCCAACGCTGCGCAGAGGCGCTGGCAGAAGAACTTGAGGTCGAACCTTCGGCAGAAACACAAGCGCTCTTACAAAGCCTCACCTCGGGAGAACTGTATCTCCGGCCCCAAAAGCGTGGAACCAAAGTGGCCCCACCGGTGAAGCTCCCGGTTCAACCGACACCGTTTGTGGGGCGAGAAGCTGAACTGTCTCAGCTTGCCACCCACCTGGCTGACCCAACGGTCAGATTGGTGACGGTTCTTGGGCCGGGGGGTATGGGCAAAACTCGCCTATCCATTGAAGCGGCCAGCGCACAGGCAGAGTCATTTGTTGACGGAGTCTACTTTGTATCGCTGGCCCCGATTGATGATCCGAGCTTTATTTCCTCCCAGATCGCCGACACCCTCGATCTTCCATTTTATAATCGGGACCAGCGTGAACACTGGGAATACGATACCCAAATTGAGCAACTCCTGGCCTACCTCACGGACAAGCAACTGCTCCTGCTGCTGGATAACGCCGAACATTTGCTGACGACTGCGTTCCCCGCCCTCCCCAAATGGGAAAAAAGCGTGGATCAGTTGGCCGCTGAAATTGTCCAAACTGCGTCGGGGGTGAAGATTCTGGCGACTTCACGCGAACGCCTCAACCTGCACGGGGAAACGCTCTTGCCCCTGGAGGGTTTGAGCCTGCCCGAACAGCAGGCATACACAAGGCAAGGCCTGTCCTCACCGAAAAAGGGATCGGATGTAGCGGCCTACAGTGCTGTTGAACTATTCCGCCAGGGTGCCCGACGTGTTCGGCCGGACTTTGTCCTGGACACGGATAATTTAACGGATGTTATCGATATTTGTCGCCTCGTCGAGGGGATGCCACTGGGCATCGAACTGGCCGCCGCCTGGGTCGAACTGCTCTCTCCGGCGGAAATCGCCGCCGAAATCCGAAACAGTCTCGACTTTCTGGAAACCGAGCTGGGCAACATCCCCGACCGCCAGCGCAGCATTCGCCTGGTCTTTAAGTCTACCTGGATCCGCCTGACCCCAACCGAGCAGGCGGTCTTTCAGCAGCTCTCAATTTTTAGAGGTGGCTTTACCCGAGAGGCGGCTCAAACGGTAACCGGTGCTTCCCTGCGGACGCTGATGGGCCTGGTCAACAAATCGTTGCTGCAGCCTGATCTCACAGGCCGCTATCAGCTCCACGAACTACTCCGGCAGTTTGCGGCCGAACACCTGGCCCAGGATCCGGCGGCCGAAACCGCGGTTAGAGATCGCCACTGCACCTATTTTGCTGCCTTTCTCCAGCAAAAAGAAGCTAATTTGCACGGACAAAAGCAGGGTCAAGCCCTGGCGGACATTGAGCTTGAAGAAGACAATGTGCGGGCAGCCTGGCAGTGGGCCGTGACCCACGGCAAGCTTGACGAAATCGACCAGGCCATGGAAAGTCTGTGCGAATATTACCGCATCCGGGGCAGAATTGATGAGGGTTGGAGATTTTTCGATCCCGCCGCAGTGGCCTTGGGCTGGGGCGGTTTTGGAGCAGCGGAAGACATTCCTGATAGCGACACCATGTTCACCAACATGCAGCAACTGTTGGACGAGGCTCCGGGCAATGGTGCAAACGGTAACCAGCAACAAATACTTTTGGGTAAGGTACTGGCTCGATACAATCGGTTTTACTGAGAGTCGCCAGGCCGGGCCTGGAAGGCCTGTCAATGTCGGCAAGAGAGCCTTGAAATTCTGAGCCAAGCCAGGACGCGGCAAGAAATGGCTTGGAGTCTACGGTATTTGGGCCACGTTTGGCAAACGCCGTGGCAAACAAAAGCGATTTATCAAAAAGTGCTGGCCATTTTTGAGGAAGTCGGGGATGAACGCGGCACGGTTGAAACACTCTACCGGCTGGGGATGGTTACTGCTCAAATGGGTGACTACCAGGAAGCGCAGCAGTTTTATCAAAACAGCCTGGCGAGGTCTCAAAAATTAGGCCGCCAAGAAGTTATCATGTTTTGTCTGGCCGAATTGGGTTATATTGAGTGGGCGTTTGGAAATTATCAGTCAGCAGCGGAACAGTGCCAAGAAAGCTTGGCACTAGCTTTGGAAATCGGCTACCCTAGTTATGAGGCGACAACGTTGCGATATTTAGGCCGCATTACGGCCAGTCTGGAGAATTTTCAGGGCGCCAAAAAATATCTAAAGGAGAGCATCGCCATTCATGAAGAAATCGGTCTGCAAGGAATGACGGCCGAGGGCCTTGGCGAACTGGCAAACGTCAGCGCTTTGGAACATAGTTTTGCGGAAGCCGGGCAACTAGCTCAAGACAGTCTGATGTTGTGCCAAGAGCTAGAATATCGAGCCGGCGAAATAGTGCCTTACACCGTCCTCGGTGAAGTCGCCTTGGGCTGGGGTAACTTTCCAGAGGCACAGGCAAATTTTCGGAATGCGCTACAAATAGCGGTAGAAGTTGGGGTGCCGTCCTATGCCCTGCACGCTTTAGTTGGGATGGCCAAATTGCTGGCAGCCTTAGGGGAGAAAGAACAAGCCTTAGAACTCGCCACCTGCATCATACAGCATCCGGCCAGTTGGCAGTGGTCTAAGGATTGCATAGCTCCTCTCGCGGCCGAGTTGGAGACGGAACTGCCACCCGAGGTAGTGCAGGCGGCCCGGGTGCGAGGGAAAGAGAAAAACCTCGAACAAGTATGGGAAGGGGTTGGTCAGACGTATATCTAGATCTACGCGTTGTGCCCAATCTTGACCACTCCCTTGATCAGGAGACCTTTCCCGTTTTTCACCTGCGTCGCATCGCCGGCGTTCGGTTTGGCGACTAGCGGGAGATCCACTTAGCCGCCAACACCACTGAACTGTGGTTCAAGGGTTTGCCGGGACCAGAACTTCGTTCAGGGCGCCTACCAGGGTCGGGACGTCGCGCCATATCGCTCTTGGGGACATATTCGGGTGTGGGTTGCTCAAGCGCCGGATCAGCCGGAATTCATTGGCGGCGACGTAACCATCGACCCCTCCCGTGTCAGAATTGTGTTTGACCCAGACTGGTCGTAATTGGATGGAAGTCGGTGAAAGCAGACTCCAGACCGGGGGGACCAGAACCATCCTTTGCTGAAAAATGATAGGGTGGTTCTGTGCTTTTCTGAAATCAGTCTCAAGCTCTATTCAAAAAACAGGGTCGTTTTGGCCCGTTCAGTCCCAATCATTGTTGAAACCTTACATTGGTGAAAGCAGGCAGGAGCTAAAGCGCCGGCCGGCGCAGGCAGGGGCGGTTTAAGGACCGGCGGCGCGCCGCTCATTATCGGGGGCCGGCCAGAGACGAGCTACAGGCGGGTGAGCAGGAGGATAATAATGGTGACGGCAAAGGCCGAACGGATTAGATCCCTCCCTCCCGGGCTCAAAGTGCTCTTTATCTCGGGTTACACCGATGATGAGGTCATCCGGCACGGGTTGCGGAGAGCCGAGGTCGAGTTTTTGACCAAACCGTTCTCCCTAGTGGTCCTGGCGGCCACAGTCCGGGCGCTGTTGGATCTAAGTAAGAGGGTGCAGCTTTATGCTGTTAGGCCTTAAGCACTTTCACGCCAGCCTCCTCAAGAGGGGCAGTGTCAGCCTGCGAGAGTTTATCGTCAGTCACGAGAATATCGAAGTCGTGATAATCGGCGAAGAATACCGGCAGCACCTTACCGAACTTGGACGAGTCGGCAATCAATATTTTGGTCAGAGCATGCTTAAGGATGGCCACCTTGGTATTTCGTTCGTACTCATACAGGCAGGTTACGCCCAACTCAGAATTGATCCCAGCCGCGGATACGAAAGCTTTTAAGGCTCTATTGCGCTCGATGAAAGCAATTCCTTCCAGACTTTCAAACATCTGAGTATCCGGATGGTAGCGTCCGCCAGCGACCAAGACTCTCACATGGGGGCGTGGCGCGATGACTTGCAGCACGTTAAGGCTACAGCAAAGCAGCGTCAGCGGCATATCTTCAGGGATGGCCCGGGCGAGGGCCTCGGCCGTGGTTCCAGAATCGATGATCACGACATCCTCTGGATTTATTAACTCGGCAGCCTTTCGACCAATGCGGCGCTTTTCCGCTGCGTGAGAAGTAGCGGCTATCATGGCCGCGTAGTCTGGTTCTTTCCCGAAATCCGAATTACCGTCATTTTCGTTGTAGACGACAGATCCGTGGAAAAGCGTGACTACACCCTGGCCTTCTAAAGCCTCGAGATCGCGCCGAACGGTCATCGGCGATACATCAAGCTGCTCAGCCAGGTCCTTAATGCTGGCGCCACTTTGCTGGCGGAGAATTGAGATGATCTGGTTAAACCGCTCTGCTCTCTTATCACTCATGGGGCGTTGCCCCCCTCTCATTGTTCATCATACTTTCTCCTTGTTTCCGTGTTAATTTTTGCCTGGTTCACAAAAGAGATTGGCACTTTTGGTGGCAAACCGAAACCGCTGTTAACTCTAGTGACAAATTGTGCTAAATTTACCAAATCTACCCAAATTCTCATCTTTTAAGACGATTATAACAGGCTCGTTTTAATAGGCAAAATAGGTCTACATCCATTAAATCAGAGGCAAGAAGACCACACACCAAGAAATTTGGCTAATTTCGGTGAAGTTTGAGCCTCTCGCAAGCCAAAACCGTGTTTTCTTGTTCATTGCTACCCCAGGTTTGATTCCCCAGTCATTGGTCTGACCATCAAATCGTTTGGAAAAAAATGGTAAATTTACAACATTTGGTAAAAATCTATATTGACAATCCCAAAAAAGTATGTAATAATAACATTTACATGGCAGTATTCCTGTTTCACCTGGCCTTATCACTCGCGAATCCCCCGGTCTTGCCCCTTATTATAGGAATGAGTGAACAATTACTGATGTAGTGATTGACGAACTAAGGTAAGAATGAACGAACATTCTCCCGAAGAACTAGTGAAATTGTGCAGAGACCTGACTGCCTGGCCGATTATGATTTGCTTGTTGGGTAATTTTCGTCTGCTACAGGCCGGGCAGCCGCTGTCGGTTAGGGTGGGCAGCAAAATCGAAGCCCTGTTGGCCTACCTGGCCCTCCATCATTGGCGGCGTGTCCCCCGCGAGCAGCTTGTCCAGGAGCTTTGGCCCGATAGTGATCTCACGCTAGGACTAAATTCGCTCAATAATCTGGTCCATCAACTTAATAAGCTCCTGGCCTCGGCGCTTGAGGGAGCGCCCGCGGTGCTGAATCAGGAAGGTTATTATCGACTCAACGAAGCGGCCGGCATTGGCATCGATGTAAAGTGCTTTGATGTCCTGGTGGATAGCGGCAATCAACAATTGCAGGCCGGCGATCCGGCAGCCGCTCTGGCCTTTTACCGGGGTGCGATTAAGTTGTACCGCAATGATCTGTTCGCCTCAGCCGATGCCCAAAGTGTCATCGAACGCGAGCGCCTGCGGTCGCGCTATTTAAGACTGCTTGTCCATCTAGCCGAAACCTATTTTCAGGACAAGGATTATTCATCCTGCCTGGAGTATGTCTGGCAGTTGCTGGCCCATGATCCCTATCGAGAAGACGCCCACCGCCTGGTCATGCGCTGTTATGTCCGGCGCAATGAACGGGCCGCCGCCCTGCGTCATTACCAGGTCTGCGTCGAGATGCTGCGCGAGCAGCTCCAGGTCTCACCGGAATCGGCTACGGTGGCGTTGTTTGAACAAATCCGACTGAACCCGGATAGCATTTAATGAAAAGTTAACGGGAACTTAACCGAAACTTAAGACGGGTTGGGAGTTTTATTTAAGACCTTTATAAGAGGGCATTCTTAGAATAAGGGCGTACACGCCTATGAAATCGCTATCAGTAGACCACTGCCTGAGTGGCGGCAGGGTAGTGCGAGGTGCAGTAATGGTCTATTGATCTATCGAGTCGAGGCCACTTATGTCGGATCCGGTCAACGAAAATGTCTTGGAGAATCGGTACTACATCTCGCTAGTCTTGCGGTTGGTGCTGGATCAGCAGGGACGGCTCCTGCAGGGCGAGTTAATAGACATGACCCACAAACCCCCGCAGCGGTTTACTACTCTAGCCGGTTTAAACCGGGCGGTGGCAGCCTGGTTCAAACAGCAAGAACAGGCCAAGGACGAGACGGAGATATAACGCTTCGACACGATCGAAGTCTCAATGCCGGTTTATTCAAGGGGGAAACCCCTAAGCCGTCAGAAGGCCACTTCCATATTATTAATTAAGTAAAGATCACATTCCAGCAATGAAGCGAATGGAGGAATAATATGGTTGACTTTTACTGACCTCACCGCCCCACCAAAAGTTCGGAAGTTGAAGGATAACAAGCTGTTTTTATAAGAATCCTAGTGGAGAGCAGGCCTCACCCCGGCTGGCTGATCCGGAGAAAGGCTGAACTGGGGAGGCTCGCTTCCGGGAGGTTTAACCTCCACTTGTCTTGTATGAGAGGAGACTAAATTGAAGATAGAAAATATGACCCTGCCAGAAGCGGTTGGGGATGATTACCTGATTGGGACCTATTACCTCAATTCCGAGGCTGAGCCCGATCTCTATGACTGGGTCAGTCTCATCGCCGCGGACCAGAGCGCGGGGACCTGGACCCACGTTGAGGGTGAGACGCCTGAGGTTATCGCCAAGTACGGCGCCAAGACTATCGGCGTTTATCCCATGGCCTCCGAGAATGGATGCCTGGCCAGAATTGCCTTTCCGACCGTAAACTTTCCGGCTTACATGCCAATGATCATCAGCACCGTGGCCGGCAACGTGCTTGGCCAGAACGGGGTGAAGCTTGTCGACATAGAGTTTCCCGCGGCCGTTTTACGCCAATTGCCGGGTCCCTCGGTTGGCATGCCAGGGATACGAGACTGGCTCGGCGTATACGACCGCCCGATCGTGGGCGCCATTCTAAAGCCTTGCATCGGGGTGGCGCCGGAGGTCAGCGCCGAGGGAGCCGCCAAGGCGGCCGCCGGCGGGGCAGAGGTCATCAAGGATGACGAGCTCCTAAGCGACCCCGAATACTCGCCCATGCTTCAGAGAGTCAAGGCCGTCATGGCCCGGCTGAAGGATCTTGGCAAAGACACCTCTGTCCTTTATGCGGTCAATATCACCGGACCTAACCTGATTGACCGGGCAAAGAGGGCCATTGATGCGGGCGCCAACGCCATTATGGTGAACTACCAGGCCCTGGGCTGGGGTATCGTGGAGGACCTGGGGCGAGAGCTGCAGCGGATTGGCAACACCATCCCGGTGTTCGGCCACAAGGCCGGAATGGGGGCTTACTACAAGTCCAAGACCAATGGAATTTCTACCTCTCTCGCCTGCGGCAAGCTGGCGCGGCTGATAGGAATGGATATGGCTCTGGTCTACCCGGACAGTGGCCGGTTTGGTATCTCCACCAACGAGCTGGTCGAAACGCACTACGCTCTCAACGCCAAGCTGGGTGACATCAAGCCTTCCTTCACGACGGTAGCCGGCGGGGTCCACCCCGGAACTATTGCCTACCTCATAAAGACGCTGGGGGATGACACCATCCTGATGGCCGGCGGTGGCATCTACGGCCACCCGCAGGGAGCGACCGCCGGGGCTCGAGCCATTGTGCAGGCCATTGAGGCCGTGAAGGCGGGCGTAGATCCGGCTGAGGCCGCGAAGGATCATCAGGAGTTGAAAGCCGCCCTTGAGTACTGGGCGAAATAGGAGGATTTGAGCGTGAACAACAGTCAGAAACTGGATAAGAACAGCCTGCTCGATATGTATCGCCTTATGGTCAGGATTCGCCTCTTTGAAGAGGAGGCCATTGAGCTGGCCAAGGCAGGTCTGAGCCGGGCCGTGGTCCACACCTACGTGGGCCAGGAAGCTGTGGCGGCCGGCGCCTGTGCGCATCTGTCCCGTAAGGACTACATCACCTCCACGCATCGGGGCCACGGTCATTGTATTGCCAAGGGGGCGGACCTGCGAAAGATGTTTGCCGAGCTTATGGGCCGGGAAACCGGCTACTGCAAAGGCAAGGGCGGCTCCATGCACATCGCCGACCTTGACACCGGAAATCTGGGCGCGAACGGGATAGTGGGCGGCGGGATACCGCTGGCGACGGGCGCCGCCCTGGGCCTCAGCATCCGCAAGAGTACCAACGTGGTGATCAGTTTCTTTGGAGACGGCGCAGCCAATCAGGGCGCGTTCCATGAAGCGGTCAACTTGGCCTCCGTGTGGAAGCTGCCTGTCGTCTTTGTGTGTGAGAACAACAAATATGGGATCTCCACCCATTACAGGAAGGCCTTCAACATCGAGTATATCTCGGATCGAGCCAAGGCCTACGGTATTCCAGGCGTCACCGTGGACGGCAACGATGTGATTGAAGTGCACAAGGCCCTTGGTGAAGCGGTGGCACGCTGTCGTGAGGGCCAGGGACCCACGCTGATTGAGGCCGATACTTACCGGCTGAGCGGTCACTACTTTGGTGACAACGAGAACTACCGCCTCCGTGAAGAGGTTGACACCTGGAAGCAGAAGGATCCCATCAGCCGCTGCGCTGAAGTCCTGGTCAGTGACTACGACGTGACCAAGGTAGAGCTGGACCACATATATCAGGCAGAGGCCGCCCGGGTTTCCGAAGCCTCGGAGACCGCCAAGAAGGATCCGGAACCGAAGTCAACGGACATGACCGAGGATCTCTACGATCCCAACTTTGCCGACATCAAGTGGGTTGCCTTCGAGCGACCTGCCTAAGCGGGACACAACGTTTATAAGACTCAACATACGCAGAGAGACAAAGGAAGCACAGTATGCGAAAGCTTTCAATGAGACAAGCCGTAAATGAGGCGCTACACATCGCGTTCAACAGCGACAGCAGCATCTTCACCATCGGCGAAGACATAGCGACCTACGGGGGTCAGCTCAGATGCAGCTACGACCTTCTTGAGCACTTTGGAGAGGACCGTGTCCGCGACACGCCTATCTCGGAGATGGCTATTGTGGGCGCCGGCGCGGGCGCCTCAATGATAGGCATGCGCCCGATTGTAGAGTTGTCCTACATTGATTTTCTGGGAACGGGCTTCGATCAGATTCTGAACCAGACCGCCAAGATCCGCTACATGTATGGCGGCCGGGTCAGCCTGCCGCTTGTCGTCAGGACGCAGTGCGGAGCGGGTCTAGGTAATGGAGCCCAGCACTCCCAATCCCTGGAGGCCATTCTCAGCCACATTCCGGGCATTCGGGTGGTGATGCCTTCGAATGCCTACGACGCTAAGGGGCTGCTGCTGCACGCCATCAGGGATAACAACCCGGTCGTGTTTATTGAGCACAAAGCGCTTTATAAGCTTAAGTGCGAGGTGCCGGAGGAGCCGTATGAGCTAGAGTACTCCGCCGACGTGAAGCGGGAGGGAACGGACGTCACCCTCATCTCTTACTCAGCCATGGTCAACACGGCTCTGACCGCCGCCGAGAAGTTGCAGGCAGAGGGGATCAGCGCCGAGGTCGTAGACCTTCGCGTGCTTGAACCCTTCGACATCGCCACTCTCGTAAAATCTGTGCGCAAGACAGGCCATGCCGTGATTGTTCACGAAGCTTGCAAGAAGGGGGGCTTTGGGGCTGAAATCGCGGCCCAGATCCAGGAGAGCGCCTTTGACTCCCTGAGAGCGCCCATTGGTCGGGTTGCCGCGCCGAACGTCCCTGTTCCGTACGCGGCCAGCCTGGAACAGGCCTTCATTCCAAGCGTGGCTAACGTGATAGAGGCCGTGCATGCCTGCCTGCGCAGTCCCGTTCGGGAAGCAGTCCGGTGACCGGACCCACAGATGAGGAGGAACCAATGAAACTGCTTGTGACGACCTATGTAACCCCAGCCTATCAGGCGACTCTCGAGCGCATGTTCGACACGGTGCGCTACGAGGGCATGATGAAAATAGGCCGAGTCCTCACCGAAGATGAGTTCATTGAGGCGATTAGCGGCATGGACGCCGTGGTGGTGGAGTTTGATCCCCTCACCCGGCGGGTTCTGGAGGCCACTGACAACCTGAAAGTCATTGCCTCTGTCCGGGGAGGCGCGCACGCCAACGTGGATGTCGCGGCAGCGACCGAGCGCGGTCTCCCGATCCTCTTCTGTCCCGGCCGAAATGGTGACACCGTGGCAGATTTTACCCTTGGCTTAATGATTGCCGTCAGCCGGGGCCTGGCTCTCGGCCACCACCTCATCAAAAACAGGGTTATCACGGATGAGAAGACCCACGACCAGAACGGCTTTTCCCAGGTCGACGTCAATTGGGTCGGTCAGACGCCGGAGAAGTTCGCCTACCTGCAGTTCAAAGGCCCTACCCTCGCCGGCAAGCGACTGGGGTTGATTGGCTTTGGCGCCATTGGCCGCGAAGTAGCTAAAAGGGCCCTGGCCTTTGACATGGACGTCATCGCCTACGACCCGTTTGTAAGCCAGGACAATGTAACCCAGGCCGTAACTATGAGCAGCCTGGATGGGGTCCTGAGCACATCCGACTTTGTGTCCGTTCATATTCCGGTCAATGCCGGCACTCGCGGCCTGATTACGGCTGAGAAACTGCGACTGATGCGGCCGGACGCCTACTTGATCAATACGGCGCGGGCCGCGGTGCTGGACTACGACGCGTTGGTTGAGATGCTGCGAGAGAAGAAGCTGGCCGGCGCGGCACTGGATGTCTATCCCATTGAACCTCTTCCCGACAACCACCCTTTGCTGGACCTGGACAATGTCGTGTTGACGCCCCACATCGGTGGGTGCAGCCTTGATCCCTACGAGCGGTCGTACCGAATGCTGACCGAGGATCTGCGGCGCTTCTTCGCGGGAGAGAGGCCGGAGCGGGTGTATAACCCGGATGTCTACGCCGGGGAAAAGGAGTTCCAGAAAGTCTAGCGGTCAACCAACCCGCAAGGAGGCGGGATGAGAGCTATGGAAGCATTGTTTTTGGGTATTGATGCTGGAACCACCACCACAAAGGCCGGCGTGTACGATTTGAAGGGTAACGAGGTTAGCCTGGCCTCGCGCTCGACCAAACCTGTGCACACTCCAGACGGAAGCGTTCTACAAGACATGAATGCCGAGTGGCGGGAGGTGGCCGCCACCATCCGCGAAGCGGTGCACGACAGCCGCGACCGGGGCCGCATCCAGGCCATAGGGGTCACAGCCCAGGGCGACGGGTTATGGATGCTGGACAAGAAGCTCCAACCGGTCCAAGAGGCGGTCCTGTGGATTGACGGACGGTCTCGGGCAGTGATTGAGAGATGGGATAGGGCCGGCATCCTCGGAAAGTCCGGGCGGGTAGTGTTCTCAGGCTCCCCTTTGGCCTTTTCCGCCTGGTTTTATAAGAACCGGCCGGAAGTGATAGCGACGGCCCGGCACATCTTGTTCTGTAAGGACTGGATCAAGTACTGCCTCACCGGCGAACTGGCTACCGACGAGACCGATCTGTCGGACGCTTCGCTTATAGATGTTCGAGCCCGACGATTCAGTCCGGAGCTCTTGGAACTCTTTGGCGTAGAGCCACTGCTGGAGCTTTTGCCCCCCATTTATAAATCTACTGACGTGATTGGTTATGTGACTCCGGAGGCGGCCGCCGCCACAGGGCTGCAGCCCGGGATCCCGGTTGTCAACGGTATGATTGACGTGGCCGCCTCGGCCATTGGGACCGGTGTCTTGGAGCCCTACACCGCCTGCTCTATTGTCGGAACCACAGTTTACAATGAAATAGTGGTCGATAAGGTGAATGAGATTGGCCGCAAGACCGAGAACCAACCTTCGCTCATCTGTCACGGACAGGACGACCGCTGGCTGCTAACCTTCGGCACCATGTTAGGCACCCCGAATCTCGACTGGTTCCTGGATCGGTTCTGCGCCGGTGAGCGGCGGCTGAGCCTGGCCGATCCCGAGTTGGTCGCAGCGCTGAAAGAGGTTCCGGTCGGGTCTGACGGCATTATCTTCCATCCCTATCTCGGCGAGGGCGGCGAGCGGGCCCCGTTTGTGAAGCCTACGGCTGCGGCCCAGTTCTTCGGGCTGAAGGCCCATCACACCCGCTATCACCTGGTGCGGGCCGTGTGCGAGGGCGTCGCGTACTCGATGCGAGATTGTTTTGACAGCTTCCCCATTGAGCCAAAATTCATTCGAATTGCCGGTGGCGGTTCCAAGAGTAGTTTTTGGTGCCAAATTTTTGCCAGCTGCCTTGGCAAGCCGATAGAAGTAACCCACGGCGACGAGATTGGGGCCAAAGGAGCGGCGATCATCGCCGCCGTGGGCCAGGGACATTTTGCCAGTCTTGATGAGGCAATAGGCGAAATGGTTCGAGTCAAGACTACCTACGACCCCGTGCTTGAAGCGTACCGCACCTACAGCGAAGGCTTTGCCCTGTATACCGCGTTACGAAAGAGTTTATGGAACCTCTGGGAACAACGAAATCGCTTCCTAAACACTAACACTTTTTAAGATTTTAAGAAAGGAACAAAAATGCGGAAAGAAGTAATTATGCCAAAGATTGGTCTGGACATGACCGAGGGGCTTATTGTCCAGTGGCTCAAGCAGGTTGGGGACCAGGTGGAAAAAGGAGAGCTTCTGCTCGAAGTCGAAACTGACAAGGCCGTAACCCAGGTGGAGGCGAGCGTCACCGGCACATTGGTTGAAATTGTTGCCGACAAAGATGAAGAAGTAGAGGTGGGCAAGACGATCGCATGGATCGAAACTTCCTGATGCCCTTTTAACGCCACAGGTGCGACGACGAGGGCGTTTCCTCAAGGAGGAGGAGTTTATGCATTGAAAAGTGGCGCTATTTTTCCGTAATAGGGTAAAAAAATCCAAAGCGGTACAAATGTAACCATCTCAGGAGGTTTATATTTATGGACAGGTCACTAAGCAGGGAACTTTTAGGGGAGTTCATTGGCACCTGGGTCCTGTGTGGGTTGGGGTTGATGGCCCTTGCGGTCAGCGTTACCACCGGGACACTCAACTATTTTGAAGCGATTTTCATTTTCTGCTTCATTGTCAGTATGGCGGTGATTTATGTGGCGCCGGCCAGTGGCGCCCATCTCAATCCTGCTGTCACTTTAGCTCTGGCAGTATTTAGTGGTTTCCCGAAGAAAAAGGTTATCCCGTTTTGGATTGCCCAAATTCTGGGAGGCTTTGTGGGTGGTTTGACCGTGTACTTGTTCTTTGGGCCGGCAATCACCGCTCTTGAAGCCAGTCTGGGCATCGTCAGAGGACAACCGGGGTCAGAACTGACGGCGATGATCTTCAATTGCTATGCGCCTCATCCCTGGATCGCCAAGAATATGAACTGGGATGCCACTGTGGTCCCGATATGGAGGGGAGTGCTGTCCGAGATAGCCGGGACCTTTGCCCTAGTTCTGTCTGTCTATGGCTTTAACGACGAGGATAACCCCTTGGGGCCAAAAGAAGGCTTATTCGGCGTCATGATCGGACTGGTTCTGCTGGTTTATGTGGCAATTTTTGCTCCGCTTTCGATGGCCGCGGTCAATCCGGCCCGAGATTTTGGTCCGAGAATCGCGGCCGCGCTCCTCGGTTGGGGGCCCATATCCCTGCCAGGCCCAGCTTCATCCCCGTTCTGGATCTTTTGGGTTGGCCCTCTGATTGGCGGACTGCTGGGGGCAGCCATGTGGGTCAAGGTCATCAAGCCGATCATTTTGGCCAATAAGGCGGCAGGAGAGCTGGAAAAGGTTATCGAAGAAGGTACCTATTTACGAGGCGGCGAAGCCGAAGCCTAGGCGACTAAGGATTATTACCAAGTATAACCAACGTAAGGAGACAAAAAGAGATGAAAGGCGTATTGAAGGGAATTAAACCCGAAAGACCTTTATATTACTTCGAAGTGATGAGTAATATCGTGCGAGGTTCCAGCTATGAAAAGCCGATGAGTGACTACCTGGTGGCTTTTGCCAAGGAACGAGGTTTTGAAGTCCACCAGGATGAACTGTACAACATTCTTATCAAAGCCCCGGGCGTTGCCGGGGGAGAGAAGGCCAAACCTGTGGTTCTTCATGGACATATGGATATGGTCTGGAACAAAGATGACGGGGTGGAGCACGACTTTTTCAAGGATCCGCTGGATTTGTATATCGACGATGGGTGGGTCAAAGCGCGGGGGACCACCCTCGGGGCGGATAATGGCATTGGGGTAGCCTACATGCTGGCGCTCTTGGAATCCGAAGATATTCCCCACCCGCCTCTTGAATGTGTCATCACGGTTATGGAGGAAATGGGCAAAAAGGGCCTGGCCGTTTTTGACCCGGGCAAAATAACCGCAAAACGCATGATCGATTTTAACTGGATCCACGATAAAGAAATTTTGGCCGGCTGTTCCGGCGACGTATCCTTCAAAATCACTATGCCCGCCGCTTGGGAGCCTGCTCCGGCAGGCATGGTGCCGATGTCGGTCAAAGTTACCGGGTTGCAGGGGGGTCACTGCGAGTGGAACATCCATCAGCAGCGAGCCAACGCCATCATTCTGCTGGCCAGACTCTTGAACGCGGTCGGGAAGGAGTACGATTTCCGCCTGGCCAAGTTTGAAGGCGGGGTACAGAACAATGTGATTCCTTCCATCGCTTCGGCTGAGCTCCTGGTAAAATCAAACGACAAGGCCGCCGTCGTGGCTAAGGTAAAAACCCTGACGGAGACGTACAAAAAAGAGCTGGTTATGGCCGACCCGGATCTGACTGTTCAGGTTTCTGAAACGAGCCAGTATCCCGAAAAGGTCTTTGGGGCTGAAGCCGGTAAGAAACTCACCACGCTGGTTCACCTGATTCCCGATGGCCTCATCGGCATCAACCTTAAGGTTGAAACTGATCTTGGTTTTATGGAGGCGATGGCCAGCATTGGCTCGTTCCCAACCGAGACCGGAAACAACCTGGGGATTCTGCGGACCGAAGGCGACGAAGTCTGGATGATCACCACCATTACCAGCGCGGTAACGTCACGCAAACATGATGTCACTGATCGGATTCGCACCATTGTGGAACTCGTCGGGGGTGGGACGCAAATGGAGCAGTTTGGGGTGGATGCGCCTGAATTCCCCTACGTCAAAGACTCGGAAATGGTGAAACTGGCCGAACAAGCTTACAAAGAATACCATGGCTTTATGCCCAAGCGTGAGGTTAACTGCTGCAGCTTGCAGCTAGGAATGCTCATCGAGGCCAGAGGCCTGGACTGCGTGGGCATCGGTACAGAAATTGAAGGCGTCCACAGCCCCAGAGAAATGATGAAACTCGAGTCGGTCGCCAATTCTTGGGGCGTGGTTAAAACTTTCATGAAGAATCTTTGCACAGCCTAAAACGCCATACGCCCCGTCGGGCAACGGGCCTTTGGCTGCGCGCCGAAGTGTGGTCTGACAACGCAGCACCTCGCCTGGCGGGGTGCTGCATTGCATATCATCCCTAACATTTGGTTTTTAATCTCGCCAGGCAATGGAGCTCTCATGTCTAATCAAACCGATGGTGTCATTAAATATCAGCTCGATTACACCCCAGTCAAGGCCCTCCCCTGGGCGAGGTTGCGTGAAATCAACGCCTGGCGAGAACTGATGTATCAGTTATCGCTCATTGGCCAGGACCCGACCCGTTACGGGGGATTTGGTTACGGCAACATTAGCCAGCGGCTGGCACCTTTGGATGCCCCGCCGGCCCACCGCGCTTTCGTCATCTCCGGCAGTCAAACGGGCGGTCTGCCCCACCTCACTGCCGAGCATTACACCACCGTGCACCAGTGTCATCCGGCCGAAAACCGGCTTGTCGCCAGTGGCCCCCTCAAGCCCTCGTCCGAGTCGCTCACTCATGGCGCGGTGTACGCCACCAGCCCCCACATTAGCTGGGTTTTGCACGCGCATTCGCCCCACATCTGGCGGCACGCCGAGGCGCTCGGCCTGCCCATCACCCACCCCTCTGTTCCCTACGGCACGCCCGAAATGGCGACCGAGGTGGCTCGCCTCTTTGCCGAAACCCACGTGGCCGAGCAGGGGATCTTCTCAATGGGTGGCCACGAAGACGGCATCGTCGCCTTTGGCTCTACCGGGGCAGAATCTTTTAGCGTGCTGGTCACCTGTCTGGGCCAGGCCATGGCCCTGGACTGAACGGCTGGGCCAACCCTATTTACATCTAAACGGGCAATCTTTTGGAACGACCAAATCGCCGGCTGCCCTGCCCGTCGTCGCTTACCGGTGACTCTTCTCCAGAGGCAACTCGAATCTATTTTTTGGCTCTTCTGGAATTCGTGGGAGGTCAAATTTAATTGTATTGCGTATTCTCCATATTTAGTAGTGGTGAAAATACGCAACACGGAATACGTTGTCAACCCTCTGAAATCCGAAAGAGTGATTGCCCTGTGAGCCAATACAGAAAAAGTTTGACAATCGAAAAGTAGCCTGGCCGCGGTGGAGCTGAACGCGGGCGAGCGCAAGCCGACCCTGCAGGTGTGGCGGATGCCGCCGGTCCTGACCCCCCGGCAGTATGCCCGCCTGAACGCCGAGCTGCAAGCCGACTATGACCGCTGGCTGGAGCGCTACGGCCCCCTGTTTGGCCTCCACAGCCGGTCGCAGTGGCAGGCGATTGAGGCCTCGACGCTCGCGCCGCTGATGCCGGGCTACGAGCAAGCCCAGGTCAGCCACAACTTCGAGGAGCGGCCCAAGAAGCGGGAGTTTCGCCAGGCCGGCTTTGCCAATCCCCGCTACAGTTCCGAGGTGGCGGGAGCGCTACCGGATTAGGCGGAATTTCGTGCCATCCGTGGCACGAAAATTAAGGTAAGGCGCGGATTTCGTGCCATCCGTGGCACGAAATCTTGAGCGGCGCCGACAGTGGCGCCGGCAGTGGCGCCGGAACTGCATCCAAAACTCAGACCCCAAGCGGTCTGAGTTCTTTTTTTTGTCTTTTTCGCGTCCAAGGTTGGCCGTCTTGGGCGCCGGAAGCGGTCAAGCTAGACGGCCGAGGCTGTCCACCCTGGCCCGGCGCGCTGCCAAAGTCAGCGTATTTCGCGCCATTTCTGGCGCGAAATACGCTGACTAAAGAACAAGATCACTGATCAACAAATCGAGAAAGGAAATGAGGTGGTCTTGATCGAAATATGTTACCGCGTTCGAAGCGAACCGATAGTGTCATTACTGCCGAGTCCAAAAGACGTTGGGTGCCGGTCCTGTTGAGACACCCCTGGCCGCCGCGCTTTGGTAGTTGCCGGCGGCACGGGGGTGGAAAGACATTCTGCCGGTCTTTCAAACAGCCGGTCTTCTGACCGAGCAGCGGTTTGGCTTCAAAAGACTGTCTATGCTTAGAAATCACCCTCTTTGATATACGGCGCGCTCCACAAAGCCACCGATAGCACCACCGCTTTGAACCAGGCCTGATACATTTTTTCGACCTCGGCAGCGTCGTGTCCTTGCTTGGCCAGAAATGGTTTCATCGTGGCGGTAATAGGATAAATGAAGGCCACCAGATAGCGGTGGTCGATGAGGGGCACGGACTGGACGCCGTCGGTTTGATTCTTTTTGGCGCGATGGTGGCGCAAACCAATTTCCTGCTGGTAATTCAACCAGTCCTGGTTGTAAGGCCGCTGACAGGTATCGACAATCCACTGCCCAAAGCGACGGCGCACCGCGGCCAGATAGGCGCTATTGGCGTTGCCCTGTCCATCACTAAAGTAGTAAACCAGGTGAGGATGTGAGGCCACAAAGCCATACCAGACATCCAGGATATCCTCAATCTGGTCGGCCAGCACCTCGCCAGCTAAGCGCAAATAGCGCTCATCCTCAGCCTCAAAAAGTACGGCCTCTTTAAGGTTCTCAAAATCGGTGGGGGTTAAGGGTGAGACTGCCACCGCGGCTGAGGCATAGGTATATCCGGAAATAGTCATTGTTAGTTCTCCTTGCTAAGTCATAAATTTTGGCTTGAACGAAAAAACATTCGCATAGGACTGCTTGTTGCTTTTCTAAGCTTTATGGGTTTTGCCTCATTGCTTTAGCTCATCTGAGATAGGGATGGGGCAGCCTGCCAGAGCCAGAATGTAATAACCCCGCCGTTGAATGGCCGCTTCAACCTCAGGCGAAGCGATTTCGATATGGCAGAACTTACATTCTTGAGCCGTGAGCGGCTGGCCGGCCTGACCCACGCGGGTCAGATAGGACTGACCAAAGGCAAGGACCTGGTCGTAGGTTGAACCGACCGGCACAATGACATCAAAATGCATCACGGTCCCATCCTGCTTGGTGACATAGGTGTCGTACACTTCACACTGCATGGTGATCCTCCTTTATCCACTGTTTATGGTTAGCACTCCTAACTATCATATCCCAAAAAAATTTTATGGAACGGGCGTATGCTCTAAGCAGTTGAGGCGCAGGTCGCTATGAGCCAAAGGCTTAGCCATCAATTGACAGTAATGGGGGCTGCTTTCAGCGGTGCTTTTGACAAAATGGCGGCACGTAAAACACATTCGTTGGGGTGAAATGTGGCCCTCGAGCTGAAGCTTATGGATGAGGGTCAATAAGGCAGTCAAGACTGTTTCCTGGTCTTGGTCGTCAACCGCCAGTAGGTACTGGCGAAGGTCGTTTGCAAACAGCGAGACTTCCCGGGCTACCTGCTCACCGCGGGTGGTGAGGTAAAGCACGGCACTGCGCGAGTCGAGGGGATCGACTTTTCTGGCTAAATACGCTTTCTCTTCCAAGACCCCTACCGCTTGACTAATTGTCGCCTTGGTCATATTGAATTCCCGGGCCAGAGAGGAGATGCGTTTATGGTCGGCAGGTTGGTAAAGCAGAAAGAGAAGAACTTGAATCTGCAGCGGACTGAGACCGTGTTTCTTGTTTTCCCGCCACAGGTTAATCCGGAAGACCTGGGACAGCCGCTCCAGGGCAAACACAATTTTACTGGGGACGTCATCGTTCTGAAAAGAAGGGTCAAAGACAGATTTCATTATAGTTAAGTAAACGGCGAAATGGTTAGTAGTCCACACTATTTTATGAGAACTTCGTCTTGAAGTCAAATTGCCGGTCATGAGAAAAGTTCCCTGATGGCGGGTTTCTCGGGAGGGTTCTATTCTCTTTTTTTTCGTCCACTCAATCGGGGGAACGTCAGACCCGGAAACGGCTATTGGCAGATGTCGCTGAAGTCCTGCTCCAAAGCCTGGCGGCCAGGTTTATCGCCGTTGCTTTTTGAGGGATCGAGTGAGTCTGGTAGTATCTCTGAAGGGGCGGTTTGAGTCGAAAACTCGGCAAGGTCAACGGAGGGCCGGGGCAGCGCGGGGCTGAAGGCCG
>CALMIS010000385.1 GCA_937864185.1 uncultured Chloroflexota bacterium
CGCCCGGCCGGGGCGGGGGGGCCGTTTTGCCCGGTCGCCCCCCCGGCCCCGCGGCCGGCCCCCCGCCGGGCCAGTCTCGCCGGTGGCTCTCGGGCCAACGTCTACCGCCAGCGGGCCGGCCCCGACCTTGGCCCCGCCCAAGGCGCTGCTGGCACCTGGCCAGCGCTTTGGGATCGGCGTGCCGCAGCCGCCCCTCACGGCCCAGACGGTTCAAGCCTTGGGCGTGGGCTGGTACCTGACCTGGCAAGTGAACGAGACCCCGCCCCCGCTGCCTGGGGTTGAGTTTTGGCAGATGATCCGGGTGCAGGAGAGCGGCTTCAGACCGGAGGCGGCCACCATCCAGCGGGCAGCCCAGGCTAATCCCGGCTCGACCTGGCTGATTGGCAATGAGCCGGATGTGCGCTGGCAAGACAATGTCACCCCGGAGCAGTACGCGCGTTGGTACCAGCAGCTCTACCACCTGATCAAGGCCAGCGATCCCACGGCTCAGGTGGGCATCGGCGGGGTGACCCAGCCCACACCGCTGCGACTGGCTTACCTGGAGCGCGTCCTGGCCGCCTATCAGGCCGAGTTTGGCCAGACGCTGCCGGTCGAGGTCTGGAATATTCACAACTTTATCCTGCCCGAGCAACGCAGTGACTGGGGGGTTGATATTCCGCCCGGCTTTGAGGGGGAGAGCGGGGCGCGGTATGAGATGGCCCAGCATGACGATCTGGCGATTTTCCAGGCGCAGATCATCGCCTTCCGGCGCTGGCTGGCCGAGCGTGGCTGGCAGAACAAGCCGGTGGTGGTCTCGGAGTACGGGCTTCTGATGCCGGCCGATTACGGCTTTCCGCCGGAGCGGGTGGCCCGGTTTATGCAGGGCAGCTATGACTTCATGCTCACCGCCACCGATCCGCAGCTCGGTTATCCGGCCGATGGCTACCGGCTGGTACAGCGCTGGTGCTGGTTCAGTCTGGCGGATCATGTTTACCCGACCGGCAATCTGATCTTGCCGGACGGCAGCCTAACGCCGGTGGGCCTGGCCCACCGGGATTATGTGACCTCGATCTCTCCTTCAAATTAAACCCCACGGCCCC
Organism: uncultured Chloroflexota bacterium; assembly: GCA_937864185.1. Lineage (GTDB taxonomy): Bacteria > Chloroflexota > Anaerolineae > 4572-78 > J111 > JAGRBY01. The sequence continues at coordinate 1,080 of CALMIS010000385.1, forward strand.
ATGCACCGACTGGAAGAGAATATGTTCAGACCCATGATTAGCGAGAAACCCTACGTCGCCCCCATTGAGATTGCTAAAGAGAGTAAGTTTAAGGATTATGTCATGGCTGATGTCCTGACCATTGCTACGTCCGGCTTAAAACCCGGTCAAATTGAGGATCAGGATCACCAGCAGTACCCGCGGGTTGATTACCTTGAATTACAACGTCTCCTGAACACAGACATCCTCAACTACAGCGTTTATGAGCAAACCAACCTGGGCGAGCTGTTCCGCCGGGTGGAGACCCAGCTCCGCTCCGATCTCTACCTGACCCTGATCAGTTTGTTGAAGCAGGGCGCTTACCCGGTTGTCTTTGCCATGTCCGAGCGAGCGGGCCTGCCCTATGCCGGTTTACACCGGCTGCTGCCCGGCCGCAAGCGGCTGGTCTCGATGTTTCACTGCTGGTCCTGGCGCCAAGAGTGGGTGGTCAAGCGTTTCAAACTCCTGGCCGCGATGGACAGCATCATTGTCCACTGCCAAAGTATGAAGCGCCTGCTCACTCAGCTCGGCGCCCCGGCCGAGCGGGTGCATGTTATCCCTTACAGCGTCGATCAGCGCTTTTTCTCGCCGGACCCCAAGGGTGAAAGCCGGCCGGGCCTGATCGTCAGTGTCGGGGAGGTCCGCTCGCGCAACTACGGGGCCTTGAACCAGGCCGTCGACGGCCTGCCGGTGGACCTGGTCGTGGCCGCCTCCGGGCGGTGGGATGCCCGCGAGAAGGACTCGCGCTTTGGCCAGCGGTTAGCGGGTAATGTTAAACTGACCCGCCACTTAGGGCCTCACGAGCTGCGCAAGCTGTACGCTCAAGCTCAATTTAGCGTGGTCCCGGTGTACGATACGGTCTATTCGGCCGGGGCCACCACGGTCCTAGAATCGATGGCCATGGGCCGGGCGGTCATCGCCTGGCGCTCCCAGGGGTTGCAGGACTACGTCATCGACGGGGAAACCGGCCTCCTGGTGGAGCCGGATAACCCCGGCGCCCTGCGCGAGGCCATCCGGTACCTGGCCGCCCACCCGGCCGAGGCCCGCCGGCTGGGTGAAAACGGGCGCCAGTGGGTTGAAGAGTGGTTGAATCTAGATCGCTACGTTGAAGGCCTGGCCCGGGTCTTGCAGGCGAATTTGGGCCAGGAGTAACCGGCAACCCATGTTTTGCTCCACTATCATCCCCACCATTGGCCGGCCGGAGTTGGCCCGGGCGGTCGCCAGTGTCCTAAACCAACCCTTGAGCCCGGCTGACTTTGAAGTCATCGTCGTCAACGACTCCGGCCGGCCGTTACCCGCGGCAGCCTGGCAGCAGTCGCCGCGAGTCCGGGTGTTCGACACCATGCGCCGGGAACGCAGTGTCGCCCGCAATACGGGCGCGGCTGTGGCTCAGGGCCGGTATTTGCATTTCTTGGACGACGATGATTGGCTCTGGCCTGAAGCGCTCATGCATTTGTGGCGCTTAGCCCAGGCCCAACCGGCGGCGGCCTGGCTGTATGGCAGTTCGCAGTTGGTGGATCGAGCCGGCAAACCGCTCCTCCAACTCCGGCCCCGCTTCGAGGGCAACTGTTTTGGGCCGGTGATGGCCGGCGAATGGTTGCCGCTGCAATCGTCGCTGATCAAGGCCGACGCTTTTTTTGGGGTGGGCGGTTTTAACCCGCAGTTGGCCGGCCCGGAAGACGTAGACCTGGCCCGGCGCATCACCTTGCGAGGGGACGTGGCCCACACGGCCGCTCCGATCGCTTGCATTGGGATGGGGGTGGCCGGCAGTTCGACGGATTACGAGGCCGCGCCTCAGGGCAGCCGCCGGGCCCGGGAGCAGATCCTGGATCAGCCGGGGGTCTTCGCCCGGCTGCGGGCCTCGGCCACCTCGGGAAGCTGGCACGGGCGCATGAGCCGGGTCTATCTGACGTCAATGATCTGGAATCTGCACCACCGCAACCTGTTCGGGGCGACCAGCCGGGCCCTCTATGGCCTGGCCAGTCTGGCCCTAGCCGGCCGCCACCTATTCTCGACGAGCTTTTGGTCGGCCCTGAGCCACCGCTACGAGAGCCCGACCTTTGCGGCCGGGATCGAAGAGGCCCGGCGAGCTTCAGGCATGACCGGGCTAGACCCGGCGGCCGCCAGGGCCGGTTATTGAAGAGGCAGCGTATGAAACTGAAGATTTCGATTGTCAATCACAACTCGGTCCAACCGCTGCGCGATTGCTTGCTCTCGCTCCTGGAGAATGTCAAGGGGCTGGAGCATGAGATCTACGTGGTCGACAACCTGTGCCAGGAACGGGCCGGGGAGATGCTGGCCCGCGAGTTTCCGCAGGTCAAGGTCCTGAGCAACAACCAGGTGCTCGGGTTTGGGGCCAACCACAATCAGGTCTTGAAGCAGATCCTGGACGATAGCGATTATGTCCTGGTCCTCAATCCTGATACAGTTCTGCCCCCCGGTTCCGTGCCCCGGATGTTGGACTTTTTACAGACGCACGAAACGGTCGCGGTTTGCAGCCCGACCCTGATCGGGACGGACGGGCCCTGGACCTCGATCCCGGAACGCTCGGTCAAACTCCACCGAGATGCCCTGTTGATTGCCATGTACATCTCGAATGCCGGAGGGCTAAACCGGTGGCTGGACCGGCTGCGCGGGCGCGGCCAGCCCGCGGACCCGGAGCCTCGCTCCCAGCCTGCCCCGGCGGTCGACAGGGCCGGTGATGGGGCTGAGTACCGCGAAGTGATTGTCGGCGCCTGCATGCTGTTTAGGAGCGCGGCGCTGCGGGAGGTCGGGTTATTTGACGAACAATTTTTCTTGTACTTTGAAGAGTATGATTGGTGTTTGCGGGCCAAAGCAAAAAACTGGCGGATCTGCTGGCTGCGTAACGTGGAGATTTATCATCTCAAAGGCTATTCCACTACCCGTCTGGATTTTTTAGAGCATTTGTTGATCTTGGTGGAAAGTTGGGTGCACTACTACCGCAAACATGGGGGCAAAGGCGCTGGCTGGGTCTTACAGCTCTGGCTGATTGGGGTAGCCAGCTTCAATACCGTGCGTTGGTCCCTGACCTATCTGGTCCGGCCCAAACAGCGCGGCGTGGTAGGCCCGTGGCGGGCATTTTCGGTCAATCTCATCAGAAAAATGGTCAACGCCTAGGTTTCGTTTGCCTGGGCCCACTCAAACTTACGCTCAATTCAAACTCGACGATTGGAGAAACTGTCATGAAATCTATCAAGAAGCTTATCTATCTGGCTACCATACTCGGCCTTATCCTCAGCCATTGGCCCCAGCCGGTTCAGGCCGCCGATCCCACCAACTTTGCCAACTGTCGCCTGGGCGCCGCGGGTATTTTTGATGATGTCCAAGGCTACAATCTGGGCCAGCTCAATGTGGGCGTTTACCAGGATTGGCGCTCCAGCAGCAACCCTTACGCGGCCCTCGGGAAGGGGCTGGCGCCGAATATTCAGTATCTGCAGACGGTCAGGGTACACCAGGCCAAACCGGGCTACGATTGGTGGGGACCGCCCCGGGTTTATGAGCCGGGTAACGCCTACAAAGTGAGGCCGAGCCTGGCCGAGATTGCGGCCACAGCCCAAGCCCAACCCGGGGCAGTGTGGTTGATCGGCAACGAGCAAGAGCGAGTCGACTGGTCAGAGGAGGGGAAGCCCGGTTACACGGGTCAGGATGAGATGCTGCCGGAAGTCTACGCCAGAGCCTTCCACGAGATCCGAGCGGTGATTAAGGGAGCAGACCCGACCGCCAAAATCGCCATCGGGGCGGTGATTCAGCCTACCCCGCTGCGGCTGGAGTATCTCGACAAGGTCTGGACGAGTTATTTTGATCTGTATCAGTATTCGATGGGGAATGACATCGATGTTTGGAACATCCACGGCTTTATCTTACGCGAGGTCCGCGACGCGTGGGGGGCCGATATCCCGGCCGGCTCAAATGCCACGGGAGGGTATTTGTCGGATTCGTCGCTCGACATAGATGATTACATCGCGGCCCACTACAATTTGGAAATCTACAAGAGCTTCATACGGACCTTCAGAACCTGGATGGCGGCTAAGGGCGAACGAAACAAACCGCTGATCAATACGGAGTACGGCGCGCTGCTGGCGCCGACCTCCGCCGCGCAAATGAGCGATTTCATGACCGGTTCGTTTGATTATATGCTCAACGAAACCGACGCTGCCATCGGCTATCCGGCCGATGAAAATCGCCTGGTGCAGCAGTGGGTCTGGTACAGTGTGAATGATGATGTCTCCAACCTCCCGTACTTTGCCGGTTTCCTGTTCAACTCCTCAACCAAGGAGCTGTCAGGGCTGGGGACAGTCTGGAAAAACTACGTCGCCAATGCGGCCAAACCGTTGGCCTCGATCCCACAGCCCAACCTGCTGCTGGTCAATTTAAGTGGGAGCTTGCAGACGGCCAATGTCAGTCCCGGGGCCACCGCCGATTTTCCGCTGAGCGTCACGGTGGGGAACAGCGGCAATATCAAGAGCGCGCAGGGGAATTTAACCGTGAACTTTTGGAGCGGTGTCCCCGGCCAGAGCAGCCAACTGATTGCCAGCCGGACCGTGAGCGATCTGCCGGGGTGTGGCGGCTCGCAGACGGTGACGGTCACCTGGGAAGATCGAGAGCCAGGCTTGTATCCCTGGTACGCCGAAGTGGTGGCTATCCCTAACGAAACCAAAACTAGCGACAACACCGTCACCGGCAGTGTGCAAGTGATCACGACTGCCGACGCCGACATTGGGGTCAACAAGACCGTCAACAACACCACCCCAACGGTTAACCAAAATATTGAGTATACGGTGACCGTTACAAACAACGGTCCCGAGACGGCGGCCAATATCAAAATCAGTGACCTGCTGCCGGAAGGCCTGACTTATGTCGGGCAGACTGTTAGCCAGGGCAGCTACAACCAGAGTAACGGCCAGTGGAGCCTGGGCAACCTGGCTAACCAGGCCTCGGCCAGCCTGAAGATCACGGCGCAGGTCAACAGCGATCAGGCCGGCAAGACGATTGTCAATACGGCCAGCCTGCTCAGCAGCGACAGCCAGGACGAGAATGGGGCTAACAACAGCCGGAGCGTTAACATCAACGTTCAGGGCGGTTCGCCCATCAGCGCGGATCTGCGGGTGGAAAAGAGTGTCGACAACCCTACGCCGGTGGTCGGTAGTAAGGTCCAGTATACCATCACGGTCACCAATCAGGGCCCCAATACGGCCTCCAACATCAAAGTCAGTGACCTGCTGCCCGAAGGGCTGACCTACCAAAGTCACACTGCCGGCCAGGGGACCTATACCACCGGTAACGGGCAGTGGAGTGTTGGCAGTTTGACCAACCAGGCTTCCACCACGCTCAAGATCACGGCCGCGGTCAGCGCTAACCAGCCCGGTAAGACAATTGTCAATACAGCCAGCCTACTTAGCAGCGACAGTCAAGACCTCAATGACACGAACAATAGTCAAAGCGCGGAGATCGTCTTGATCGCCGGCTCACCCACGCAGTCCACCCTTTATCTGCCGGCCCTATTTAAGTGAGTAGCCCCCTGGAGGGCGGATTGAAATCCGTCCTCCAGATTTTTGGTTTCGGTGCTGAATTATCCGTGTTAACGCCCAGAGTCGACTTACTGCAACAAACCCGTTATGCCTTGGCAATCGGAGGCATGCTGTGTTTGTCATTTCTCTATCTCCTGGTTGGTTTCAACCAAGATCCTAATGGCTTTACCTATGATGAAGGCATTACGGTCTACGGGGCCACCAACATCCTCAATGGCGAACTGCCCTACCGGGATTTTTGGACGATCTACGCCCCCGGCCAATTTTATCTGTTGGCCGGTCTGTTCAAGGTCACCGGGGCCTCGATTCTGGCCGAACGGGTTTGGTCGGTTTTGGTCAACTGTCTGCTAGGCTTTGTCGTCTATCTTACCGGGCGTAAATTTCTTGGAGCGCCTTACGCGCTGCTGGCCTGGGGGCTGGCGGTGATCTGGCTAGGTTCATTTCGCTTCCATGCCAGCCCTCTCCCCCCCGCTTTGCTTTTCAGTTTGATGAGCTGTTTTTGTTTGGTTAATTTCTTAGCGGGTAAAGGTCGTCACTGGCTGTTTCTAAGTGGTTTTCTTGTTGGCGTTGCCGGCCTGTTCAGACATGACTTGGGAGCCTATACTCTGCTGGCAGGTCTAACTACTGCCGGCCTGGCTCACCTGACCACGCCAGTCCGGCAACGCCAACGGAATTTTAATAAGCTAACCGGCCTTCTCTCCCTCAGTGCCTTGTTCATAGGCGGCGCAACTCTTGTACTGGCGCCCGTTTTGGTTTACTTTCTTAGCGTTACCCCACCCGAAGAACTGGGCTATAACCTCATTACTTTTCCCCTGACTATCTTCCCAAAATACCGGTCACTTCCCTATCCCTGGCCTCTCCTCAGTTTAGAACTGGTGACTCACCGAGAGGTTTCTATCTTTGACTATGTCAAAACGACCATTCGAAATTTCTTGTTTGTTTGGCCGCTCGTTATCGGTGCTGTCACGTTCATTTTAGTCATTCGCCAATTCGGCAGGAGAAAGGAGGATATTACCAAGTCGCTAAGTTATTGGTCGATGCTGCTTTTTGCCCTCTTGAGTGTGATGTTTCTCAATCAAGCTCGAATCCGGTCAGATGTCTACCATCTTCTGCCAGTTTACCTTCCGGCTTCGCTGTTATTTTGCCTGTTCCTTTCCTATATCTCTCAACTTGGAAAATTTCGCCCGGCAGCCTGGCTCATGGCCGGTCTGATCGGATTGGCTATTATTGTAGATCCACTTCAGGCTAAAGTAGACAGATTTACAGAAGCAGTTCAAGCATCACCGACAGACATCTTCGACCTTGAGCGAGCTAAAGGGTTGGCCTATCCTAATAAAGCTGACTATCAAGCAGCTATTGACTACATCCGCCGCACTGTTAAGCCTGATGAAAAAATCTTTGTGGGCAACACCAGACATGATAAGATATTCTCGAATGATATCATGTTTTACTTTTTAGCTAACCGGCAGAGTGCCACTAAGTATTATGAACTGCATCCGGGACTGGCTACTACCGCCCCTATTCAGCAGACGATCATTAACGACCTGGAACAGACAGGGGTGAAGACTATCGTCCTTTTTCACGAAGCAGATCCCCAAGAACCTAATGCGAGTAGCGAGAGCAGCCAGGTGTTTTTGCTTGACGCCTTCATTCAGGGCCGGTTTTCCCAGGTGCGGCAATTTGGAAGTTACACCATCTTAGAGCGAAAAGCTGGTTACGTTTCTACAGAGCGGCCATAAATCTTTGGGCTGACCCGCAATTTAGAGAGAGGAAACTTTTCCTGATTACTTTTTGAAGTTGTCGAGTATGAGAGAGAAAATTTTAATATAAGAAGAGGAATAAACAATGCTTCGTCTTTACACCTTTCTTTTAGCCGTCTCCATCGCGACGGCCGGTATTTTGGGCTTCGTCAGCGAACCCACGGTGCTCAAGGCCAACTCAGCCGGCGGCCTGGCCCCGGAACGGTGGCCGAGTAGCCGTCCCTATGGGCAAGGCTCCGGGACCACCCCCGAACCGGCGCCCGCCGTACCGGTCCTCTTGAGCAAAACGGTGGAGGCGGGGGCCGACGGCGTGGCCGATATTGGCGAAACCATCACCTACACCTACCGGTTGACCAATACCAACGCCGTCACGGTTGAGGTTCTGGCCGATGACGATAAGTTGGGCGGAATTATCACCACGCCGGTGGAATTGGCGCCCTCAGCCGGGGTAACCGTCACCCGGGCCTACGCCGTTCAGCCCGGAGACGCGCCGGGCCCGCTGGTCAACGTGGTCACGGCCACGATCGTGGGTGAGCCGGACGCTACAGCCACGGCTCAGGCGCAAGTCGGGATTAAACAGTGCCAGGCGGTTAGTCCGGCCGGCACCCTCCAGTACCCACTTAGCCTCGGGGGCGTGACCAGGAATATTATCGTCCGGCTCCCCTCGAGTCTGCCGAACGGGGCCGCGACCCTGTGCTTTGTGGCTTTGGGGCAGACACCTCTGACTGCCGTTACCACCGGCCTGCCTTCAAACCTGACCATTAATCACGCCTTTTTGTTTACGCTGCTTGACGGGTTAGACAATATCATCACCGATCCCAGTTTCTCACCGTATCTGGAGATGCTGGTCCCCTACAATGCCGGCGTTGTGACCGATGAGGAGGACCTCCGAATTTATCGGTTTGGGGCCGGACCTCAAGGGTGGCAGGTGGTTCCCACCACGGCGCAAAACCAGACCACCAATGTGATGACGATCCGGCCCACAAATATTGGTGAATTCGTCCTGGGAGAAGTAGAATTTCAGGCCATATACTTACCGATTGTGATCAGAAACTGACGTATGCTTAACCAAAGGGTGCTCTTTTTTGGAATCGCCGGTCTGACCTTCACTGTTTTCTTGAGCACCCTGGCGCCGTCGATCACCTGGCGCCACAGCGGCGCCGACAGCGGCGACCTGGCCGCCGCGGTGGCCGTTAAAGGGGTACCCCATCCCCCGGGGTACCCCACTTACCTGTGGCTCGGTGACCTGTTCCAACTGATCCCGCTGGGCGACCCGGCCTACCGCCTCAATCTTCTGTCGGCCACCAGCGCCGCTCTCGCCGCGGCTTTGGTGGCCTTGCTGGTGTACTACAGCCTAAGTTCCCTGGCTCAAGCCGGCGAGGCGTTGTCGCCGACCACCGGGCGAACGCTGCCTTGGCTCTGCGCGGCGGTGGCCGCCTTGAGTCTCGCTTTTAGTGACCTCTTCTGGTCGCAGGCCACCATCACCGAGGTCTATGCCCTGCACACCCTCTTTGCCGCCGGGCTGCTGTACGGCAGGCAGCGGGTCAGGCTGAAGAATGCCGCCTGGCTCGGCCCGCTCCTGGCCCTGGTCATGGGCTTGAGTGCGGGCAACCATCTGTCGATCGTGTTGCTCTGGCCGTTTGTTGGTCTGGGGCTAATGCACAAAGCCGGTTGGTCTTGGCGCCTCGCAGCCTTGAGCCTACCGGCTTTTTTCTTGGGGCTGGCGATTTACGCCACCATTCCGCTACGGGCGGCCGCTCTGCCGCCGGTCAACTGGGGGGTGGCCACGGACTGGTCGAGCTTCCGATGGCTGGTCAGCGGCGAGCTGTATCGCCAGTATCTGTTCAGTCTGCCGCTCGAGCTGTTACCGGCCCGGCTGGCCGCCGAGCTCCGGCTGCTGGGCCAGGCTTTTTTGTGGTGGGGTCTGCCGGTTGGCCTGCTGGGGCTAGAGCGGATGATCCGGCACCGGCCGCTCGATGGCTGGGGCTCGCTTCTCACTTTTAGCTTGATTTCAATTTACACCCTTGGTTATGACACCACCGACTCCTACGTCTATCTGCTGCCGGCCCTGGTGCTCTTTGCCTGGTGGATCGGCTGGGGTCTCTACGATATTGAACAGACGGTAACTGAGCAATTCGGCGGCCGGAAACGGGCCGGTCGCTGGGTTCGTCTGGCCTTCTTGCTCCTGCCCCTCATGGCTCTAGGCCTCAACTATCCGCAGCAGAATCTCCGCTCCGACACCGAGGCGCTCGATTTTGCCCGGCAGAGTCTCGACCAAGTTGAGCCCCGGGCTATCATCATCACCGATAACGATCTCCACACCTTCTCGCTCTGGTATGCCAGCTATGCCCTCCACCAGCGGCCGGATGTCGCGATTATCAATCCCAACCTCCTGCCACACGCCTGGTACCATCGCACCCTCCGTCAGCACTATCCTCACCTCCAACTGCCGGCCCCGGCGTTCGGATCTCTGCCGGCCTTGCTCGACTTGAACCGCGAGTCGGCTTCATTATATTACGCCACGCTGGCAGCCAGCCCACCGGACATTCAGGGGTACACTTTTTCTCCGGTTAACTCCCTCTACCAAGCCACCGCCTCCGCCGAATAGGGCGGCCGGGTTGGTTTCGACAAGCTCAACCACCGGGTTTCGGCAAGCTCAACCACCGGATTTCAGCAAGCTCAACCACCGATTGTAGTCCTCACGACTTAACGTAGAAGATCACGCCGGTCCAGGGCCGGTGAGTCTGGCCGGTTTGGCCGGGATTTAGGCTCAGGCCGAACAGGGTGGGGGCTTCCAGAAAATGCCCGACCTGTTGGGCCAGGGCCTCGAAATCGCGGCGCAACTGCCAGGCTAAAGCCGGAGCGGTGCGGTGGTGGAGGATGATAAACAGCCGGTTGCCGGTATGAAAACGGCCCTGCTGCGACTGGTGCAGGTACAGCCAGTGGGCCAGATGGTGGCGATGCTGCCAGCCGTACTTGAGACTCTCGGGGTAGGCGGCGGGGAAGCGGCTGATTTTAAGGTCGAAGGGCAGGCCGCGCAGATAAAAATCGATAGTGCGATGTTTGGCGTCCGGCTCGGGCTCGACGGTGGGGTGGGCGTAAAAGAGCTGCAGAATCTGATCGTGGGTGTGGTGGTTGTACCAGCGGCGCACGGCATAGGCCCCAAACTCGCGCGGTTCGAGCTTCTCCCGCCGGGCTACCTCAACGATGCGGGCCCAGAGGTCGGCCAGGGTTTGGGTGTGATAGATGAAGTTGCTCAACTGGTCCCAGTGGTCACCCTGCCGGCGACCCCAAGGGGGCATCTTGGTGAGCTTGTTGAGTTCTTGGCGGATAGCCTTGGGATCAGACATAGCACAGTCCAACGGCGTGGGACGGGGAACGGGGGACGTAAATATAGGGCGCTACGTTCTACGTCCGACGGATAAACAGTGGATGATCACTTTTGCAGACTTATCTTCGGTTTAAAGAAGACGATAATATACTCATGCTTAAAAATGTAGTAGCCACCGGCCAGGGCCCGGTAGCGCCAGAGATTGGCGTCTTTGCCTTTGCCCTTCTCATTGCCCTCGATGTTCTTGACGATGATGGCTTTGGTCTTAAAGCCGGCCCGATTCATCCGCTCCAGACACCAGAAGCCGAGCGGCACCAGTTCGCTGCCGGCGTATTTATCGCCGATGATCAGCGCGGCAAAACGGCCGGGCGCCAGCAACTGAAAGCCATGCTCGGCCACCGTCTGGAAGCGATCGAGAAACTCGGTGGTTGAGGCGGCGTTGGAGAGGTCGTCGGCCCGATCGGAGAATTTGATGATGTCATCATAGGGCGGATGAAGAATGAGCAGGTGGGCCTGTTCGACGCCGAACGCTTGCAAGGCAGATTTGACCCGGGGCACAACGGCCGGATCGGCGCTGTTACCTTGCAGCAGCTTAATCCGCGTCTCGAGCAAGACGGGATCGAGCTTGGCCCGGACGTAATCCACCAATTCCGGTTTTAACTCAACCCCCAGGCAGCGGCGTTCCAGGCGAACCGCCTCGATGGCGCTGGTGCCGGAGCCGAGAAACAGGTCAAGGACCACTTCGTCTTTCTTACTGTAGCGGGTAAAAAGCTGGGTAGCAATCTGAGGGATATAGTTGCCGTGGTAATCAAGCTGGTGACCGTCGCCGCCGGCCCGGCTGTCATACAACCACAGCGAGTCGGTCTTGATCTCGTCGTACTCGCGCCAGCGGTTAAGGTCGATGTCGCTCCACGGTTTGTGTTTGGGTAAGCGGTCGCTCATAAGAGCATTATAGTGAAGTCAGAGCAGCCAGCCAAAAAATTGAGGGCGTTAGATCATGCCTATGATTCTGGGTATAATAAAAAGTGAAGTTTTCCCTGCAAATTTCGTAAAATTCAGTAGCTGCCATCGGGACAAGCCACGAGTAGTTAGAAATGCCCCGACGACGTACCGTCTCACTGGAGCGAGGTCTTATGACTATTAAGCTGCTTATCATTGACGACGACGCGACCATTACTGAAATGTTAGAGTTGGTCCTTCCCGCCCGAGGCATTGAGGTTTACGCCGCCAATACCAGCAGCGATGGCGTAGCTGCGGTCAAACAGGTGGAACCGGATATTATCCTGCTTGACCTGATGATGCCCGGGCTGGACGGCTGGGAACTGTGCCGCCAAATCCGGGCTTTTAGTACCACCCCTATTTTGGTCCTCTCCGCTTTTATTGAAAAGAATGGCATCAATCGGATTTTGGCCCAAGGAGCTAACGACTACCTGGCCAAACCCGCCCCGCTCAGTATGCTCATCGGCCGGATTCAGAAGCTCATCGGTCCCAACGGGGTCAGTTAGCAAGAGGCAGGGAGTAGGGAGTAAGAAGTAAGGAGTAGGAAGCAAGGAGTAGCTTCCTCTCCAGCTCAGTAGGTCATCAGCAATAAACCGCCCTCCACCCCACCGATCCTGCCATCGTCAAAGCAAAGCTTTGACTCTCCTGTATTCTTTCCCCCTTCCCTCCTTCCATCCTTCCCTCCCTCCAATCTTCCATACCACCCCTCCAATCCTCCATCCTTCCAATCTTCCATCCTTCCATCCTTCCATCCTTCCCCTCACCCTGCTATGCCCCGCTTTCCTT
>CALMIS010000386.1 GCA_937864185.1 uncultured Chloroflexota bacterium
CTACTTCAAAATATAATAGGTACCCTTCTTATCCCCAATCTTCAACAGCAGCCCCTTATCGACCAGGTCCACCAGGTCGAGCCGCAGGGTTTCAGGGTTGACTTCGGGACAGAGCTGGCGGTAGTCGCGATTGGTAATGCGCCCACTCTGCTCGATAAAGTTCATCGCCCGGATCTGGCGCTCGTTCATGTTGGGGGCCCAGCGCTGAACCGCTGGGGCGCGCTCGCGGGTGTTGTGCAGGCGGACGGTGAAGGAGTAGGGCTTGGCCTCGAAGTCGGGCGCGGTGTGGCCGCTCTCCAGCATCTCTTCGATCATCCGGTCGATACCGAGGCCCAACTCCTCGATGTAGCCCCACTGAAACAGGCCGGCCACCACCCGCGGATTCCGCGAGAAGTGCTCCTCGACGATGTTGTCGAGGGTGATGTAGCCGGGCAGCCCGCCGGGGCTGATCACCTCCAGCCGGTCGTCGTACATGCGGATTTCGACCTTGCGGCCGGTCAGCCGGTAATCGCGGTGGCAAACGGCGTTGACCAGGGCTTCGCGGACGGCAAAGCTGGGGTACTCCGGCATCTCCTGGCGCTTCAGACCGCTGACCACCGCCTCGACCCGCATCTCCTCGCGGATGAGGCTCCAGGCCCGCTCGATCATGCGGGCCAGCGGCCCGTCGACTTCGACCCGGCGGCCGTAGCCGGCCAACCCATCCCGGCCGCGCGCCTCTTTGCCCATGAATTTAACAAAGATGATGCCGCTCTGGGGCAAGAAGACCTGCGGCGTTTTGCCGAACAGAAGCAGCCCGGCCACGGTCGGGGTGCCGTCCTCCAACATCGCCCCGATGTCGACGAGATGCTCTTGCAGGTTGCCGCGCGGCGGATGTCCTTCGCGCTCGGTGCGGAGCTTGAGGTACTCGTCGATGGTGCGCTTATCCAGATCGACCAGGGTGGCCCCGGCGATCGCTTCGCCCTCAAAATCGCCGCTGGATTTGGTGGCAGCTAGGTGGCGAATGACCTCGCCGCTGGGGGGGCGATTCTCCTGACCCTGACGGATCAGCACTCGCCCATCGGCCAGGGCGTGCAGCTCCGGGCTGCGAGCCACCTTCAAGGCCACCACCACCCCGGCCGGCAGCTCCGACTGCTCCCACTCGGTCACCACCGGCGGGCGGCACATCACCATGGCTCGCACCAACTCGCCCTCGACATTGTTGTCGGTCAGGTAGTCGATGACCTGGCCCTGCTCATCCACGCCCAGCAGGATTGTACCGCCGTCGGCGTTGGCAAAGGCCACCATCGTCTCGGCCAGGAGGGTAGCCTCCGGTTTGGGAATGAAGGCCACGGTCTGCCCCGGCCCGCGCTTAAGAAGTTGCTCTAACATAGCGGTATTATCGATAAAAGAGTCGAGGTTGTCAATCCCAATCCTACCAGTCCCAAAGTACCGTTGCACCCCCATTTCCCCCGTGATACGATAGCGCCAATCCGACGCGCACCACGTGCCACGTTCATCAGGACTACGCCTATGCCACTTCTCGCCCAACTTGGCCTCGCCTGGATGCTGGGGATCGCTCTGGCCCAATGGTTCGAGTTGCCCTGGCCCGTTATCGCTATGGTCGGCCTGCTGACGACCGCGACCCTTTTCCTCTATCGGCAGACGCCTCAACTCCAACGGATCGCGCTGCTGGCCCTGGCGCTGGCGACCGGCGCCTTTCGCTTCGCCTTCTTTCAACCCGTCTTTGACCCCGGCCAGATCGCCTTCTACAACGATCAACCCGAGCCGGCCAAAATCACCGGCCTGGTTGTCGACGAACCGGACGTCCGCGACAACTACATCAACCTCCGCCTCCAGGCCGAGTCGATCTGGCGCGACGGCGGCGAGCAGCCGGTCGAGGGGTTGATCTTGGTCCGGGCGCCCCGCTACCCGGAGCGGGCGTACGGCGACCGGTTAAGCATTTCCGGCCGGCTGGAGACACCGCCGGAGTTTGAAGACTTTAGCTACAAAGATTACCTGGCTCGCTTCGGCATCCACACCCTGGTGCGCCGGCCCAGCATCGAGCTGGTCGAGCCGGATCAGGGCAATCCCTTTTGGGCGGCGATGTTGGCCTTCAAGGCCCGGGCTTCGGCGGCGATCAACCAGATTCTGGCCGAGCCTTACGCCTCGCTGCTCAACGGCATCCTGCTCGGCATCGAGACCGGCATCCCCAAAGCCTTGTACGAGCAGTTCAACCTGACCGGCACCTCCCACGTGATCGTCATCTCCGGCAGTAACATCTCGTTAATTGCCGGAATCTTTTTGCTGCTGGGCCAGCGATTGGTCGGGGCTAAATACGCCCCGCCGTTGGCGATGGTTGGGATCGTGATCTACACCTTCTTGGTCGGTGCGGATGCAGCAGTCAGCCGGGCCGCGGTCATGGGCCTGGTCTGGGTGCTGGCCATTTGGGTGGGCCGGCCCGGGCTGGCGATGAACTCCCTCTTCTTCTCCGGCCTGGCCTTGAGCCTGCTCAACCCGCTGATCTTGGGAGACGTGGGCTTTCAACTGAGCTTCGTGGCTACCCTTGGCTTGATCGTTCTGGTCCCGCCGCTGGAGCGAGGCCTCTTCGGCCTGGTCCGCCGTCTGCTCAAAACCGAGCAGGTCGGCCTGGCCATGGCGCTGCTCAACGAGCTGCTGGTCGTCACCCTGGCCGCCCAGATCATCACCG
Organism: uncultured Chloroflexota bacterium; assembly: GCA_937864185.1. GTDB lineage: Bacteria > Chloroflexota > Anaerolineae > 4572-78 > J111 > JAGRBY01. The sequence continues at coordinate 2,687 of CALMIS010000386.1, forward strand.
GCCCGTTGATCGTCTACCACTTCGGCCGCTTTTCCCTGGTCTCGCTGCTGTCTAACTTGCTGATCCTGCCCGTCCAACCACCGATTATGATCGTCGGCGGGCTGGCGGCGTTGGCTGGCATGCTCTGGCTGCCGCTGGGCCATCTGCTCGGCTGGCTGGTCTACCTGCCCCTGGCCTGGACGGTCGGGATGGTCGAGAGCACGGCCCGCCTGCCCTTTGCCTCGCTCGATTTGGGAACCTTTCCCCTGTGGCTGCTGGTGCTGCTCTACGCCGCGCTCGGAGCCGGCGTCTGGTGGGCCAACCGGCCCGGCCCGGAAGCCGATGCCGATCGCCCGCATTTTGCCCTGCCGGCGATCGGCTCGCTGCGGACGCGCTTGTGGCTGGGGAGCTTCGGCGCGGGCACGCTGCTGGTCTGGCTGGCGGTCTGGTCACAGCCGGACGGCCGGCTGCACGTCGCTTTTCTGGATGTCGGTCAGGGTGATGCGATTCTGCTCACCCTCCCCGACGGCGATCAGGTCTTGATCGACGGCGGCCCCGCGGCTACGACTCTCAACTGGCGGCTGGGCCAGGCGATGCCTTTCTGGGATCGAAGCCTGGATCTGGTCATCAACACCCACCCCGACGCCGACCACCTGGCCGGCTTGCCCTCACTCTTTCAACGCTACACGATCGAGCAGGTGCTCGTACCCGATGTCGGCACGGGCAGCCAGCTTTACCGGGAATGGGAGAGCCAACTTGCGGCCGCGGGGTTGGCCCCGGTCGTCGCTCAGGCCGGTCAGTCGCTCAACCTGGGTCCGGCTCTAACCGCGACTATTCTCAGCCCCGGCGAGCTGACCGCCCAAGTCGATGACGTCAATAACCACTCGGTGGTCTTGTACTTGCAGTATGGCCAAATCAGCTTTCTCTTCCCCGGCGATATCGAAAGCCCGGTCGAGTCCGCGCTGACCCGGGCCGGCTTGCCCCAGGTCACCGTCCTCAAAAGTCCGCATCATGGCAGCAAAACCTCATCCAGCGAACCGTTCTTGCAGGCCGTCGATCCGCGGTTGGTGGTCATCTCGGTGGGGGCGGAGAACACCTTCGGCCACCCATCACCGGAGGTGTTGGATCGCTACGCCGAGCGCGGCCTGAACGTTCTCCGCACCGATCAGCATGGCACGATTGAGCTGATCACTGATGGAGAGAAGTTGTGGGTGGAGACGGGGCGGTGAAGGATAACTGGAGGATGGGAGGGTTGGAGGGCTGGGGGTCGTAAGCCAAGCCGAAGGTTTAGGCGCTACGATCACAATATCTTCACAATCCTCCAAGCCTGCAATCCTCCAACTCTTCCAACTCTTTCAATCTTCCAACACTCTAACCGCTTTGACTCCCCCCCTTGGTTATGCTACAGTTTGGCTTAGGGTAGCGCAGCCGACGGAGGTGGGTTAAAACCAGGTCCAACTCTTAACGTAGTTGCGCTTCATGGGGAACAGAGTAAAATAGAACCATCTTATGTTAAAATTAATCGGAGGTGGTCGTGAGCCGCGAGCAGATTAAGCTCACCGCGATGGCAAAATGCGCGGGTTGAGCCAGCAAGTTGGCCCCTGAGGCCCTGGCGCAGGTGCTGCGCCCCTTGCAAAATCTATTTGGCGGCAACGGCTATCCTAATCTGCTGGTCGGTTTAGGGGTGGCCGATGACGCCGCCGTCTATAAACTGAATGATGAGCAGGCCATCATCCACACCACCGATTTCTTTACCCCGGTGGTGGATGATCCGTACGACTACGGCGCGGTGGCGGCGGCTAACTCGATGAGCGACGTCTATGCCATGGGCGGTGAAGTCCTCTTTGCCTTGAACATCGGCGCCTTTCCGGCCCGCATGGAGCCGGCCCTCATTACCGAGATCCTGCGTGGCGGCGCGGAAAAGGTGATCGAAGCGGGCGCGGCTATTGCCGGTGGTCACACCGTCACCGACGATGAACCCAAGTACGGTTTGGCGGTCACCGGTCTGGTCCACCCCGATCGCTACTTTACCAAAGGCGGGGCCCGGCCCGGCGACGCCTTGATCCTGACCAAACCGCTCGGCACCGGCACGATTAGCACCGCCCTCAAGCGCGATATCGCCCGGCCGGAACACGTCGCCCCAATGGTCGAGTCGATGAAGCGACTCAATCGGACCGCGGCCCAGGTCGCTCAGGTCACGGGCGGGATCAAGGCGGTTACGGATATCACCGGCTTTGGGCTGCTGGGCCACGCCATCGAGATGAGCAAGGCGGGTGGAGTCAAGTTCATCTTTGAGATGAACCAAATTCCTCTGCTCGCTGGGGCAGCAATTTACGCCGAGGACTTCATTTTTCCCGGTGGCGCGTCGAATAATAAATTATACTTTGATAAAGAGGTCATTTTTGCGCCGACTCTGTCCGAGGCGCAGCAGATGATCTTGTGGGACCCGCAGACCTCGGGCGGTCTGCTTCTCGCCCTGCCACCGGTTCGGCTTGATGATTTTCTCAGCCTCTGTGCCGAGCGTGAGCAGCCGGCTTGGGTCATCGGCTACGTGGCCGAGGGGCACGGTCTCGAAATTTTGCCGTAAGGGCAGACAAGGAGATTGGGGGATAAAGAGATTGGTTATTTAACCAATCTTGAATCTCCCTATCTCCCTATCTCTCAATCTCTAATCTCTAGCTGTCGAGTATGAATCAACCAACACCCCCAACCGAAAATCCCTCTCCTACCGATCCGCTGGTCAAGACGCCCATCGACATTGCGCGGGCGCGTTTTGCCAGCACCTATGGCGAGTCGGTCGTCAACGACCCGGCCCAGGTTTCGACGCTGGCCGGTCAAGCGGCGGACGATAAGCCCCGAAAGCGGCGTCGCTACGCTGCTGATCGAGAGTTTTCAGCGAAGTTGCTGGCCTTGACCGGGTCTAACGGGTGTCTATTGGCGGGGATTTTGACCGCCGCCTTTGTCGCCGGCGGAATTATGGGCGGCGTCGTGGGCGGCACCATGCTGATCTGGTTTACCGGCGATAAACCGGCCTTGGTCAGTAGCACGCCGACCCCCGTGCCTACGCCGACCCCGGCTCCGGTGAAACAGATCGAGCCAACTCCCACGTCGGCCCTGCCGTCTCTCCCAACGCCGTCTACCGAAGATATCATCGCCTCGGTCATTCCTTCGGTGGTGACTGTCATTAATCAGCAGCATACCGGCGTTTTTGCGGCGCCGCTGCCGGATGAAGGCCGGGTGGTGGGCTCCGGCGTGGTGATCGATTCGCGGGGCTATATTGCCACCAACAACCACGTCGTCGACTCGCCCGGCGAGTTGAGCATTTTGCTGGCCGATGGCCGTGCACAGCCGGCCGAGTTGATCGCCGCCAACCCAGCCGAAGATTTGGCCATCGTCAAGATCAACGTCACCGACCTCAAGCCGATCGAATGGGGTGACTCCGGCAAAGTTCGGCCTGGTCAGATTGTGTATGCCATTGGCAGCCCCTTGGGAGACTTTCCCAATTCGGTCAGCTTTGGCATTGTTAGCGGCCTCAACCGGGCCTTGGAGATCGACACGTTTGTGATTGATGGTTTAATTCAGACCGATGCCGCCATCAACCGCGGCAGCTCCGGCGGCCCGCTGATCAACCTGGACGGCAAAGTGGTCGGCATCAACACCTTCATCATCCGCGAGAGCGAAGAGCGCGGCATCGCCGAAGGGATCGCCTTCTCCATCCCGGCCGAGAAAGCCAAGAACCTGCTCATCCCCTGGATCGCTGCCCACACCGGCGAGTCGGTGCCGATTCCGGCGGCGGATCAGTAGCCGCTTTACCTCACCAATTTGGCAAAACTCTCCGCATCGATATTCGAACCACACACAATCAGCCCGACCCGCTGGCCTCGCAGCCGTTCTAACAACGGGCCGGCGAGGGTGGCCGTGGCGGCAGCACCGGCCGGTTCGACGGCCAGCTTCAGCCCGCGAAAAATCAAACCCATTGCCCGGCGCATTTCATCATCGCTGATCAAAACCACCTCATCGACGGCGCGGCGGCATAGCTCAAAGCTGTAAGGCAAGGCATAGGGCGCGCCCAGGCTATCGGCGATGGTCTGGACGCGGTCGATGGTTTGGGGCGAGCCGGCCTGCAAGCTGAGATACATCGACTTAGCTCCCTCCGGCTCCACCCCGAAGACCTGGCAGCGGGGCTGGAGTAGCTTGACCGCCGTCGCAATTCCGGCGCACAACCCGCCGCCGCCAATTGGGACAATGACCGCGTCAAGGTCCGGGACTTGGCGGCAAAACTCTAGGCCGACCGTGGCTGTGCCCAGCGCCGTCAGCGGCCCTTCAAAAGGATGGATGGCGATCCGCCCCTCTTCCGCCTCAATCTGCTTGACCCGCTCAAAGGCTTGATGGACGCCTTCGATCAACTCGACCTCCGCGCCGTAAGCCCGACAGGCAGCCACCCGGGCCGGGTTGGCGCTGCTGATCATCACCACCTTGGCCGTCGTGCCCAATTGCCGGGCGGCGTAAGCCACGGCGATGGCGTGGTTGCCCGCGCTCACCGCGGTCACGCCTCGAGCCAGAGCCGCCGCGTCCAGATCGAGCATCACCCGCAGCGCGCCGCGCGGTTTGAAGGTGCCGGTGTGTTGGAACAGCTCCAACTTGAGCCAGACCTCGGTTTCGAGGCCGATGACGTCGCTGATCTCCCGGCTGCGCCAGTGCCAGACCGGGGTCTCGACCACGTAAGGATCGATCAGGGTCCGGGTTTGTTGGATTTGCCTGAGGCTGGGAATTTGGCTCATGTCTCCAAATTTCCTATGAGTTCCAGAGCATCAAGGCCACCCTGCACCACGGAGACTGGTATGCGTTGATCGAGTGTGGCTAGCTTGCCGCCCTTGTGAAGTGACAAACCAAGCAGATAAATATCCGTAATGTGTGAAGGCGAGATGATGGCGCCGGGTTCGAGGAGGTTTCGTATGCTAATATCCTCGGCCCAGAACTCGTGTCCCTCCACCTCACAAAGCTGGCGCAGTATTTCCAGCATCGTGGCAACATCGCCCGGTCGATTGGGGTATTTTGGATGACTGGTAATCCGCACAAAGCCGTTCTCGGTGAGTGGGCAGGTAGCCCAGCTATGATGTCCAGTCTGGGCAAACCAGTGATGAGCCAAATCATGGTGGACATGCATTGGATCACTTAAAGCCAGGAGTAAGTTGATATCAAGCAGATAGGTGGTCATGCCGTTTCATCGCGCAGTTGATTGACAATCTCTAGGGTTACAACACCGGCATTGGGTTGGCGAGGAAAAAGGGGAATACCACTACGGGTTTCCGTTGTCACCGGACGGGTTAGCGCCTGTCGCAACAGCTCAGAAATGATCTTACTCATAGGGATACCTCTCTGGCGAGCCAGTTCTTTGGTTGCCAATAGAATGTCTTCATCAAGATCTATTGTAGTTCGCATTTTGCCCCTCCAAATCAGAATACTACAAATGATGCATACGCATCAAGCATCAGATGTCGCTAGATATTATAATTCTTGCGGCAATATTGATCAATTTCTGTCACAGTGGTACCTTATCGCCGATGAACAAGTGTCGTTTTAAACCGGCAGCTTTTGGCGATCGATCGTCCCGGCGCTGGATAAGCCTAATCCTGTCTCTTCTGTTTCTGTTCTCGGCCTGCCCCGTGATGGCCCAATCTCCCCAACCGACCCCCGAACCCGCGCCTCTTTCGCTTGGCTTTCATCTGGGCCGGGGTGATGCCCGGCATTTCGAAGCTGCTCGCACCGCCGGCGGCGGTTTTGCCGTGGTGGTCTTTAGCTGGGCCAACATCGAGCCGGAGCCGGGCTACCTCTATTGGGAAGAGCCCGATGCCGCTGTCCGGGCGGCCAAGTTCTACGGGCTCGACTTGATTGCCCGTTTGGATCAGCCGCCGGCCTGGGCTCTCGATGACAGCACGCCCACGCCGTGGGATCCCAACGCCTATGCTGCCTTTGCCCGCCGCGTCGCCGAGCGCTACGGCACCCACTTGGCCGGCTTGATCCTCTGGAATGAGCCCAACCTCGAGGTCGAGTGGAACGGGCAGCCGCCCAACGCCGCCGCTTACGCCGAGCTGCTCAAAGCGGCTTACCCGGCCGTCAAAGCGGTCGCCCCCAATTTGCCGGTAGCCATGGCCGGCCTGGCTTCGACCGAGGGTGAGGGCGATTGGGCGATTAACGATCTCGATTATCTGGCCGAGCTGTACGCGGCCGGGGTGAAGGACTACTTTGATGTCTTTACAGCCCATGCCTACGGCTTTGGCCGCCCGCCGGCCGATGCGCCGGAGAAATATCGGCCCAATTTCCGCCGGCTGGAGCTGCTGCGTGAGATCATAGCCGCCAACGGTGACGCGGCCAAACCGGTCTGGGTGACCGAAGCCGGCTGGCTGACCTGGACCGACAACCCCAAGCACGAGTGGCAGGTCGTCAGTCCCGAGACTCAAGCCGATTACACCCTGCAAGCCATCACTTACGCCCAAACCCACTACCCCTGGCTCCAGCGCCTGGGCCTGTGGCAGCTCAACGCCGAGGGCGATCCTTACGGCTATCGCCTCTGGCAGGGCCCCGATGCCGCCAGTCCGGCCTACCAAGCCCTGGCGGACACCTGCCTTGCCCACAACCCTCTCTGCCACACTGATCCCGCAACTATCAATGAGCAATTAACAATTAACAATGAACACTCCTCCACTCCTCCACTCCTCCACCCCTCCACCCCTCCACCCCTCCACCCCTCCACCCTTCCAACCCTCCTCTCCCCCGACGTCACCATCCGCCTTGGCGACCGGCCGCTGCTCCATCCCCATTGGGTCCATCTCTATCGCGGCGGCCACAGTCTCGAGTGGCAGGGCGAGTTTTTCCTAACGCATGACCAGGCTAAGCAAGCTTACGATCTCCTCATCGAGACGATGCAGGTTGACCAACCCACCAATCACGTCCGGCTCAATGGAGTCGACCTTGGCTCCCTCCGGCCCCGGCCCCGGCCCGATCCGACCAGTACCTGGGTTACGCAGCGCTTCGCCGTTCCCGCCTCGATCCTCCAACCCGGCGTTAACCGGCTGGCCGTCACGGCCGGCCCGCGCAATGTGGCTCGCCAGTACGAGGGCGGTCGCTGGGAAAATATGCAATTTCGGAACGCCCGGCTGGTGGAGTCTAGCTCGCTGCCCGAGCCGGTTCTAACCGGCTGGCAGCCTCTCGCCTCACCCAGCGGCTGGAGCGAAGCCGTCCGCCTCCGGCTTGGCCTCGACGGCGAGTTGTGGTTCATTGGCCTCCACCCTGGCGAACTTTACAACAGTCAACAATTAACAATTAATAATTCTCAATTCACTATTCCCAATTCATTGTCGCCCTGGGGATTTACGGACATTCTGCCCACCTCCGCCGGCGACCTGGCCGCGACTGCTGACGGTTTGGTCTGGCGAGAAAACGAGCAGGCTGGCTGGCAGCCGGTCGAGGGGGCGCCGGCGGGGATGGTTTATACGCTGACCCAGGTGGAAGGTCTATTTTATGCCGGCTTTGAAGCCGAAGGCTTGTGGCATAGTGCGACGCTGGCCGGTCCCTGGCAGCGGACCGCCTTGACCGCAACAACGGTCACAGATCTGATGGTTAACCCTGAAGCTAGTTCTCATACCCTCTACGCGGTCACCGACCACGAGGTCTTTGTTCACGGCCAGAACGAGAGTTGGGAGTTGCTCTCGTTGCCCGGCCTGACTGAAGCGGAATTGGATGAAGCGGGCGAAGCCGCCGGCGACAAGCTCAAGCCGCGCCTGTTCATCGCCGACAGCGGTGAGGTGGTCGTTCGGCATCAAGATCGATTGTGGCGGTCACAGGCTGGCGGAGAATGGTCACGTTTTGGGCCGGAGGCGCTGGACGGCAAGCTCTACAGCCTGCTTCACTGCTGCGGCCCTGGCACGCTGGTCGGCACGAACAAGGCCGGGCTGTGGCGCTTAGATCAGTCCGGCGAGTGGACCCGGCTCGATGAGGCTGAGTTCTTCCAAACCACGGACCTGACTGATTTGCAACAAGCGGGTGACAGTCTCTACGCCGCCGGCGATCTGGGCCTGTTCGAGTCAACGGACGGCGGTCAGCGCTGGCGGAAAGTCGAGGGCTTGCCGCCGGTGATCACCGACCTGGTCGTCGATCCGGCCGAGCCGGGGCGCTGGATCGCGGCCACGCCGGCCGGCGTCTATCGCAGCGAGGATCACGGTCAACACTGGGCGGCGATTAGCCCGCCCTGGACGGTCTGGGATTTGACCTTTGATGGGCAGGGGCGGCTCTTTCTGGGTCGCAGCACCGGCTTGGCCTGGAGCGACAATCTGGGCGCGCCGGTTATCGACTGGCAAACTTCTGAGGAGATGAACAAAGTCTACTTTCTGCGGGTAGTGCCAAAGCCGGCCGAGCCGGCCCAGGTCTGGAGCGGCACCTGGGGCAACAACATCGCCGCCAGCAGTGACGGCGGTCAGCACGTCGCCCCGATCCACAACGGCTTAGAGACTCTCAGCGGCCTCGATCTGCTCTGGCACCCGACCCCGGGACAAGTCACGCTCGCCACTTTTGCGGGCCTCTATCGTACCGATGACGGCGGCCAAAGCTGGTTCAAACTGCCCGGCTCCCTCGAGCAGCAAACCGTCTACAGTCTCCTCCAAACTGCCGACGGCGCCATCTGGGCTGGCGCGGCCAACGGCCTCTGGCGCAGCACAGACTACGGCGCCACCTGGGAACAAAGCCCCGCCATCCCCCCAGCCACCATCCTCCGCCTGGGTCAACTACAGGTTCCCCCACCTCCCAATCCTCCACCCCTCCAGCCCTCCAATCCTCCCCTTTTGGTCTACGCGATTCAGCGTTGGCTCTGGGCCGGCACCGAAGGCCACGGCCTCTGGCTCAGCCCGGACCACGGCGCCACCTGGCAGTTCGCCGGGTTGGCCGAGCGGACGGTCTTTAATCTGTTCTTTGATCCGCTTCAGCCGCGCCGGTTGGTCGCCGCGACGGATAGGGGGATTGTGGGGGTTACGGTGCCGGAAGAAGGGGTACAGGCTGAATAGTTGTGCTAATTGAGTTTGAGCCCGGCGCCGACGAAACCTTAACCTTGCTGGACCTGGCCGGTATACAATTGGATTTGTCAAAGTTGTTTCAACGCGAGGTCGATTTGGTTTTGGGCGAAGGGTTAAAGCCTTTAATCAAGGATGAAGTGTTGAAGACTCTAAAAGTTATCTATGCGGTCTGAAGAACAATATCTCATTTTTCGGCAGTTAAGGCCATGAAAGAATAGACAATAGAAAAAGCGCCAATCGGTCTTAAATTCGGTCTACACCACCAAGGCTCGTGGACTGAAGTGACATCTCCTCATCTCCTCTGCCCCACCGCTCCCTTGCATCTCCTATTCCCGCTTCTTCTCAAACCGCACTAATAACCGGCTGTCCATCATCTGGCTGCTGGTGACCTCGTAATAAGCCAGAAACTTAGGCAAAAAGAGGTTGCGGCGGCGATCCTTGGCCTGGATGATCAGCTCATCGTCCTTCTGGGTGACGGTTACATCTTCGTCCTTGAGGAAGGGCAGGTGGATGGTCAGCAGGTAGCCGTTGCGCTGCTCGATAAATTGATACGGTTCGGCCTCGTGGAAAATCTCGCGTGGATCACGCTCGCCGTAGAGCGCGACGCCGATGGCCCGCAGCCGGTCAAGGCCAAAAATCTCGCGGCCCTGGTGCGGCACGGTAAAGATAGGCAAGGGGGCAAAGCTGTCCTCGATCTCGGCCAGGTAGTCGCGCTGGGCTTCGATCTGCTCGCCAAAGCCGGCCTGGGCAAACGAGGCGGGCAGGACGCGATTGACCATGACCGCATCGACCGGGTAGCCGTACAGTTGCAGGTAGGTGTAAGCCCGCAGCGCCTCCTGGATCACCATCCGTTCCGGGTTCAGCACCAGCCGGATCGAGGTTGTTTCGGTCTGGCTCAAGATTTTGTGAATGCTCAGGACTTTGTTGTAAAAATCCTCGATTTCCAGCAGGGCCTTATCGACGGGCAGGCGAGTCATCGTGCTGAAGATTTTGCTCAGCGGCTGGCCGGCCAGCTTTTGGATCGGCAGGGCCCGGGTTAGCCACCACTGGCCGACCTGGGGCAGGCTCAGGTGCTTGAGCGTCTCGCCCGTCGGCGCGCTGTCGATGACGATCAGATCGAACTCCCCCTGCCGGTAAAATTCCTCCAGCCACAAAAAGGCCGAGACCTCTTCCATCCCGGGAAAGATGGCCATCTCCTCGGCCAGGGCTTTATCCGTGCCTTGCCAGCGGAAGATCGAGGTCATCAACTGGCGCATGTTGCTCCAATATTTGCGCAGCGAGTAGTAGACATCCAGTTCCTGGCCGAATAAGTTGGGCGCGACTTCGCTCGGCTCCGGCGAGAGCGGCTGGTCCAGCGCATCGGCCAGGCTGTGAGCCGGATCGGTGGACATGACCAGAGTTTTGTAGCCCAACTCGGCGGCGCGCAGGGCCGTGGCCCCGGATATCGTCGTCTTGCCGACGCCGCCTTTGCCGGTAAAGAGAATAATGCGGGTTTGAGGCATTGAGCGCTCCTAAAAAGAAGGTGGTGCGTAGAACGCGGCACGTCTTCTTCCAGACCACGCTCCACGTTCGACATCCTTTGTTTATTCCAAAGTTCTGGACTAAAATTATGTCTCGATTTCCCAAATCGCCAAATCCACCCCACCCCTTCACCTTCATCACTCGAACTACACTACGAACATTCTCCCCACCTCACCGAACTCCACGAACTCAGTAAACTCAATGAACTCTATAAACTCTATAAACTCACCAAACTTTTTTAAGGAGACACAGATGTCAGACAAACTGCGGAGTAGCATCATTACCCAAGGGATTGCCCGTTCGCCGAACCGATCGATGCTGCGGGCGGTCGGCTTTGGCGACGATGATTTTGATAAACCGATTGTAGGCGTGGCCAACGGCTACAGCACCATCACGCCCTGCAATCTAGGGTTGGGCGTCCTGGCCAGGCGGGCCGAAACCGCCCTGCGCGAGGCAGGAGCCATGCCTCAGATGTTCGGCACTATTACGGTCAGCGACGGCATCTCGATGGGGACCGAGGGCATGAAGTACTCGCTGGTCTCGCGCGAGGTCATCGCCGACTCGATTGAGACGGCGGTGAACGCCCAGAGCATGGACGGCGTCCTGACCGTCGGGGGTTGCGACAAAAATATGCCCGGCGCGATGATGGCTATGGCCCGGATAAACATTCCGGCCATCTTTGTCTACGGTGGCACGATCAAGCCGGGCCACGACCGGGGCCGAGCCCTGGACTTTGTCAGTGTCTTCGAGGGGGTGGGCGCTTATACCGCCGGCAAAATTGACGATGAAGAACGGCTGGAGATCGAGCGGCGGGCCATTCCGGGAGCCGGCTCGTGCGGCGGGATGTACACGGCCAACACGATGTCGTCCGTCTTTGAGGCGATGGGCATGAGCTTGATTCGCTCCTCGACGATGGCAGCCGAGGATGAGGAGAAGTCCGACAGCGCGGCCGAATCGGCCCGGGTGCTGGTCGAGGCAATCAAGTCTAACCGTCGCCCGCGCGACATCCTGACCCGCCAGGCCTTTGAAAACGCCATCGCCGTGGCCAACGCCATCGGCGGCTCGACCAACGCGGTGCTACACCTGCTGGCCATCGCCCACGCTGCCGAGGTGCCGCTGACCATCGACGATTTCGAGGCGATTCGGGAGCGCACGCCGGTCCTCTGCGACCTGAAGCCGTCCGGGCGCTACGTCGCGGTCAACTTCCACGCGGCGGGCGGCGTGCCCCAGGTCATGAAAATCTTGCTGGCCAACGGTGTCCTCCACGGCGACGCCCTGACTATCACCGGCCAAACCATTGCCGAAGTGCTGGCCGACATCCCGGCCGAGCCTCGCACCGATCAGGACGTCATCCGCCCCTTCAACGAGCCGCTTTACGAGCAAGGCCACATTGTCGTTTTGAGAGGCAACCTGGCCGAAGAAGGTGGCGTGGCCAAAATCACCGGTGTCAAAAGCCCCAAAATTACCGGCCCGGCCCGCGTCTTCGAGTCGGAAGAAGCCTGTCTGGAGGCGATTATGGCCAACCGGATCAAAGAAGGCGATGTGCTGGTCATCCGCTACGAAGGGCCGGTCGGCGGGCCGGGCATGCGCGAGATGCTGGCTCCGACCTCGGCCATTATTGGGGCCGGGTTGGGTGGCAAAGTCGGCCTGATCACCGACGGTCGCTTCTCGGGCGGCTCGCACGGGCTGGTCGTTGGCCACGTCGCCCCCGAGGCGGCTGTCGGCGGGACCATCGGCCTGGTGCAAGAGGGCGACTCGATCACGATCGATGCCGACGCGCGGTTGATTCAGCTTAACGTGTCTGATCAAGAGTTGGCCCAGCGGCGAGCCAACTGGCAACTGCCGGCGCCGCGTTACACCCGGGGCGTGCTGGCCAAGTACGCCAAGCAGGTTTCCAGCAGCAGCCTCGGTGCGGTCACGGATTTAGGGTTGTAGCGATGATGTTGGCGGGGCTGCCCCGCTTCTTTTAGAAAAAGAGCTTTCGGAAACTGCTTTCCCCCCGGACGACGGACGAAGGTGCTATTTTCGTCCGTCGTCTCTTGTTTTTATCACAATTTCAAGCTAATACAAACCTTCCTTGACGCGGTGTGTACGGTGTGTATAATGACTGTGTGACCAGTCGTGAGGTTATTGCCCGGTTAAAGCAAGAGGGTTGGCTCCTCGTTCACATTCGAGGCAGTCATCATCATTACAAACACCCTAACAAATTTGCCCGGGTCACTGTGCCTCATCCAAAGAGAGATTTACCGCTCGGCACCTTACGCAGCATCTATCGACAAGCAGGTTGGGATTGGTTGGAGAAGAAATAAAATGCGCTACCCAGTCGTCGTTCATAAAGATCCAGATAGTGATTACGGTGTGACCGTGCCCGATGTGCCTGGTTGCTTTAGTGCTGGTGAAACGCTGGATGAAGCCCTAACTCAGGTGGTAGAAGCGATAGAAGGGCACCTAGAAGGATTATTAATGGATGAAGAGCCCATTCCTCTCCCTAAAAGCATTGAATTTCACCGGAACAATCCTGATTATGAGGATGGCGTTTGGGCCCTGGTGATGGTCGACCTTTCCAAGCTATCGGGGAAGATAAGACGAGTCAATATTACCTTGCCAGAGCGGTTATTAAGTTTGATGGATAATTATGCCGCTCAGCATGGAGAAACCCGGTCAGGCTTAATCACTCAGGCAGCCATTGAGTATTTGGCTCGCCATAGTGAGTGAAGATGACCGCTATCCAGCCGCTTATTTTGGTCTGATTGAAGTCTCTCCAGAAACAGGAGGATGAAATGAAACAATTATTAATCGGCCTGCTGATACTTAGTTTCTGGCTTACCGCCTGCGGCGGACCGGCCGAAGAAATTCCGCTGCCCGCCGATAACGCCCCGGCGACCAACGTCGCGCCGCCGCCGAGCGACAATGAGCCGCCGGCCGGACCGGCGAATGTGCCGGTTAGCCCCGAAGCGATCCAACCGCAATCGCCCGTCTCCCCGCCGCCCACGCCCACCGAGGAAGCTTCCCGGGATGAACCGGCTCAAGGTGGGGCGCTTGAGATAGCCGCCGCGTCCGCAGTCGAGGGGCCGGTCGGCAATCCCGATCTCGAGTATGCCCAGGTTGTCTTTGTCCAGGCCACCCAAAACAGCAGCGGCGCCTGGCAGTTTGACACCACCGTCCACCACAACGACCAGGGCTGGGACAACTATGCCGACGCCTGGCAAGTGGTCGATTTGGAGGGTAACGTTCTGACCGAGCGGATCCTAACCCACCCCCACGACAATGAGCAGCCTTTTACTCGCAGCCAGGCCGGCATTGAGATTCCGGAGGACGTGACCCAGGTTATCGTCCGGGCCAAGGACAACGTCGAAGGTTTTGGCGGGCAGGTGGTCTTAGTTGATTTGACGGTCAGCGAAGGGGAAAATTTCGAAGTGGCGCGGCCCTAGCTGCCAATGACAAACGCCACGGCGTAGTCCTTAGTATGGGATAAACTGATCGAGAAGCCGGTGATCCCCTGGGCCGCCGCCAGTTGAGCCGCCGCGCCGTGGAGTCGCACCGAGGGACACTGCCTGGCATCGCTGACAATTTCGATCTCTTGCCAGCCAATATCGCCAATGCCGGTGCCGAGCGCCTTGGCGACCGCCTCCTTCGCTGCCCAACGTACCGCCAGCGACGGAATCCGGCCGTTGCAGTAGGCCAACTCTTGCGGCGTGTAGACCCGCTGCAAAAAGCGATCCCCAAACCGGGCAATCGAGTGGGCCACCCGTTCAATTTCGATGAGGTCAACGCCGATATTCAACTCTTCGTACCTTTCACCAGATACGCCTCAATATCCGGCTCTGTATCCGGGTGTTTGGTCTGGATCGTCTTAGGCACCATCTCGAACAGCCCCTGAACGCGCTGGTAGACGGCCTGGCTGATGATGACCTCGCCCCGGCCAGCGCCGTGGCAGTAGCGGGTGGCCCGGTTGACCGTGTCCCCGATGACGGTGTACTCCATCTGCTCCGGCGAGCCGATGAAGCCTTGCAGCACCGGCCCGGTATGGATACCGATGCCAATCTCGTAGACCGGGCGGCCCATCCGCTGCCATTCTTGCCCCAACTCTTGGACCGCCTGCTGCATCTCCAGCGCGGCCCGCACCGCGTTTTCCCACTGCCGGCCGGCGGTATCCGGCTCCGGGCTGCCGAAGACCGCCAGGATGGCATCCCCGATATATTTATCGACCGTACCGTTGTACTTAAAGATAAGGGGAATGCAAACGCCAAAAAGCTGGTTGAGCGACTCCATCACCTCGCCGGGTTCCATATTGGCCGTCAAAACGGTAAAGCCGCGCACGTCTGATTGAAGAATCGTCACCGGCTCGACCCGCTCGCCGCCCAGATGGACGGGTTCGGGCTGCATCAGTAACTTTTCCAGGTGGGTGGCCACTTGCGGCGAAAACTGGCGCAGCAGGTTAGAGCGCACAATTCGTTCGTGGGTCAGATATTCCTGAAGCCGATGGTTTTTGACAAACATCGCCGTTTGGTTGGCCATCGCCATCAGCAGATGCAAGTCCTCGTCGTTAAAAGCAGCCTCAATGACATAGTTATCGACATAGACGATGCCCATAATATCGCCTTGCCAGACGAGCGGCGCGTACATGGCACACTTAGTACCGTGGGAGACAATGCTGTCGGTCAGCTTGGAGATCACGCCGGACTCGCGGTAACGCCAGATAAAGCCTTCTTGCTTTTCGATGGCGGTTTTGGCCAGATGGAGACTGACCGAGGGCCGGGTGTTGAGGGGGGCGTACGCTTTTAAGCGCAGCACCCGCCCTTCGAGCAAGAGAATTGCTCCCCGCTGCGCTCCGGTAATCACGGCACAGAGGTGATCGACGACCGTGGTGAGCAGCGGCTCCACGCCCTCGGCCGAGCCCAGGGCTGCCCCCAACTCATAAAAGGCGCTCAGCCGGCTTTGGATAACCTCCATGGCCTGAGGCGGTTCCCCGCCGACCAGCAAGCGGGCCGGCGAGGCACTGGCGCTGATCGTATCGGCCAGGGTGCCTTCGTCCGGCTCCACATGGGCCTCGTCCTGATCAAGCCGGATGGGCTGGGTTTGGGATAAATTATAGGTATCGGTCTCATCCGGGCGGCGAACGGCGCGCACGACCAGCTCGGTCCGGCCCAGGCGAATTTCGTCCTTGGGCGTAATCAGTCTGCGGCGCTCGAGGCGTTCACCGTTGACCCACGTGCCGCCCCGACTCTCCAGATCTTCCAGCCAGTAATCTTCTCTGTCCCGGACTAAGCGCGCATGCAGGCGCGAAACCGTCGTGTCCGGACTCAAATCCAAATCGACCACCCGGTCGCCGCTCGTTCGACCGATGAGGATGGAATTTGCTTCGCTGGTAAAGCGTTTTCTAACCGGGGATAAGTACGAATACTCAACGATGATCATAGAACCTCAACAAGAAAGGGCAGCTTTGCAGATCGATAGTGATCATGATGGTGACGGGCTTACTCCCGTCACTATCGCTTAAGGTCAGCTTTGCAAATCATTACGTTTTTAAGCGGACTGCTCAAATTGTGCGCGGAGATTGACAACCTGTCAAAGATCGGGGTTCTACGCGGCGGGATCGTGGAGCATACGCCCCATCAGTTTTAGCGTTTTTTCCAATTTGGCTTGCCACAGCTCAGGTTTGGGATGGAGTGGGATCAGGATTTGGCGCCGGTTGACTTTAGGGCCGGAATTGAGGCGACGCTGAAGGCCATCCCGATCGATATTTTCCAGACTATCGGCCCGAATCACAATTTGGCCCGACTCGGTGGTGACGGACTGGACGCCGGCTTCCATCGCTAGAATTTTGAGGCGTAGCTGGTAGAGCAGGTTGGCGACCGGCTCGGGCAGTTCGCCAAAGCGATCCTGTAACTCCACGCCCATTTCATCGATCCCTTTTAGCGTCGTAATGCCGGCCAGGCGCCGGTAGAGGCGGAAGCGGATTTTCTCCTCCGGCAGGTAATCTTCAGGGACGTAAGCCGGAATCGGCAGATTGAGCTGGACACTATCGGCCAGCGGGGTAAGATAGGCGGTCGCTTCTTCGCTGGTAATGCTGCGCGGATCATCGCCGCTAATTTCTCGGATGGCTTGAGCCAACAAGCGGGTGTAAAGATCAAAGCCGACGGCTGCCATATGGCCATGTTGCTTGGCCCCCAGCAGATCGCCGGCGCCCCGAATCTCCAGATCGCGCATCGCAATGCGGAAGCCCGATCCTAACTCGGTAGCCTCGGCAATGGCTTCCAAACGCTTGACCGCCTCCGGATTGAGCTCCTGGTGCTTAGGAGTCAGGAAGTAGGCGTAAGCTTGCACCGCGCCACGGCCGACGCGCCCGCGAAGCTGGTAAAGTTGGGCCAGGCCCATTCGATCGGCTCTGTCTACGATCAAAGTGTTGACGTTGGGCATATCCAGGCCGCTCTCGATGATGGTGGTGCAGACCAGCACATCAAATTCGCCGGCAATAAAGTTGACCATCACCCGTTCTAGCTGCCGGGGACTCATCTGTCCGTGCGCCACCTCTACCCGGGCCTCGGGCAAGATATTGCGCAGGCGATTGGCTTTCTGCTCGATGCCCATGACCCGATTATAGACATAAAAGATCTGCCCGCCCCGATCGAGCTCACGGAGGATCGCTTTGCGCATTAACTGCTCGTCGTAAGAAGTGACAATCGTTTGCACCGGCAGCCGCTCCTCCGGCGGCGTGTCGATCGTACTCAGATCGCGAACGCCGCTGAGCGACATATGCAGGGTGCGGGGGATGGGCGTTGCGGTCAGAGTCAAGACATCGACCTCGGTGCGGAGCTGCTTGAGCCGCTCCTTCTGCTTGACGCCAAAACGCTGCTCTTCATCGATGATCAGCAGGCCCAGGTTTTTGAACTTGACATCCTTTTGCAGCAAGCGGTGGGTGCCAATGATAATGTCGGTGACGCCGGTAACCAGGTTGTCCAGAGTTTCATCCTGCTGCGGCTTGGTCCGGAAACGGGACAGAATCTCGATCTGAACCGGGTAGTTTTCCAGCCGGTCGGTAAAGGTCTGATAGTGCTGCTGGGCCAGAACCGTGGTGGGAGCCAAGATGGCCACTTGTCTACCATCCATCACCGCCTTAAAGGCGGCGCGCAAGGCTACTTCGGTCTTGCCATACCCCACATCGCCGCAGATGAGACGATCCATCGGTTTGGGTTTTTCCATATCGGCCTTGACATCGGCAATGGCGCGAAGTTGATCGTCCGTCTCGACGAAGGGAAAAGCATCTTCGATCTCACGCTGCCACTCGACATCGGCGCTAAAGGCGTGGCCTGGCGCAATCTCGCGTTTGGCGTAGACTTCCAGCAGTTCCTTGGCAATATCCTCAACCGCCTTTTTAGCCCGGCGCTTCACCGTATTCCAGTCGGCACTCCCAAGCCGGTTAAGGGGCGGGGCGGCCTCATCCGGGCCCACATAGCGGGCCAGCCGGTCGGCCTGGTGAATGGGCACATACAGCTTATCGCCGTTGGCATACTCCACCGAGAGGTATTCTCGTTCGACGCCGTCAAAATTGAGCTTGACCAGGCCCACGTAGCGCCCAATCCCATGCTCGATATGGACAACCAGATCGCCGGCGTTGACATCGGCAAAGAAGGTTTCGGGCGTCACCCCCTTGCGGGCGCGCGGCCGTCGCACCGTGGTGGGTTTCTTAAAGCCAAACAGTTCGGAGTCGCTCAGCACCGTCAGGACGGCCGCCGGAGCTTCTTGCCCGGCGGTTTCGAGGTCGGTTTTGAGCACAAAGCCTTCGATCAGGACGCCTTTGAGCAGAGTGATACTCCCCGGCGGCGGTGGCGGATCGTCCGGCTCCAGACCGTGGAGAAGACCCGGAGCGTCCGCGGGTGATATATCTTCCAACAGACTGGCCAGCCGTTTGTTTTGGCGGGTGACCAACACCACGCGATCGCCGTGCTGTTTGCGCTCGACCAGTTTGGGAATGGCGGTCTTAACTTGCCCACCGTAAGAGGGCGGCGGCACGAAAACAGATTGCAGCGGGTAGGGAGAGCGGTCGATGGCGGCGGGTAGAGAGCGGCGGGCGGAGGCTTGATCGGGCAGCAGGTCTTCCAACTCCGAGCCGTTAAAGCCGCTAAAGCCCAAAACGAGCGGCTGTTGAGCCAGCAGAGCGGGCAGCAGCGTTGACCAACTGAAGTAGGGATCGGGCCACTCGCCCGGCAGATCGCCCAGTTCAATCAAGTCTCGCTTTAGGGTCCGGGCCTGAACTTCGACTTCGTCGACGACGGCGGCTAATTCACTCGGGTCCTCGACGAAGACCAGCGTGTTGTCCGGCAAATAATCCAGCAGCGATGAGGCGTGGTTTGAGGCGCTGGTTTGGGGGTCGGTGCCGTTGTAGAAGAAGGGCAGGTAATACTCGATGCCGCGGAAGATGGTGGTGCTGGCCAACCGGGTAATATCTTCTTCAAACGAAAGCTTGGTACTGGGTTGCAGGTTGCTCAAATCCCATCGGCTGAGCTGATTGGCGACGTGGTCAGCCTGACCGGGCAGTGTCTCGGTTGCCGGACCCAGGGTGAAAGTTTTGATCCGCCGGTCCGAGCGCTGGCTGGCCGGGTCAAACAGCCGGAGCGAGTCGATCTCGTCGCCAAAGAGCTCGATCCGCACCGGGGCCGGAGCGTTGGTGGGGAAAACGTCGAGGATGCCGCCGCGCCGGCTAAAACTGCCCGGCACTTCGACCACCTCTTCGGGCTTGTAACCTAAGGCTACCCATTGGGCCAACATTTCGTTTAGCTTGACCCGCTGCCCGACTTTAAAGCTTTGGAGGGTAAACTTGCCGGGGGGCAAGGTCTGGTGCATGAGACCGCGCGCGGAGGCGATGATGATGGGGGGCAGGGGGGCAGACTGGAAGATTGGAGGATTGGAGGGTTGGAGGGTTGGAGAGTTAGAGGGATTGGCAGGGGGGTGATGATTGGTTGAAGAGGGCTGATGGGCGGAGCGTGATTGGCGGTACTGAACTAGAGCCGAAAGGGCACTAAGACGGCCCTGGATGGTCTCGTTGCCCCAGGGTACTTTTTCATGCGGCAGGGAGTCAGGGTCAGGTAGGCGGCAGACAGCCTCGGGCTGGCTGCTCCAAAACTGAATCTGCTCGGCGAAAATTTTGGCCCGGTCGGCCCGGGCAGAAACTAGCAGAATAGGACGGCGCAAATCTACCTGGAGCGCCGCGATAAGCGCCGGTCGCGCGGCGGTTAAGACGCCCAGCGGACGGCCAAACGGGCCAGACCGAGGATCGGGGTGAAGCGACTGCGCGAAATCATTGTAGGCCGGTATTTGACTGAATAGTTTGAGTAAGGGTGATAGATTCATGATCAGTTGGTTAGGGTTATCACTAGAGGTCTAGCTACTGGACTACTTTGAGTCTTGATAAAGGATATTATCAGATTTTCGAGGCCGGTGAGGGTGTTATTCATGTTACATTACCCTCATTTGTTTCATTAGCATCACAATCTGACTATTATAGCAAGTCTTTGAAGAAATCTCGAATTTTGGAGGTCAGGAAAGGGCCTTAGGCCATGAGCCGGCTGATGACTTGGTGGAGAGCCGGGGAAACGGGGATAAACTCGTAAAACGCAAAACGTAAGGGGTAAAT
>CALMIS010000387.1 GCA_937864185.1 uncultured Chloroflexota bacterium
GGCCTGAGCTTGTCGAAGGCCGTTGGTTTCGACAGGCTCAACCAACGGTCCGCGAATTTAGAAATACCCCTGGCGCTTGCGATCTTCCATAGCCGCTTCGGAGCGCTTATCATCCGCCCGGCCGCCGCGCTCGGTGACCCGGGCGGAGGCTACTTCCTGGATGATTTCATCTAAATTACTGGCCCGCGACTCGACCGCGCCGGTGCAGGTCATATCCCCAATCGTTCTAAAGCGCACGATCTTGGTCTCGACCGGCTCGCCGGCCAAGGGCTGGACCACCTCGGAAACCGCCAGCCAACTGCCGTCTCGCTTGAGCACCTGCCGCTCGTGGGAAAAGTAGAGCGAGGGCAAAGGGATCTCTTCCTCATAAATGTACTGCCAGATATCCAACTCGGTCCAGTTGCTCAGGGGGAAGACACGGAAGTGCTCGTTGGGCAGTTTGAGGCCGTTGAACAGATTCCACAGCTCCGGTCGCTGATTCTTGGGATCCCACTGACCAAAGGCGTCCCGGTGGGAGAAGAAGCGCTCCTTGGCCCTGGCCTTCTCTTCATCGCGCCGGGCGCCGCCCAGGGCGGCCTCAAATTTCAACTCGGCCAGGGCATCGAGCAGGGTGACCGTCTGCAAGCCGTTGCGGCTGGCATGCGGGCCGGTCTCCTCGACCACCCGGCCCTGGTCGATCGAGTCCTGGACGTAGCGCACAAGCAACTGCGCGCCCAGGCTTTTCGTCAAACTATCTCGAAACTCCAACGTTTCGGGGAAGTTATGGCCGGTATCGATGTGGAGGAAGGGAAAGGGAATGTTGCCCGGGGAAAAAGCCTTGCGGGCCAGGTGGGCCATGACAATCGAGTCCTTGCCCCCGGAAAAGAGTAGCACCGGTCGCTCAAATTGGGCCGCCACCTCCCGGATGACGTAGACGGCTTCGGACTCCAACTGCTGCAAATGACTACGAAGATATGAATTCATGATAAGGCCTCAACTCATCTCCACTATGTTTGCACTTTTTAGAAACCCGGTTTGTGACGGTTGATTGATGGCACTTTGGGGCAAAAAGTTCCTCATGTTAACGCCAAAAAACCGGGGTTCTGTCCATAATGCCTTAAAAGGCAAAGCTAGTATCATCTCTATAATATGGATAAAAAGTAAATTGTTCAATTGTAATGATAAGTGGACGGGCATTGTCCGGGGTGAAGCCGCGCTTTGACCGGTAACGGAGGGCGCTTCTTGGGTCACAAAGTTGCGAAAGGGTTTAAAGCTGTTTCAAGCTATCATAGTACACTTTGAAAAAAATATAAACACTATAAGAAAATGGTTAGGAGTCTAACTTCTCCTGTCCGGAACAGTCAGCATAACTGGGACATTCTATCGCCGGGAGCGTTTTTTTCAAAACAATCTACCGCGATTTATCCGGCGCCCGGCGTTGACGCGAGCTGTTTTGTTCGGTAGAATGCGTATACTATGCAAACTCTCGATTTAAGTCTGGCTCAAGATCGAACCACTTACTTTCAACAATCCATCTTCAACAACCTTAACTACTGGCTGGCCTGGGCTCAGGCGCACCTCGATCAACTGCCCAAACTGGAGTTGGAGCGAAACAACATCATCCGGGCCATCCACTTTGGCTTGAACCTGGGGCAGTTGGCCTGGCCGCTCACCTATCAATTGATCACCCAGCTTTCTCCTCACATGGAACGCCGGGGGGAGTGGAGCCAATGGCAGCCGGTCATCCAGCGGGGTCTGGCCCTGGCTGAACAGCAAAACGACAGGGCTAAACAGGCAGCTTTGTCTTGTATTTTGGCCCGGCTCCACCATTTGCAGAGCCGGATGGATGAGGCCATTCTCCAGTATCGACGAACGATGAGGTTGGCTCGAGTGGCGGGGGATGTTTATAACGAAGCCCGGGCCTGCACCAACTTGGGCTACCTGTATATCGATCGCGGCCCGTGGCACCGGGCAGAGGTCTTATGTTATCACGCCTTAGAGCGCTTTACCGAGATTGGGAGTGATTATGGCCGGGCTCATACGGAGAACCACTTGGGGATGCTGTATACCAAGATGGCCAACTGGGATTTAGCTCGCCTGCATTTAGAACGCGCCCGGGCGATTTGGCAGGCCAGTAATGACCCATTCGGGCTGATGCGAGCCAACATCAATCTGGGAAATCTTTATGTGGATATGGGCAAACCTGACTTAGCGCTGCGCCATTTGACCCGAGCTTCCAAGCAGGCTACCGAGCAAAATGATAACATCGAACTGGCCACGATCTTCCTGAATATGGGGATAGTTTACCGGCTCAAAGGCAACCCCAAACAGGCCGAGCGTTACGCTCACCAGGCCAAAAGCCTGTACGAACGATACTTCATCCTGCCGGGGGCAGCCCGCGCTGCTCATAACCTGGCCATGGCCCACCTGGATCAGAAAAACTGGCCAGCAGCCCAACGCTGTCTGGAGTCGGCCAGGCAAATTTGGCAGAAATTGGATGACAAACTCGAGCAAATGAAAGCCGTGATTGGCTTTTTGGAGTTAGCCCTGGCCCAAGGGCACCAAACTGAGATCCTAGCTTGCTGGCGAGAATTAGAAAACTACAAAGCCAGGTACGGTTCCGGCCATTTCCCGCCTTATTTATACAACCTTCTTAAGAAATATCGCCACAGCTTGCCGGACGAGGCGAGTTTGCAAGCCGCAGCAGATATTTTGTCGACAACCTAGCTCGGTGCTAGCACCCGCCAGAGCCACTGGTGCTATTGCAAGCGTAGGCCGGCGAAGTGCCATCTAGCCCGAAGGCGTCGCCCCCAATCCCGCTTGAACCGGTAATCGCGGCCAGCAGGGCCAGCCCGGCCAACACGGCAATGATGCGCTTTTTCAACATCTCGGTAGACCTCCTTTCCCTAGAAATGGAGGACCGGCGAGATGAGAGATCTCCCGGCTAAACGAGGGGGACTCGCCTAGCCAATTCGCGAATTATCCGGGGTCCTGTGGCTTACTCAGGTCGGTCAGACCTGAGGGGTGTACTCAGCAGCTTAATTCGATAAGGCTGGCCGACGATCTGGTCGACCTCGCCGCGGTGGATGCGCCAGGTGCGGCCAATTTGAAAGGCGGAGTCGAATCTCCCTTCCCGGCACCAGCGCCAAACCGTCGAACGGCTGACCCGCAGCCGAGTCGCTGCTTCCAGAACGGTCATCAAATCAGACATCTCACTCCCCAAATTTGGTTTGACTCACTGTCCATCCCCCGTTAAACTCTGACGGAGGGCCGCACCGGATGCGACAGTTGCGACAGTTGCGACCATCATAACCAGTTTTCAGCGCTGGAGTAAGGGACAAATGTCGGGACAAATAGAGGGACAAAATCAGCTCGCCGAATTTGGCCGGCGCCTTAAAACGCTGAGAAGCCAAAGCGGCTGGAGTCGCGACGATTTAGCCAATGAGCTTCACCGGCTGGCCTCAGCCGGGCCGGAGGCTGCTTACCGGCTGGTGGATGCGGCGCTCATTGGTAAGTGGGAACGGCCCCAAAACAAGCGCCGGCCCACGCGGCCCTATCTTCTCCATCTGATCAAACTCTTTCGGCCGCACTTAAGCCTCGCCAGCGCTCTGGAGTGGGCGGCCCAGGCCGGCTATAAGCTCGCCGGGCCGGAACTGGCGCCCCTTTTTTCCGAAGCGCTGCTGCCGGAAGCGCCCCTCCCCCAACCCTACCAAACCCTGCGGCGGCTCCAACCCCCGCCGGCCCACCGCCTGTTCGGCCTCGAAGAAGCCAGGGCCGGGCTGGGGCATGCCCTGACCGATCGGACCGACCACTGGATTATCGCCGTTCAGGGCACCGGCGGGATAGGGAAGACCACCCTGGCCAGCGTGGTGGTTCAGGATATGCTCCAGGCGAACCGCTTTTATGACCTGGCCTGGATCAGCGCCAAACAGGTCACGTTCGATCCCTATCGGGGCGTGCAGGTCACGGGCCAGGCGGCCCTGGATCGAGACCGGATCATCGCTGAGCTGCTGCGCCAAATCGATACCGGGGACCTCCTGGCCACCTTGCCGGCGGACCAGAAGTCGCTGATTCTGACCCATTGGCTCAAGACGCAGCCCTACCTGATTGTCATCGATAACCTGGAGACCGTTGAAGATTACGAGCGCTTGATGCCGACTCTGGCGCTGCTGGCCAGACCCTCGAAGTTCTTACTGACCAGCCGGGCCCACGTCGAGGCAGACAGCCTCAAATACAACGTCGGTGAGCTGGCAGAGCAGAGCGTGGTTGATCTGCTGCGGTACTTGGGCCGGCAGCAGCACCTGACCGCTTTAACCCAGGCCACGCCGCCGGAATTGGCCGGGATTTACGAGGTGGTCGGCGGGAACCCGCTCGCGCTGAAGCTGGTCGTGGGCCAGATCCGCGGCGGCTGGCATGGCTTAAGCCAGATCCTGGATAACCTCAGGCAGGCCAAAGGGGCCACCATCGATCAGCTTTACACCTTTATCTACCGCCAGGCCTGGGAAGCGCTCGATGAGCCGACCCGCCGCCTGTTTGTGATCATGCCGTTGTTGCCCCAGGCGACGCAGGAAGATTTGAGTCGTAGAAGCAAGCTGCCTGAGACCGTCGTGGTCCAGGCCCTGCACGAGCTGGCGACCCGGTCGCTGGTTGAAGTCCGCGGCGATTTGGAGACGCCCTACTATTCGCTGCACCGCCTGACCGAAACCTTTTTGCTCAATGAAGTGATTCAATGGAAGCAGTTGCCCTAAGCGCGCCGGCCTTTGATTATGCCGCCTTCTTTCGCCAGCAACTGCTGGAAGAGGTGGCCTATTGGCAGCAGCAAACCACCGAGCCGGCTGACCCGGAGCGGCTGCGCCAGAAGCGATCGCAGCTCCTGACCACCCTGCGCTTTGCTCTGGAGAGCGAGGCGGCCTGGCCGGCTGCCCAAGCCTTGATCGTGGCCTTCTCGCCCTACATGGAGCGCTGGGGCGACTGGGGACCGTGGGTCGTGACGGTGCAAAACGCCTTGGCCCGGGCCACCAGCCTGGGCGATACCCCGGCCCAGGCCAGGCTCTCCAGCTCACTGGCCCGCCTGTTTCATTTGCAGAGCCGCCATCAAGCAGCGATTGCCCAATATCGACGGACACTGATCTTGGCCCGGTTGGCCGGGGATGTTTACAATGAAGCCCGGGCCTGCACCAATTTGGGCTACTTGTACACGGAGCGTGGCCAGTGGCTCCGGGCCGAGGTACTATGCTATCATGCTTTGCAGCGTTTTACCGAGCTCGGAAGTGATTATGGCCGGGCTCATACCGAGAACCACTTCGGCATTTTATACACCAGGAAAGCCAAATGGGATTTGGCTCGCTTGCATTTGGAAAAAGCATGTGGAATTTGGCAGGCGAGCGATGATAGTTTTGGGCTGATGCGAGGTAATATCAATCTCGGGCTACTCTATATCGATATGGAGCAACCAGACCAGGCATTGACCTGTCTAACCTATGCCCTCAGTTTGGCCGAGACTATGAATAATGAAGTAGAAAGGGCAAGTATTCTTATTAATCTAGGTCTTGTGTATCGCCTGCAAGGCGAAGCGATTGAGGCCCAAAGATATGCCAGTCAAGCAAAAGCGATTTACGAGCGGTATTCTATGCTCACCGGCTTAGGTCGGGCATATCATAATTTAGGCATGGCCTATGTTGACCAGCAGCAGTGGGTAGAGGCCAAAGACCATTTGGAAACCGCCCATAAGATTTGGCAGCAGTTGGACAACAAATGGGGTGAGATGACTGCCATCATTGGCTTGATCGAATTCGAATTGGCGCAAGGGCATCAGACCGACGCCACGGCTCGGTTGCAAGAACTGGAAAGATACCAAGCCAGGTATGGATCAAGATACAATCGGCCTTATTTGCAGTCTCTCCTGCAAAGATACGGCCGCAACCTGCCGAGCGAAGTAAAAAGGCAAGCTGCGGCCAAGACACTACCTAAACCTAAATTTTTCTAACAACCCCCGGAACTACTGCCATTATTGCAGGCGTAGGCCGGCGAAGTGCCGTCTAGCCCGAAGGCGTCGCCCACGATCCCGCTTGAACCGGCAACCGCGGCGAGCAAAGCCAGCCCGGCCAAAACGGCAATGATGCGCTTTTTCAACATCTCGGCTGTGACCTCCTTTCCGTGAGGATGAGGAGGGTCCAGGGAGATGAGAGTACTCCCAGCTAAACGAGGGGGGCTCGCCTAGCCAATTCGCGAATTATCTGTAGACCCAACTGACGGCTAGCAACTCCAACATCTAGCTAGGGTTGAGTGGCTACAGTATCGCCTAAAGAGCATTGACGGCGCGACAGATAAAGCGTTGATTTTATTGACGATGCGGCAATATTTGGGGATTTATGCCATGTGAGGGGATCAATGAGTCTGGATCGTCAGAGGAAATTTGAGGAGACCCTAAAGGGTCATATCAAGCGGGCCGGCTTAACTCAAGCAGCCGTGGCCCGCAAACTCGGCTATCGAACCGATACGCTGAACAAGTGGATTAAAGGGCTAAATCGAATCCCTGATGCTGAACTTCAGAAGATAACCGAGTTCTTGCTGCTCTCCGGGGAAGAGCAACAAGAACTATTTCACTTAGCCGGTTACATTGCCGTCAGTTCGCTGCTGGCGGATCAGACAAGGGCCAAAGACGGACCGGCGGAAATGAAGCGAGGGTCCCTAACCTCGGCTAAAAATCCAAGTAACCGGCTACTTTCGGTAAACTATCTTAGCGCTGGTTTCTTTATCGGGGCTTTCAATGAGCTGGGGAATCGTGCTTTTCAGTGGTCGGACGCACCCGCTGAAGTGCGAGCGAGTTGGCCCGGGCTGTTGCTTTATTCGCTGAGGTCAGTGTCTAACCGGATTACGCCACGCGGCTTTTTGCGCTTTACAGTAGCGCTATTTGTGGGAGCCATCACTATTTTCTTAGCCGCTCCCGTTCTCCGCTGGCCAATCGAAGAGATTGAGGCTCGCTGGCAGGCCTTTGCGAGTTACAGTTTGGCAACTTGGTTAGTACCACTCCTGGTAGCTCTGTTGATACCCTATAGTCAGCCTGCCGCCATTCCTGTGCAGACAATTTCACAAAGAGTTAATCTCTTGGTTGTGAAGTTTACCGGAGCACTGGTAGGCTTCTGGGTATTTTCAATTCTGGGAATCGGTTGCGCGTTGATCTGGTACTACTGTTTCCTGCCCCCGTTGCCCCCGCAGATACGAGCCCTCCTGGCCCTGGTACCTCTGCTCTTCAGTTATGCGGCGGCGCAGCGTATCCCGGTAGACCGTCACCAGATGTTTGCCGGCAAGGTGCGAATGCACCCGGCTGACTGGCTCTTTTTGGGGGTTATTGGTCTGGCCGGCCCTCTCAGCAGTTTATTTCTCTACACCTTCTATGGGCTCTTCACCGATCGCTTAAGCGGCCCGCTTTCAATAATCCTGGCATTAATCATGATAGCCGGGTGGGAATATCGGCGGTCAAGATCAAGAACCCGGTTCTAAAGCAGCGACTCTCGCATCTCATTCTTGGGGGGGATGCCACCCAACCATAACCCAATAACTACGAACAATTAGAGCATCTGGGTCATCGGCCAAGTGCAGGGCAGTAACTGTGACTCGGCCAACAGCAGTAAGCCCAATGATACGCAGTCCATCTTCAGACCAGCGGAAGTGACTAAACCAATTTTGAGTGCGGGGGTTAAATAACGGCGTGATTTGTCCAGTTTGCGGATCAAGGGCTTCCGTCTTATCCGCCTTATAGCGGTTGCACAGGGGGCAAGCCAACCAGAGATTGTCGGGTTCGCTGCTGCCCCCTTTGGCCAGGGGGATAATATGTTCAATTTCCAGCCGAGCCATAACCAAATGTTGTGGGCTAAGACAGTAGCCACAACGATGCTTGGCCGCCTGACGTATTTGCTGTTCAACTTCTGCTGAAAGATAAGGACGAGGCATCAGAGTTAACTCAAAACAAAAAAAGTCTGTGAAGAAGCCAGCAAAATTCGGTTAGGCCTAACTCAAGGGTGCTCTAAGGCCTCGGTCAATGGCGACTTTGAGCGCTTGCGCTTTACGCACCAGGCCAACCCGGTAGAGTCTCATCAACTCATCCAGCCGCCGCCGGGCCGTATCTTCAAGCCGGCCTTCCCGATTGAGCGCCAGTAGATCGCTCAACTCATCACTCTGCGGGGGTTCCAACTGAGCGTCGCTCAAGGCCAGTACCTGTTCATCAGATAAAGAATCGACTGGGGGTTCAGCCATTTCGAGCTGACTCAGCCAATCAACTAAAACTTCTTCAATACGACGATTAGTGCGGCTGGCTTCGGTTCTGGCTCGCTGAGCCAGAGTCTCGGGTAGTTCCAGAGTAATCATCTCGGCCATGGTTTTTTCCTTTCCAAAGCGATGCTCTATAATTATATTATACTCCTTCCTCGAACATTGAGCATTAAGACCAGGTATATGCGTCACTTGACCAGCATCCTGGTATTTCCTTTCCTTTAATCATGACTATACCGCTTCAATATGCCAAGTTCTTCCGCAGGCAAGGCAACACGGGAAGCCGGTGACGGTTTGAAGTCCGGCGACTGGTGCCGGAAATAGGTCTCGTACAGCTCGGCATAGTGGCCACCTTGCTGCATCAGCCGGTCATGGCTGCCCTGCTCGATAATCTTACCTTTTTGCAGCACCAAAATCCGGTCCACCGAGCGCACGGTCGAGAGGCGGTGGGCAATTAAGATGGAGGTGGTAGACTTCAAGATCAGGTCCATGGCCTCTTGAATCTGCGACTCGGTGAAGGGATCGATGCTGGCCGTGGCTTCATCCAGGATGAAGATAGCCGGCTGTTGGGCCAACACCCGGGTCAAAGCCACAAGCTGCCGCTGCCCCATCGACAGCCGACCACCGCGCTCGCCGACGGGCGTGTGCAGTCCTTGCGGCAGCGTCTCCAGCCACTCCCCCTGACCAATCTGGCGGGCCACCGCGTCGATCTCGGTGTCGGTCAAGTTAGGCCGGGCGTAGCGGATATTGTCAGCCACGGTGCCGGCAAAGAGAAAGGGCACCTGCGAGACAAGGCCCAACTGCTGGCGGTAACTCTGCAAGTCAAAGGAGCGAATGTCCCGCCCATCGACACAGATCTGCCCGGCCTGAAACTCATAGAAGCGGGTGATCAGCTTGACGATGCTGCTCTTGCCCGCGCCGGTATGGCCGACCAGGGCCACGCTCTCGCCGGGCGCAATTTGCAGCGAAAAATCGTCCAGGACTTGCTCCTGCTCGCCGTAGCGAAAATGAACGCGCTTGAACTCAATCTCCCCCAGTAGGTGGCCGACCGGCTGGCTCTCGCTTTGCCGGACCTGGGACTCGGTATCGATCAGGGCAAAGATCCGCTCCGAGGCCGATAAGCCGGATTGGATCTGGCTCCAAAAGACAGCCAGGTTGATCATCGGAAACCAGAAGCGATCGACGCTGGACATAAACAGGTACCAGGCCCCCACCGCGAGCACCCCGGCGTTGACTGTCACCCCGCCCCAATAGAGCAGGGCGGCAATCCCAAAGCTCGACATCACATTCAAGACTGGAAAGACGTTAGACAGGACAAAGCCCCGCCGTAGATTAACCTGATAGGACTGCTCGTTGACCTGGGCAAACTCCTGATAGATGGCCGCTTCCTGCCGGAAATTCTTGGCAATGCCGATGCCGGTCACTACTTCCTGGATCGAGGCGTTGACCCGGCCCAGTGACCGCGCCGCCTTGCGGGTGACAAAGCGGGCCAGGTTGCGGAAGAGCAAGGTCAAGAGAATCACAAACGGGCCGAGCGCCAGCAGCACCAGCGTCAACTGCCAGGAGATGTAAAAGAGTACGATCAGCAGCACAATCACCAACAAGACCTGGGTAAATAGCTCGATCACCAGTTGGACCACCTGAATGAACTCGTTAGTGTCGGTGGTGATCCGGCTGATGATCTGGCCCGACTTGTACTCGTCGAAGAAAGCCAGGTCGTGCTTGATGGTCGCCGCGAACGCATCGTGGCGCATAGCAGCCACCACCTCGGCGATCACCCGCGTTTGCAATCGCCGCCGCAGCCAGTTGGCCAGCCACACCCCAATGCCGATCGCAAACATCACGCCGGTCAAAACCGCAATCAAACCGGTCGACTGGCTTTGGGCCAGCGTCTCCACGCCCCACGAGACCACAAAGGTCTGCCCGGCCCCGGCCAGCGACACCAGCGACACCAGCGTCGCCGCCCAAACTACTCCCCGCCGATGCCGGCCAAAGTAACCGGCAATCCGCCGCAGCAGTTCGCCATCGGTGTAACTCCGATCGTAAGCTTCTTGGTCTAAGCCTTGAAAAATCGCCATAATAACCTCATTCGTAGCGAGCGAAGATTTTGCGATAAGCTTCTGATTTAGCCATCAGCTCCTCGTGGGTGCCGATCATGGCCACGCGGCCCTGGCGGAGGACGACGATTAAATCGGCCCAGCGGATTTGCGAGAGACGGTGGGTGATCAAGAGGGTGGTCCGGCCCTCGGCGGCGCGCTCGATGGCCTGCTGGATCTTATCCTCGGTGGCGCTGTCGATGGCGCTGGTCGAGTCGTCCAGGATCAGGATTTTGGGATCGGTCAGAAAAGCCCGGGCCAGGGCCAGGCGCTGGCGCTGCCCGCCGGAGAGGGTCACCCCGCGCTCGCCGACCACGGTCTGGTAGCCGTCTTTGAAGTCCATGATGAAATCGTGGGCCTGGGCCGCCTTGGCCGCGGCTTCGATCTCGGCCAGGCTGGCCTGTGGGCAGCCAAAGGCAATGTTTTCGGCCACCGTCCGCGAAAACAGGTAAATGTCCTGCTCGATGATCGAAATTTGCCGGCGCAGTGTCTCCAGATTCCAATCGCGCACATCATGCCCGCCGATGCTGATCCGGCCCTGCTCAACGTCATAGGTCCGGTTGAGCAGCTTGGTCAGCGTCGTCTTCCCGGCGCCGGTCTGGCCGACGAGCGCCACGGTTTGGCCGGGCTTAATCTCGAACGAGACCTGATCCAGGGCCGGCGCGCTGCCATTGTACCCAAAGGTCACCCCCTCAAAACGGATGCTGCCGTCCATCGGGCCGCTGTAGCCGGCCGCGTTCTGATCGAGCTCGGTTTTGGCGGTGATCAGCTCCAGGACTCGCCGGGCGCTGGACAGGCCGGTCGAGACATAGGAATAGGCAAATTGGGAAGCAAAGGTCGGGAACTGGAACATCAGCAGCATGCTGTTGAAGGCGACCACGTTCCCCAGGCTGATCGCCCCCTGCCGGAACAAAAGAAGGCTGTGCAGCAGGCCGCCGGCAAACAGCAGCCCCAGCAGCAGCAGCGGAATGAATTTGGACTCGATATCGCCCTGCCAGACATAGGCCGTCCGCCAGGCCTGGAGAGCCGCCTCAAAGCGGCCGATCTCGCGCTGCTCCTGAGCCGCACCCTTGACCGTCTCCACCCCGTCGATGGCCTCGGCCAGGGTGGCGTTCAACCGGCCAAAGTCACGCCGGACCGCCTCGGTGGCCGGCCGGAGCTGGCGCAGGTAATCCCACAGGGCCACGATATAGGCCACCGTATAGATCGCTGGGGCCAGCAGGAGCTGCGGATGGAGAGACGGGACCAGAAAAAAGGGGGCGACGATAAAAAAAAGCGAGCCGACCACCAGGTTAATGCCGGGATTGAACAGCAGGTTGATCTCCCGCACGTCGTTGGTGGCCCGGGCCATCAAATCCCCGGTGGCGTGGTTGTCGTGGAACGACATGCTCTTGCCGACCAGGCTGAGGTACAGTTCGTCGCGGGTGTCACGCTCGACCCGCTGGCCGATGATCTCGCTGCAAAAGTTACGGCCCAGCATCAGCCCGCCCCGGATGACCTGGGAGCCAATCAGCGACAGCGCAATCCAGCCCAGAGTCACGACGTCACCCTCGTTGGCAATCGCATCAAAGCCCCAACCGACGTGGATCGACACCAAGGCAGCTCCGATCCCGTTGCCAAAGGCGCCGACGAAGACGCCGACGATCAACAGCTTATATCGCAAAACGTGAGACACGAGCCAGCGCGTTGGGCTGCGATGATCCGGCTGCCAACTACGGGCTACGGAAAATTCCGAAATTGTCGATGATCCAGTGGTCATAACTCACCTTCGCCCAGAAAGTACGAAGCGTGAAACCGATGGGGCGCGCTTCACGCTTCGTTACTTGATCCTAATTTAAACAATGTTACTAATTATGGCACAAACCGCTCAAATCCCAAAAAGGTTAAAAAGTTGTCGTTCCTGTGAAAATAAGGTGTTGGACAGGAGTCCCAAAGCTAGCTTTGGGACTCCTCCGGATTTTCATTCTCGGTGCTGTGCCGCAGGCTGAGTCCGTCTCCTCAACAAATAGCGCCGCAGGCCGGAGGGCTTGGGGGGTGCCCCTCCAAATCCCTACTTTCATCCTTCGGGGTGCAACCCGGGATGGTAAATCAGTAGATAGCGCCGCAGGCCAGGGGGCTTGGGGGGTGCCCCTCCAAATCCCTATTTTCATCCTTCGGGGTGCAACCCGGGATGGTAAATCCTGTAAAGTACTTTCGGGCAAAAAAAAAGTACTTTCGGGCAAAAAAATAAGTACTTTAAGCCGTCAAAAGAAGTGACTTTCTTCACTATTCAACGGCCCAAAAATATAGTATTCTAAGTCCATAAAGTTGATTTGACCTCGTGACCCACCTAAAGGCTCAGACAAATGGACTGGATGATTAAATTGGCAGTGTTGTGGATTTGTTTTGATATTGTGGTCGTTTCGACCAGCTGGTACATCAAAAACATTATTGAACCGCGCTGGCCTGAGTGGTGGGAACGAGCAATTGTTGGCGTGGAACCATGTTTTGAAGAGGTACGCTATCGCCAATTCAATTAAAAACTGAATAGACTAATACCACCCGTCAGCCGAAGGAACTAGAGAGACCCGACCACCACCTTACTTGCCCGCTACTCGATTTACTCAACAACCGGTTTAAACTACTACAGCCAGTGACTCTCTTCTAATCCGTAGACTCAACTACCAAACCCATCTCACTTTCCACCTTCCCTTTCGACCCGTTGCCTTACCAGCTCACCCTTTCCATCCCGACCTCAACTGCGCTTACGACCTCAGCTTGACTCTCGACCAGAACACCGATGCCGTCTCAGCGATTTCCAACCCGACCTCACCTTCAATTTCAAAAGACCGTCTAGCTCTACTTCTCGCCCGACTTGTCACCTACCTGCTCTACCTAACTTCAAGACCCACCTTCACTCTTGCACCTCAAGCTTCACCTTTGCTCTTCTTATCCTCCGCCGACAACGACTGCATCTTCGACCCGCTCTTCAACTCCTTAACTCCGACCAGCCCCCTCCACCTAGATCTCGACCTCAACCACGACTTCGACTTCCTCATCCAACTCAACCCGCCTTGTCTTCTACCGTTTGCCCGACCTGAACTCAGACCTTAGATTTCGAAATCTGTCTCGCCCTCCACCTGGACTACGCCACCCGCCGGGATCAACTTCACCAGCGCTCTTGCCCTTCGAACGGAGCCGGAAAAGGCGCCACCCACCAAGACTGAGACCACCTGCACTTATGCTCAATGATCCTTCTACCGGCGTCCATTTTCGCCTCCGCGGACCAGAACCTGAGCAACGCCTTCTACGCCCACCACCAATCTAGCTTTTCCTAAAACCTCCACCCAGCCAGCCTCAAGCCTATGACCAACCAGTCTGCCCTGACCCTGAGACTTCGACTGCCGCGCTAATTACCTGACCAGTACCCGCCCTTCCCACCTAAGCTGACGAATAAAAAACCTCTAGCCGTCTCCCGCGCTAGGGGTTTTTTGTTTTTAGCCGCTGAAGCCGCTCCGCTTCAAGATAAAAAAGCTTCTCTCTTTCACTCCTTTCAGAGATTACTGAAAGTTATTTGACAATCCACCCCGGCTGTGATATTTTTCCTTATAGACTGACCGGTCGGTTTATTTAGAGAGCCAAAGCTGATGACAACCCTATCCGACAAAGCCAAAGCCACCCGCAAACGCATTCTTGAGGCCGCAATCAGGGTCTTCTCGCAAAAAGGTTACCACGATACCCGCGTGGATGAGATTGTGGAAGAGTCGGGCAGTTCCAAAGGCTCGGTTTACTTCTATTTTCCGGGCAAGGAGCAGATCTTTCTGGCCCTGATCGATGAGTTTGCCGATCTGTTGGCGCGCCGGCTGACCGAAGCGGTCGCTAAGGAAGAAGGGGGCGTTCCCAAGGTCAATGCGGCTTTAAAGACCTGTCTGGAAACGTTTGGTCGCTACCGGGGCCTGGCCAAAATATTTCTCATCCAGGCTGTGGGCCTGGGGGCAGCGTTTGAAGCAAAGCGCTTGGAAATTCACCAGCGCTTTGCCGAGATTGTCAAAGTCCATTTGGACCAAGCGGTGGCCGAGGGCACTATCCCTCCGGTCGATAGCGAGGTCGTGGCGATCGCCTGGCTGGGGGCCATCAACGAGGTGGTCATCCGCTGGGTTCACACCGGCCAGCCTCACCCAGACCGGATCTTATTCACCCTGCGGACTATGCTGCTGCGGGGCATTGGGGTGCGTGAAGAAGAAATCGCCGCTCTGGCCCCCTCAGCCGTTGAGTACACCGAAAAGCCTATTGATGATTGAACAACAGGATGAGTGTTGATGTTACCAACGATGACCCTTATGTCTGAAACCAAGAGTAGTTCGCTGGCGGAGCCCCTTCCCCGAGCCACTGACCAGACAAACCTGACTCTGCTCAGTTACACCGTGCCCTGGCCCCGTAGTTCGCTGCTGGCTTTTCTGCATCAGGCCGGCCATGCGCCGCGCGTCTATTGGGAAAATGAGCAACTCGATTTGGGGTTGGCCGGTTACGGGGCAGCGCTCACCCTCCAAGCCCACGACCAGAGTCGCTTTGAGAGCATCCAGTGCCAGGCCCGCCGGCTCTTTGAGCAGGCCATTTTGCTGCCTTCCAACGCGCCGGCCGACGTTGGCCCCCGGCTGTTTGGTGGCTTTGCTTTTCAGGTCCGGGACCGGTTGCCGGGGCTGTGGTCGGCTTTTCCGGCGGCCTGCTTTATGCTGCCCCGTTACCAACTGACGCATGCTCATGGACAGGCCTGGCTAACGGTGAACCACCTGCTTCCGCCGCAGGCCTATGTCCCCCACAGCCTCGAACAGCTCCGGGCCGAAATCCTCCGGTTGCCGGCGACGCCCAACCTGAACGGTGCTTCGAAAAATCGGCTTACTCTGCGAGCCGACGATCTCACGGCCCAAGCCGCCTGGTGTCACGCGGTCGCTCAGGCCACGCAGCGGATTCAAGGCGGACACTTAGACAAAGTGGTCCTGGCCCGGGCTCGCCGCCTCGAGGCGGACCGGCCGATTGCGCCGCTCGAGGTCCTGGCCCGCCTGCGGCAGAAGTATCCTAACTGCTACCGCTTCCTGTTCGAGCCGGTGCCCGGCCACGCCTTTTACGGCGCTACACCCGAGCTGCTGGCCGAAGTCAACGGCGCCGAACTGCGCACCGTCGCTCTGGCCGGCTCGATTGGCCGGGGCCAGACACTGCCGGAGGATGAGGCCCTCGGCCGGCAACTCCTGGCCCATCCCAAGGAGTGCCACGAGCACGCCCTGGTGGTTGAGGCGGTCCAAGAGAGTTTGCAACCCCTGGTCAGCCACTTGTCGATCGCCGCTCAGCCTAGCCTGCTCAAGCTGAGTAACATCCAACATCTGCAAACTGCGATTACCGGCCGCCTGACCGGCCAGCCCGGCATCTTGCCGGTTGTGGCCGCGCTGCACCCGACCCCGGCCCTGGGCGGCCGACCTCGCGCCCTGGCCCTGCCGCTGATCGAAGAGACCGAGCCGGTGGCTCGAGGCTGGTACGGCTCGCCCATCGGCTGGCTCGACTCCGACCTGAACGGTATGTTTGCCGTGGCCATTCGCTCGGCGGTGAGCGCGGGCCGGGAAGCGCTGCTCTACGCCGGGGCCGGCATCGTGGCCGACTCCGTGCCGGAGAAAGAGTGGCAGGAAACCCAGCTTAAATTTAGACCGCTGCTGGAGGCCCTGGCTGGCGAGGGCTGCCCGTGACCGCTCCCAATCCCAGCACGCTCTGGGCTCAGATCTTCGTCGACGAGCTGGCCCGGGCCGGCCTGCGCCACGTTTGTATCGCGCCGGGTTCGCGCTCGACGCCCTTGACTCTAGCCTTTGCCCAGCACCCGGCTGTGAAAGTTTACTCGCTGCTGGATGAACGGGGTGCGAGCTTTTTCGCCCTCGGCTTGGCCCTGGCCGGCGAGGCGCCGGTCGCCCTAGTCTGCACCTCCGGCACGGCCGTGGCCAATTTTCACCCGGCCGTGATCGAGGCCTGCTACGCCCAGGTCCCGCTGCTGGTGCTGACCACCGACCGGCCGCCCGAACTGCGCCACAGCGGCGCGAACCAAACCGTCGATCAGGTTAAGCTCTACGGCGATCACGTCCGCTGGTTTGTCGATGTCGGGCTGCCGGAGAACGAGCCGGCCGATTTAACCCTGCGGGCCTTGCGC
The DNA here is from genome assembly GCA_937864185.1 of uncultured Chloroflexota bacterium. GTDB lineage: Bacteria > Chloroflexota > Anaerolineae > 4572-78 > J111 > JAGRBY01. The sequence goes on from CALMIS010000387.1 coordinate 16,513, forward strand.
AGCCTGGCTTGCCGCGCCCTGGCGGTGGCGGCGGGCTCGCCGCCGGGGCCGGTTCATCTCAACTTTCCTTTCCGCAAGCCGCTCGAACCGACGCCGCTGGCCGGCGCTCGCCTGGAACCGGGTTCGGCCGCCGGTTGGCAGGGCCGGGGCGACGGGCAGCCCTTCACCCGGTTGAGCCGGGGCCGGCTCGAACCGACGCCGGACCAGCTCGAGCTGCTGGCCGCCAGTCTTAGCCAGGCAGCCCGTGGCTTGATCGTCTGCGGGCCGCGCTGCCCGGGGGGCGATTTTCCCCAGGCGGTCACGCGTCTGGCCCGACTGGCCGGCTTTCCCCTCTTGGCCGATGCCTTGTCCGGCGTCCGCTTTGGACCGCAGATCGGCCCGGCCGCGGATTTGATCTGCGGCGCCTACGAAACTTACCTGCAGCCCAACCACTGGGAGCCGCCCGATCTGATTTTACGCTTCGGCGCCATGCCCATCTCGGCCAATTTGGGCGCGTACCTGGCCAGGCAAACAGACTATCACCACATCGCCATCGACAGCAGCGGCACCTGGCAGGATGAGACCCACAGCCTGAGCCACTTACTCGCCGCCGATCCGGCCCTCACCTGCGAGCGGGTCGCGGACCGGCTTGAAGGTGGCCCATTAACATCCCGGCGCGCGCGCTGGCCGGCTCGCTTTGCCGAGGCCGAAGCGAAAGCTCGCCGCCTCTTGACGCAGAAGCAAACCGAGACCTTTTTTGAAGGCGCCCTCCTGCCTGAAGTGGTTGAGCTGCTGCCGGCCGACTCGTTGCTATTCGTAGCCAGCAGTCTGCCGGTCCGCCATCTGGATCAATTTGTGGCCCCGCAGGCCAAGCCGCTGCGGGTGTTGGCCAACCGCGGCGCCAGCGGCATCGACGGGACGATTGCCAGTGCCCTCGGGGCGGGGGCGGCAACCGGGCAGCCGCTGGTCCTGGTCTGCGGCGACCTGGCCTTTTACCACGATCTGAACAGTTTGCTGGCTTTGCGCCGCTGCCGGGTCAAGGCCACCCTGGTGGTGATCAACAATAACGGCGGCGGCATCTTTCAGCGCTTGCCCATTGCCCGGTTCGATCCGCCCTTCACCGATTTGTTCCTCACTCCGCACGACCTCAACTTCGAGCCGGTGGCGCGGCTGTTTGGCGCCAACTATGCCGCGGTAGAAACTCTGGCGGATTTTCGGCGGGCGTTTGAACAGGCCCTGGCGAGTCCAGACTCGCACATTATTGAAGTGCAGACCGATGCCGCTTTCCATGAAAAAGTTCGAAAGGAGATCATGCATGACGCAGTGGCAACAAGTTAAAGCTTATGAAGATATCACTTATCACAAAGCCGACGGGATGGCCCGGATTGCCTTTAACCGCCCGGAAGTCCGCAACGCCTTCCGGCCCAAAACTGTCTTTGAACTGATCGACGCCTTTAGCCGCGTCTGGGAAGACCAGGAAGTCGGAGTGGTGCTCTTCACCGGCAACGGGCCGGCGAAAGACGGCAAGTACGCCTTTTGCTCCGGCGGCGACCAGAAGGTGCGGGGCGACGCCGGCTACGTCGGCGAGGACGGCGTGCCCCGCCTGAACGTCTTGCAGTTGCAGCGCTTGATCCGCAGCATGCCCAAGCCAGTCATCGCCCTGGTGGCCGGCTACGCCATCGGCGGGGGGCACGTCCTGCACGTGATCTGCGATCTGACCATCGCCGCGGACAACGCCATCTTTGGCCAAACCGGGCCGAAAGTCGGTAGCTTTGACGGCGGCCTCGGCTCCAGCTACCTGGCTCGAATCGTGGGCCAGAAGAAAGCCCGCGAAATCTGGTATCTGTGCCGCCAGTACAACGCCGAAGAAGCGGAGAAGATGGGGCTGGTCAACAAAGTGGTGCCAGTCGACCGGCTGGAGGCCGAGGGCATCGAGTGGGCCCAGGAGATATTGAGCAAGAGCCCGATCGCCATCCGCTGCCTGAAAGCGGCCCTCAACGCCGACTGCGATGGCCAGATCGGCTTGCAAGAGTTGGCCGGCAACGCCACGATGCTGTTCTACATGTCCGAGGAAGGGCAAGAGGGGCGCAACGCCTACGTTGAGAAGCGCCCACCCGATTTCCGCCAGTACCCCTGGCTGCCCTAAGGCGGGCTTATGGCTCAACCGGGGATGCTCGACTGGTTGGCCCAGCGAGCGCGGCTTTCGCCCCACCGGCCGGCCCTCATTTTCAATGATCGGGCGTGGAGCTACAGCGAGCTCAACCGGCTGGTGGCCCGGTTGTGCAGCCGGCTGGCCGCCGCGGGTGTCGAGGCGGGCCAGCACGTCGCGGTCTTGCTGCCCAACCGGGTCGAGACGGTCGGCCTGATTCACGCTCTGGCCCGCCTCGGCGCGGTGCTGGTGCCGTTGAACACCCGCCTGACGGCCCCCGAGCTCGCCTGGCAGCTTCGCCACTCGGACAGCCGGCTGCTGATCTGCGACCGCGAAACCGAAGCGACGGCCGCGAGCCTGCCGGATCTCGGCCTCGCCCTCTTTTCGGTGGACCCGCCGCAGGCCGCCGGCCTCGACGCGCTCGAGCGACTGCCGGACCTCGACGCGGCGCGCTGGCTGGGCCGTCCGCTCGATCTGGCCGCCAGGCAGGGCTTGATCTTCACCTCCGGGACTACCGGCCGGCCCAAGGGCGCGCTGCTGACCCTGGCCAACCACTTCTGGAGCGCGACCGCTTCGGCCTTTCGCCTGGGGACCGACCCCAACGACCGCTGGCTGGCCTGTATGCCGCTCTATCACGTCGGCGGGCTGGCCATTGTCTGGCGCTGTTGTTTGTATGGCACCACCGTGGTGTTGCAGGCGGGCTTTGATCCAGCCGCCATCAGCCGGGCCTTGGAGCGCCACGCCGTCAGCCTCATCTCGCTGGTCCCGACGATGTTGCAGCGTCTGCTCGAGTCGCACCGCGAAGCGCTGGCCGCTTCTCGGTTGCGTTGCCTCTTGCTGGGCGGCGCGGCCGCTCCACCGGCCCTCATCGAGCAAAGTCTGGCCTTGAAGCTGCCGGTGGCCCCTACCTACGGCCTGACCGAAGCGGCCTCGCAGGTGGTGACGGCCACCCCGGCCGAGGCCGGCCGCAAGCCGGGCAGCGTCGGCCGGCCTTTGATGTTCTCGACGGTGGAGATTGTTGGGGCCGAGGGCCAACCGCTGCCGGCGGGCGAGATCGGTGAGATTGTGGTCAGCGGGCCAACGGTGATGGAGGGCTACTATCGCCAGCCGCCAGCGACGGCCCACGTGCTCAAAGCCGGCCGCTTAGCGACCGGCGATCTGGGCTACCTCGATGAGGCAGGCGATCTATGGTTGGTGCAGCGGCGGGCGGACTTGATCGTCTCCGGGGGCGAGAATGTCTATCCGGCCGAGGTTGAGGCGGTGCTGAGCGGCCATCCGGCCGTGGCCGAGGTCTGTGTGGTTGGCCTGGCGGATGAGCAGTGGGGCCAACGCGTGGCCGCGGCGGTGGTGCTGCACCGGACCGCGTCGCCCCCAACCGAAGCCGAGCTGATCGAGTTTAGCCGCCAACACCTGGCCGGTTATAAACAGCCCCGCCTAATCCGCTTGGTCGAGGCCCTGCCCCGGACCGCCTCCGGCAAGATTCAGCGCGAGGCCGTGCGGCGCAGCTTGGCCGCCTCGGCTCAATGAGGGGTGTAGGTTCTTTGGGATTGCAAAGGATCAATGCGATCGTAGTACGTAGTGCGTAGTGCGTAGTGCCTAATAAGTTACGCACTACGCACTACGCACTACGTACTACCGGGTTTGAACCCCGTAGACTCCAAAAGCGCCAACGGAGTAAACCTTCTCACCCTTCTCCAAAACCGTTTTGCACCCGGCGCAGTTCGTCTTCGAGTCGCAGACGGGGCCGGTGCGCCGAGAGGACCGGCACGATCAGGTTGAAATCATCGATCTGGCGGTTGAGCTTGTGCAGCCGCTCCTCGAACTTGGCCACGGCAATCGGCCAGCGCCCCTCATCGGCCGGGTTGGCTTGCCGCTGCTGCCAGGCCAGGCGCAGCCGGGCGCGCATATCTGCCATCTCCTGGCGGATGGCCTTATCCCGCTCGATCCACTCCGGGGCGAAGCCGTTGCGCTTGAGCAGGCCGAAGGCCCACTCCTGGCCCGGCTCCAAGTGAGGATTCTCTTTCAAATCAAGCGGTTTGCCTTTGCCCGGCAGGTTATCGAACTTCCCTTCGGCCATCGCTTCCTGAATCAGACGTTCCACCAGCGTTTGGCGCTCTTGGTCCGTGTCGGGCAGGCGCCGGGGAGGCTGGGACTGGTCATCCTCCGGCTTCTGGTAGGCCTCTAGCTTGTCCGGCAGCTTGGCCAGTCTTTTACCCCAAGTCCGTTTATCACGTTTCATATCCGCTCTTGAGTCAACCTAACGTGGACAAGCCACGCCTTATAAGGATTCAACGCCAAGTCGCTAAGACGCGAAGACGCCAAGTTTTTTTTGCGCCTTGGCGTTTAGCATACTTCGCTGGAAGGCATATACCGCCGGCCCAGGCGCGGGATCAGGCGGGGGACCGCTTGCTGGTAGGCGCGATAGGTCGCGCCGAACTCGACCACCAGCCGGCGCTCCTCGTAAATCGAACCGATGTAGAAGTAAAGCGTAAACAGCAGGTAGGCGACCAGGCTGTTCGTCGTCATGGCCGGCGAGAGCCACAGAAAAATGAGGCTGCAGGTATAGAGCGGGTGACGCACCCAGGCGTACAGCCCGCCGAGATTGAGGCCACCGTTCTGCTCGGCTCGCTCGCCGAACAGTTGGGCGAGGCCCAAGAAATCGAGCGCGCCCGTTTGCAGTAAGGTCAACCCCGCGGCCAAGATGGCCACCAACTGTCCGACCACCATCAACCACGCCCAGGGCGCGGGCACCACGTAGAGCGTCTGCTGCGGCAGCAGGGCCAGCAAGGCCAGCAGCGGCAGCAGCGTCACGGTGGCGACGACGTTGTAGGCCAGCCGGTAAGCTCGGGCCGCGGCCGGGCCAAAGCGCCGCCGCACCCAGGCTTTCACCCCGAGGCTGGCCAGCCAGGTATGGGCCACGGCGTAGAGGCCGAAATATCCGGTTAAGACTAAAGCACTGATGATAAAGTCCATAGAAATTGTGTTTTCGTATTTACGGCGCGCCGGTATTGCAGAACGTAAAACGTAAGGCGTAAATTTACGCTTCACGTTTTACGTTTTAGCGCCATAAGCCTCCCTTAAGTTAGATCCCTCCAACACCTTCCCCATAAAACGCAGCGTCAGGATCGAGACCACCTCGATCTCTTTGTCCAGAATCAGGGCGTGGCCCGAGTCTTCCATCCAGTGATACTCCTTGAAGCGGGAGCCGGCCCGCTGGAACACCTCTTTGACCCCGCGCGGATCGATGGCCGTATCGAGCCGGGCTTGCACAATCAGCAGCGGCTGCCGGACCCGAGGCAGAACCTGGCGGACGGCCAGTTGGAGGCGATGCAACTGCCGCAAAGCCCGGACCGGATGGACCGTGTAGCCCTGCCAATACTCGTTGGTGAGCTCCAACGGCTTCTTTTTGACGTGCGGCACAAAGGGCGAGAGCAAATACGAGGCCCAGACCACGTGGGTCGCGATCCGCATCGCCGGGGCGTAAGTCAGCACCCCGGCGATCTCCGGGTGCCGGCTGGCCGTGTAGAGCGCCAGCAGCGCCCCCATCGACTCGCCGCCGACGAAAACGGTGGCGCAGCGCTCTTTCAGCAGCCGGACCTCGACCTCGACCGCCTCGGCCCAGTCTCGCCAGGTGCAGCGGCTCATCTCGGCCGGCGTGCTGCCGTGACCGGGCAGCAGCAGCCCGGCGACCGTGTGACCGGCGGCATGCAAGCGCTCGGCCAGCAGCCGGACCTCGGCCGGCGTGGCCGTGTAGCCGTGCGAGAGCAGCACTCCCACCGGCCCGCCCTCCAGAAAGAAGGGATCGCCCGGCAGATGGGCATTGTGCAAGACGCGTTCGATCTTTGCTTGTTGATTCATGCCCCCAACACCCAGGCTAAACCGGTCACTATCACTCCCAAAGCAAAAATCTGCAAACTCAACGAGCCGCCCAGCCGGTAGCCGGCCTGATACCGCTCGTGCGAAACCATAATGACGCTGGCAAAGAGAATCGCCCAGCCGATCAACAGGGTCGCGGTGACCCAGATCTCGTCAACCGCCGTGAAAAAACAGAGCACCTGCCCGGCAATCACGGCGACCGCGCCGGCTCGAAAGAGCCAGGCCCGCCACGATTGGGGCTCGATCTGGTGGCGCCGGATCTGCGGCGTCAGCGCGACCAGCCCGGCCAGGGCCAACAGCCCGCCAAGCCCGATAAAGAGGAGTGCCAGCATACCGGTAATTATGCGTAAGCCGCTCCACCTGTCAAAAAC
>CALMIS010000388.1 GCA_937864185.1 uncultured Chloroflexota bacterium
CCCCTGTCACTCAGAACATGCTCCGATCAAAATACGTTTCGACCCCTGTCACTCAGAACATGCCCCGATCGGAATTGAGTCTCCAGGCGTAGGCTCAGCCGCAGCTCAACTTTTTTGCCAATTGGAGACCAGACAGGCCCTAATACGGCTGTATTCAACAAAAGTCTTAGCCTCAGGTCAAGAGTGGAGCTTCTTGGCTAGCTTCCCCGGTTTAAAGAGACCGTCCCCTCCTGGCCCGTCGATCATTTTCTTTTGGTTTTTGAAAAAGATATCGCGAGTGCTACAATCTCCGCACTAACCCTCACCGTTTTCAGGCCAATGACTATTTTACAACCACTGGCCCAGGCGATAGGCCTGGATACACCCGAGCGCCGAGAGGCAATCGACCAGACCCTGGCTAAAGTTAAAGCAAACGGCATTCGCTATGTGCGGCTGGCCCATCCGGATTTGATGGGCGTCTTACGGGGGCGAGTGATCGCGGCTCAGCACTTGGCTCAACTGTTTGAGACCGGCCACAGCTTTGGCTGCCGGCTGCTGCTGGCCGATTTGAGGGGCGAAGTTCACCCCTCGGTCCAACTGGGGGAGACGTATGATTACGGCAACTTCTATCTCTTGCCGGACCCGGCCACCTTTGTGCAACTGCCCTGGTCGCCTGAGAGCGGGCTCATCCTGGCCGATCCCTATTTACCGGATGGCCGGCCGGCCGTTTCCGGTCGTCTGGCGCTAAAAGAGGCTTTGCGGAGAGCCGGTCAGGTCAAGCTAGACCTGCGCATCGGTATGGAGGTGGAGGGCACGCTGTTCGCGACCGATGAGCGAGCCAAAATCAGCCCCAAGGATCATCTGTTTTCAACGCTGGGGCAAGGCTGGGCCGCCTCCTGGCTGCATCCCCTCTGGGAGACGTTGGCGCGGATGAACATCCATCTGACCGCGTTCGCCAACGAGTTTTCGAAGGGGCAAATTGAGTTCAATCTGGCGCCGCAAGCCGCCCTGCAGGCCGCCGATAATTTGGTGCTGCTGAAGTTGGCCGCGCGCGAGCTCTTGCTGAACACCGGCTATGGCCTGACTTTTATGGCCAGAATGAGTAACCAGCCCGACACCCTGCCCAACGGCCTGCATATTCACCAATCCGCCTTGGACGCGACGGGCCGGAACTGTTTTTACCAGCCGGAGGCTGAACAAGGCCTGGCTCCCACGTTGCTGCACTTCATGGGGGGTCAACTCCGTTACGCCCGCTGGCTGGCGGTCTGGTCCACGCCGACGGTCACCGGCTACCGGCGCTACCGGCCCACCACCTGGGCGCCCACGTCGATCACCTGGAGCCTGGACAACCGGACGACTATGCTGCGGGTGATGCCGGATCGAGGGCCGGCCACCCGCGTGGAAAATCGGCTGCCCGACTCGGCGGCTAATCCCTATCTGGCCTTGACCGCCATGATTATCGCCGGTACCCTGGGGCTTCAACAAGCCATTGACCCTGGCCCACCGGCTTGGGGCGATGCGACCCAAGCGACCACGCCGCTGCCAAGGCACATTGGGGAAGCGGTCCAACTGATGAATGAACCCTCCGAGTTTCAAGACTGCCTGGATCCGGACCTGGTGGTGGCCTACCGGGGTTTGCTGTGGCAGGCCGCCGATCAATTCGAAGCACAGTTGACAGACTGGGAGATTGCGACCTATCGGGACATGCTGTAAACCGCCAAGAAGCTCAATCACCTAAAGTAAGCGCTGGCGAGCGCAAATAAAATTGAGGAGGTCACCCAGCGTGAGTGTGACTCAAAGCCAAAGTTTTTCGCGACGTCATTTCTTGAAGGCTGTGGGCGGGGCCGCCGTGGCCTACGCGGCTACGCCCCTGTTGAGCGGCTGTGGGGCCGGGAGCCGACCCACCGGCGCGGTCAGAATTGGCCTGCTGCTGCCCTTCTCCGATATTTATGCCGTCCTGGGCGAGAGCATTAGGGAAGGGATCAGGATGTATTTCGATCAGGTCAACAATGAGGCCGGCGGTCGCCCGCTTGAACTGATCATCGAAGATACGGAGATCCAGCCGGATGTGGCCCAGCAGAAAGCGCGCAAGCTGGTGGAGCAAGATCAAGTCGATTTGTTGGCTGGGGTGGTTAGCTCCGGGGTGTTGATCAGTCTGCGCGACTACGTGCATGAAAACAAAAAGCTGCTGATCTGCGCCAATGCCGGCGCTAACCAGCTCAGCCGGGAACTGAAAACCCCCTACATCTGGCGCACCTCTTTTACCAACTGGATGATTCACTGGCCGATTGGCGGCTGGGCGGCGGAAAATGTCGGGCGGAGAGCCTACGTGAGCGTCCCCGACTATGCCGCCGGCGAGAACGCGGTCACCGCCTTCACCCACAACTTCGAGGCCAACGGGGGAGAAGTGGTCGGCGTGCAGCGCACGCCATTTCCCAACATGGGGGACCCGGCCCCCTTCATCGCCGAGTTGGCTCAGGTCGCGCCTGACTTTGTTTATGGCTGGTACAGCGGCAGCAGCGCGGTCACCTTTGTCAAAGCTTACCATGACTTTGGCTTGGGGAACACAGTGCCGCTGGTGACCTCCGGCTTTACGGTCGGCGAAGACGTGCTGCCGGCTCAGGGAGAGGCAGCCCTGGGGATTCACAACAGTTTGCACTGGGTGCCACGCCTGGAGAACCCTGACAATCAGCTCTTTACGGCTGCTTACCGGGAACGGACCGGCAAAGAGGCCGATGTTTACAATGTCCAGGGCTACGATACCGGCCGGGTCATCGTCGACATCCTTAATGCCGTGGGCGGGGACACCTCCGACACCGATAAGATGGTCGAGACCCTCGGCGGCATCAATTTTAACAGCCCGCGCGGGCCTTTCGCTCTGGATTCTAACTCGCAGGCCCCTCGCCAGAACATGTATCTTTGCCAGGTTCAAGAAGTGGATGGAAACATCAGTAACGTGGTCTTGGGAAATCTGGGCGAAGTGGTCGATCCCGGGGACGACTCCAAAGGGTAGACACTTTGCAGCATCTGGTCATCCAACTGCTCAACAGTCTGGTCTTTGGCATGCTGTTATTTACGATGGCGGCCGGGCTATCCCTGATCTTCGGCCAGATGAACGTCATCAATTTGAGCCACGGGGCCTTTTATCTCCTGGGTGGCTACCTGGGCCTGAGCCTGGCTCGCCAGTTGAACAGCTTTTGGCTGGCCCTGTTGATCGCGCCGCTGTTGGTGGGGGCTATCGGCCTGGCGCTGGAGTATTTCTTGCTGCGTAAACTTTACGGGCAGCACCGCCAGCTCGATCAAGTGCTGCTGACCTTTGGCCTGGCCCTCGCTATCGCCGACTTGATGCGCTGGCAGTGGGGATCATATGTCGAATCCTTGGCGCCGCCCCCATTGTTAGCTGGCCAGGTCTCGCTCTTGACGCTGCAATTTCCGGTTTACCGGTTGGCCATCATCGGTTTTGGTCTGCTGCTGGCTTTGGGCCTGTGGCTTTTTCTGGAGCGAACTCGACTGGGGGCCATTATTCGGGCCGGGGTCTGGGATGCCCAGATGGTGAGTGGGCTGGGGATCAACATTCAGGTCATCTTTGCCGGCGTTTTTGGCTTGGGTACCGCTCTGGCGGCGCTGGCCGGTGTCATTGGCGCCCCGGTGCTACACCTTTACCCCGGCCTCGACTCAGAGATCTTGATTTTGGCCCTGGTGGTGGTGGTGCTGGGCGGTCTGGGGTCGTTGCCGGGCGCGTTTTGGGGCAGCCTGGTCATTGGCGGAGTTGATACGTTTGGCAAAGCGCTGGTTCCCGAACTGGCCCTTTTCTTGATCTTCGCGGTTATGGCCTTGGTGCTGTGGCTTCGACCGGCCGGGCTGTTTGGTCTAAAAGTGCCCTAACCTCTCCTTCAGGCGTTGAGATTGGTGACCATCATCGCAGTTCTTGCCACCTTCCAAAAGCATCAAGCCCGCGCGGGGCAGTGGGTATTGGCGCTGCTGCTCCTTTTTGGCGCCTTGATTTTTCCCTTTATCGCGCCCAGTTACTACCTCAGCCTGGCGATCGAGGTCCTGATCTTCGCGATCTTTGCGATGAGTCTGGATCTACTGCTCGGCTACGCGGGGTTGCCCTCCTTTGGCCACGCGGCCTTTTTCGGCTTAGGTGCTTATCTGGTGGCCTATCTCTCCAGCCGCAGCGAGCTGGCCTGGGGCTTAACCGATAACCTGCTGATTAGCGCGCCGATAGTCATAACCGGCACGGCGGCGATGGCGCTGGTGATGGGTTGGCTGGCCCTGCGCACCTCAGGCATCTACTTTCTGATGATCACCCTGGCCCTGGCCCAAATGCTCTACAGCCTGGCCATTCGCTGGTCGCAAGTCACCGGCGGCAGCGATGGTTTGAGCGGTATCCCCCGACCGACGATCGGTCTGGGGCCCCTCGGCTACAGCTTCGACTCCCGGGAAAGTTTCTATTTTATGGTGCTGGCCACCTTTGTTTTGAGTTGGTGGCTGCTGCGGCGATTGGTGAACAGCCCCTTTGGCTTAACGCTGCAAGGCATTCGCGAGAATGAGCAGCGCATGCACGCGCTCGGTTATAATACGTTTCGCTTTAAACTGGCCGCGTTTGTGCTGGCCGGATCGCTGGCCGGAGTGGCCGGCATGCTGCTGGCTCTCTTTTTTCGCTACGCCACGCCGGATAATCTGTACTGGACGATGTCGGGCCAGGTTTTGATCATGACGATCATCGGCGGCGCCGGCACGATTACCGGACCGGTGCTCGGGGCCGGCCTGGTCCGGTTGCTGCCCAACCTGGCCAGCAGTTATACCGACCGCTGGCAACTGCTGTTGGGCGTGGTATTTATCGGGGTGGTGCTGATCGCGCCTCGCGGCCTTGGCGGGCTGTGGCGTGATCTGACCACGGGCAAAGGCGATGAGTAGTTTAAAGATAGAGGCTGTGACCAAAAATTATGCCGGGCTGGTCGCTCTGGCTGAGGTCAGCTTAACCGTGGCGAGCGGCGAACGCCGGGCGATGATCGGTCCCAACGGAGCCGGTAAGAGCACGCTAATTCAACTGATTACCGGTCACACGGCGCCCAGCCGAGGCGAAATCTACTTGGATCAGCAGCCGATTACGCCGCTAACGATTGATCAGCGGGTCAACCTGGGGCTGGGTTATACCTTTCAACGGAATAACCTGTTTCCGGGGCTAAGCGTGATCGATAATCTACGCCTGGCGGTCCAACACCGGCAGCGCGTGTCGCATCACCTGTTTAAGCCGGCCAGCCATTATGAGGTCATTAATAAGGAAAGCGAAAACCTTTTAGACCAACTCGGCTTAAGGGAGGTGAGCGAGGCCCCGGTTAAGACGCTGGCCTACGGCCAGCAGCGAGTGCTGGAGGTGGGCTTGGCCCTGGCCACTCGACCTAAGCTGCTGCTGCTCGATGAACCGACGGCCGGCATGTCGCCGGCGGAAACACGCGAAATGGTGCAACTGATCGAGGCTCTGCCCCGGAGTTTGACCGTTTTAATCGTAGAGCATGATATGGACGTTGTTTTTAGCCTGGCCGATCAGATCACCGTACTGCACTATGGTCAAGTAATTGGCCAGGGCAGTCCGGCGGAGATTCGGATCGATCCCCGGGTGCAAGAGATCTATCTGGGGTTTGAAAAGATGGCCGAAGCCCAGCAGCGTTAAGTATCGAGAAATAATTAACTTTTGCGGGTCATTTCGTAGCCGAAGGCGGAGAAATCCCTACAGAGTTGGCTTCCACACTGAAGTCGTAGGGATTTCTCGTCGTTCCTCCTCGAAATGACATCCAGTCAAAATCTTATGTTGATGATTGAAGACTTGCACGTCTATTACGAGGACAGCCACATTTTGCGGGGAGTCTCGCTGGCGGTCCAAGCCGGGGAGGCGGTCGCCTTGCTGGGGCGCAACGGCGCCGGCAAATCGACCACGATCAAGGCGGTGATCGGCTTTGTGCCGGCCCGGCAAGGGCGAATTCTCCTGACCCAACAAGACATTACCCGTTTGCCGGCTCATCAGCGAGCGCAACGCGGCGTCGGCTTGGTCCCGCAAGGCCGCCACATCTTTCCCACCCTGACGGTGAAAGAGAATATGACTTTGGCGGCCCGGAATCCGCAGCAAGGGTGGACTTTTGAGCGGGTGTTGCAGCTCTTTCCGCCGTTGGCGGCCCGGTTGAACCATTTGGGCGGGCAGTTGAGTGGCGGCGAACAGCAGATGCTGGCCATCGCCCGGGCCTTGATGACCAACCCCCAGCTTCTTCTGCTGGACGAACCATCCGAGGGCTTAGCCCCGCTGGTGGTAACAGCCATCGGTCAGGTGATCCGGGAGCTTTGCCAGGCCGGCCTTTCAATTTTACTGGTGGAACAAAATCTCAAGCTGGCCTTTGATGTGGCCAATCGGGTATACGTGATGAGCAAAGGGGAGATGGTGTTCGAGGGGAAGCCGGCCGATTTAGGGCAGCAGCCGGCTCTGCTTCAGCGCTATCTGGGCGTCTAACCCTGGTCGCCGTGGACTGGGGTCTACTTTTCTCTAACAGATTTTATTTGCACCAGGTAATGTCGAATACCCTAACGGGAACAAGCGGCAGCCAACGGTTGAATTAAGCCGATTGCGGGTTAGCGAAGCTACCTTCAATCAGCAGAATGGTTGTGGCCTCGTTTAGTTTCGTTAAAAACCAAGATTAGTAATTCGCGCGACATTTTGTTTGTTAGCGGGCTTGCTGGGGGATACCTTACTTCAATAGCCGAATAAAGCCTGCTTGTTCAAAATGATGATCATAGGTGAAGGCTTGGCGAATATGATACGCTTCCATCACAACAAAACTGATACAATCCGTCAATCCCCAATCTTTATCACTACGACTTCGGTATAATTGCCAACCTTGTTGCCATAATTCAGAATCTATATGAACAATTACAGCCATCTCCATCGCTACAGAGGCTTGGATTGCTTCTATGATTTGCCAACCTGTTGGTCGCCAGACAACCTTGCTGAATGTGTTGGCAACTTCAGTCAGCACAGCATCAGTTGTTAAAACTTGGGTTGTAGCTTGAGCCAATTCTTGGCTTACATTTATCGCTGCTTGGTGAAGGTCATCTTTGGCATTACCCAACGCAACAAAAGCCGCAGTATCCCAAAACACTGTTTCAGGCATCGTGTTTACTCGTGCCATAAAGATAATGGTCGTGTTGTGCCGCTAAATCTGGAATACCTGTATCAACAGCATGTTGATGGATTTGATAGATTGGGGCCACACTGCCAGTCTTTTCAGAAGTAGGAACTTGCAAAAATTGTCTTAAAAAATGTAAGAGAGCAGGCAAACGCTCAACAGGCAATGCTTCAATTATCTGATAGATTTGCTTTTTTACATTTGTTTCAGTTGTCATTAAAGGAAGCCACCTTTTGTGCAAAAATTAAAAAGTCAACAATATCTTACCACAATAACGCAAGAATCGGTAAGCATATTTCTTGAGGATACGGTTTTGATGACAAATCACAGCTCGCTAACGCTTGAATTAAGCGGATTGGCAAGGCCAGCGAGTTTACACCACCTTGAACTGCCTTTGCTGGCTTGATACAGTTGATTAAAAACCGAGCTTGCCAATTCCGCTTGAATGATTTGTTATGTTGCGGTCCGTGAACGGTTACCCAAACATAAATGTAAATATTGTCACCATAACCAAACTATTAACAAATCCAATTGCAAATATTTTCATACTTATTTTGAACTGCCTCAACGCAGGAATGAAAAAACTAATTATCAAGGAAAGCAAACAGCCACCTCCCAATATGAACAGTGCTTGAATTTGCCTAAGCCCAAACGAAAAACCATTTCCAAACATAGAATAAGTACCTGCAAGGCTTAATTGTTCAAGAGTGGTATTGTCAAATATTGGCCCAGCAATTAGTAAGTTAAAAAATACTACTACCGTAAGAATCGCAAATTTGAAATTTCCTTTTGGCAAAAAAATTAAGAATAGCAGGGGTAAGGTT
>CALMIS010000389.1 GCA_937864185.1 uncultured Chloroflexota bacterium
CGGCGCTCGTTTGGGCGCTGGCGGGCATTTCCGACTTCTGGACGTTTCTGGCGGTGAGCGTGCTGTACGGCGTGGTCTATGCACCGACGCTCGCGCTGACCAACTCGCTCTCATTCCATCATCTGACTGATCGCGACCGGGACTTCGGGAAGGTGCGGCTGTGGGGCACGATCGGGTGGATCTGCGCGGGGATCGCGGTCGGGCAATGGTTGTTGCACAACCACACGCCCGAGGGACCGTCGAAAGAGGCCGTCGAGGCGGCTCAGAATGCTGGAAGAGCGGGCGCCTTCAGGTTGAGCAGCATCCTGGGATTCGTCATGGGGGTGTATTGCCTGACGCTCCCCAAGACGCCGCCGAGCAGAAGCCACGAGAAGATGGCTTTCGCCAAGGCGCTCGTCGAGACGCGGCGCCAGCCGCTCGTCACGCTGTTCCTGCTGGCGATCCCGGTTTCGTGTATTCACCAGTTCTACTTCGTGCACGCGTCGCAGATCCTTTCGGGTATCCAGACGAATGCCGGCGGGGAACAAATCGCGGATTAGATCCCATCTGTTGTCGGCGTGGGCGGGGGCGGCCGGGTGGTCGGGTAGGGGGTGGGGGTGGGGGGAGCTTCGGGGGGGGCCGGCGTGGCCGAGGGTGGCGCCGGGATAGGCGTTTCAGCCGGAAGGGCGGTAGGGGTGGCCGTCTCGACTACCGGAGCAACGGCCACTGCGGCCGGGCCGGCCGGTTCGGCCTGTTCCGGCCGAGCCAGCCAGATCCCACCCCCGCCCGCCAGCACGGCCAGGCCGATGACCCACAAGCCAACCGCCACCCCCCACAGCCAGCGGTTCGGACCCGGCCGGGCCGGTTGGTCCAGGGGGCCCAGGGTCGAGCCGCCGGCCACCGGTTTGGCTACCCCGCACTCCGGGCAGAAGCGCATCGAGGCCGCGTTCCGGTGGTGGCAGCTCGGGCAAGTCCAGTCACTGTTCATTGAGTTTCTCCTCGTCCGGTCGTAGGCCGGCAGTCATCAGCATTTAAACCACGGATTACACAGATGACACAGAATTTTTCTTTTTTGCGCCTTTGCCTCCTGGCGCCTTCGCGTTAAGAACAATCCCTTTCTCCGCAAAGGTCGCCGCCGGCCGTGTCCGAGGCCAGGCTCAAGCGCCTACAGCAGCTTCTCCAACTGGGCCACGATCTGCTCCCGGCTGAGCGTACCGATCTGGATCGCCCGGATGACGCCTTCGCCGTCGATGAAGTACGTGGTCGGAATCGAGCGGACGCTGTAGATACTCCCCGCCCAGCGATCCTCATCCAGCCAAACGGTGAAGCTGATGTCGTTGTCCCAGGCGAAGCGCTCGACATTCTCCAGCTTCTCGCCTTCGTTGACCGCCAGGACGACCACGCCCTGCGGCCCGAACTCGTTGTGGATCGATTGCAGGGCCGGCACCTCGTGGCGGCAGGGCGGGCACCAACTGGCCCAGAAGTTGAGAATGACGATCTTACCCCGCAGCTCGCTCAGGCTGACCCGGCTGGCCCGGTTGCTGCCCAGGGTGAAGTCGGGGGCCAGGGCGCCAAGCCGCAGCCCTTCGGCCGGGGGAGCGGCGGCGGCCTGCGCCGGGGCGGCGGACAGCGGGGTGGGGCCGGCCGGCGGGGCCTGGGGGGCGGGCGGGGCGAGGGCCGGCGGGGCGGCGGGCAGGGGCCGGTTATCGCCCCCGCGGAGGCGAGCGGCGCCGGTGGGGGTGTCGGTGGGCGGTGGCGGCGTGGTCGGTGAGGGGGCTGGCGGGGCGGTGGCGGGCAGCTCGGCGGCAATGACGACCGGGCTGGCGGGCGCAGGCTCGCGTAGGAGCGCGATCACCAGCCCCACCGCGGCGATGAGGAAGATCAGGCCGCCGAGGAGGGTCGGGTAGAGCAAACGGTCGGTTGGGTTGGGCATCGGATTCTCTCCGTTGAAGAATAATCGGTTGGTCTGTGACTCGATTTCTTATCGGTGGGAGTAGCGGTCGATATAAACCCCCAATCAGTTCCTTTCCCAGAGCTACTTCACAAGAAGAGGCAGGAAAGTCTTTGTTTGCGTCCTGCCTGCTTCAACCAAAGCAACCACGGCTTTCCCAATCTCTATATCCGCGGACGTAAAGGTACAAACCAAAGGCTGTCCGGGAGAAATATCAGGCGTGCCGTCGCCGTTGCAATCAACGCCGGCTAAGGCTACCCCACCCGTGCCTTTTACAATTTCCTGTAAATCGGAGGTAGTACTGGCCGGTTCGATAGCCTGAGTTTGGACGGTATCGGCGGCAGCTAGTGAACTACTCCTGACCGCTGAAACCATGCCCAGAACTTTGACGTTTCCCAAGGCCCTGATCGCGTTGATGGTCTGGCTGAAGCTTGGCCCAGGATAAGGAATGGCCCCCGCCTCTCCGGGGCGGTGAAAAGGCGCATCGGTCCAGAGTAAAATAAGTTTGGTCGCCTCCCTCCGAAAGTTGGCCTGTTGGCCGGCGGGAATACTGGCGCTGGGATAGCCTACACCTGCCAAGTTTTGACCGGTCCCACTAACGGCCTGGTACAAAGCCGCCAGTTGGCTTTCAGGGTCGTCCCCTCCGTGGCGGACTGAAAGGGATGAAACGGCGTTTAAGATTGACGGCGCGTTAAAGGTCAAGTCCACGACTCGCTGATAGGCCTTATCGCCGGCGCTGGCTACCCCAAAGGGCGAGATCGGATAGTCCTCAAACCGGCCTAAGCCAAAGCGGGTATTTGGATTCGAGGCTCTCAAGGCGGCAATGATGGCCGAAGCCTGGGCTTTGAAGATAGGGAGTTCATCGCTGAAACTCGCGGTGAGATCCACGATCAGATAGACATCAACCGGAGGCCCTTCCACCACGCCATCCCGCCAGCCAGGATCATACGAGCTGAAGTTGCTGCAAATGATCGAGTTGCAGGCCTTGATAAAATAGTAGTAGGTTACATACTTAGCAGTCGTGGTGTCATCCAAGAGGAGGTTAGCCGGACTGCCGATCAGGCTCTTAGGGCCGGTTGGGGCGGTGGCGCGGTACACTTGATAGTAAGTGGCCCCGGCCGAAGCATTCCAGGTGACCCGAACCTTATCGGTAAAAGCCCCATCGGTCGCTTGCACGTTGGTGGGGGGCTGGATCACGTTAACCACAAAATCTTGGCCTGTCGCACTCGGTGGCACGGTGACGCTCCGGCTCACCGGGGTGAAACTGTAGCCGCTCTTCGAAGCGGTCAGGGTGTAACCGCCGGCCGGCAAATTGGTGAGCGTGTAATTGCCGTTGCTGTCTGTCACAACGGTTAAGCCCGCCCCGGCCGAGATCGTCACACTGGACATGCCGCCGCCGATCTCGTTGGTTACCCGGCCGGTAATGGTATAGCGGGTACAATCTTGAGCCGTAAAGGTGATGGTCTGCTGGTTATTGCTCTCGTTGGACTCGCTGATTTGATTAAGGGGATCGACAACGAAAGTTAAGCGATGTTGCCCGGCGGAGACATTTTGCCACACATAACGGTAGAACGTGGCAGCCTCGGCCCCGACCCCCGCTTGAGTACTGCCGAAGGTCTGGCTGTCAGCGACCCAGTGAATATCAAAAGCGCTGCTGGCCGTGGCGCCGTTGTTTCTGAAGTTGGCCTGAAATGTGGGCGAAGAGCCGGCGCAAACCGGCGAGGCGGGCAGATCGATACTGGTGACCGCCAGATCCACCTGGGGCTGCGCCGTAAAGTTGACACCGGTTTTATCGGGTGGGACCGTGACCACTTGGCTGGTCGGCAAAAAGATCCGGCCGCTCTTGGAGGCGGTCAAGGTGTAGGGATTAGCCGCCAAACCGGCGAGCGTGTAATTACCGGCGCTGTCCGTTACAGCGGACAGCGCCGCCCCGGCCGAAATCGTCACCCCGGCAACGGGGCTGCCATCGGCTTCGGTGACGCGGCCTTTGATTTGATAGGTGAGGGGTGGGGGTGAGTCACACGGGGCAGACAACCACGGTGCATAATCGACTCCGTCGCTCACCGGCTGGCCTGTTCCGCCGGGATTGCCGGTGTGCGTGGGTCCGGACGCGTTGCCCCACCAGTGGCCTTTGGCGGTGACGAC
>CALMIS010000390.1 GCA_937864185.1 uncultured Chloroflexota bacterium
CTTCACCACGGGGTTTTGGCGGCCGCGGTTCTCGTGGCGCGGGGGGGTCACGGGGCAGGGGGTGCGGCGGCCTACCATCCCCGGCGGGGGGGGGATTCCGACCGCTCGAGCCGTGGCCCGCCATTACGCCATGCTGGCCGACTTCGGGCAGTGGCAGGGGACGCGCCTGCTCTCGGGGGAGCGGGTTGAGCTGAGCCGCAGTCTGCAAACCGATGCCTGGGACGAGGTGCTTGAGGCTCGCAATCGCAAGGGGCTGGGCTATATGCTCGGTGGCCACGACGAAGAGGGGGGCGATATTCGGATGGGCCGCTCGGGTGGCGAGTTTGGCCATCCCGGCAACGGCGGCTCGCTCGGCTTTGCCGACCCGGCTCGCAAGCTGGGCTTTGGCCTGACCAAGAACCTCATGCGCAGCGGCCTGGCCCGAGAGCAGACCACGGCCTACCGGGTGGCCGAGGCGATCAGACAGTACCTTGACCAAACTCCGCTTAACCCGCCTGCCGCCGAAAGCAGCTAACCACATGGTCGTTGACCAGGCCGGTCGCTTGCATAAAAGCGTAGCAGATCGTCGGCCCGACGAACTTGAAACCGCGCTTTTTCAAATTTTTACTCATCGCCTCGGCCTCCGGGGTTTGGGCCGGGATATCGGCCAGCCGAGTCCAGTGATTGACCAAAGGCCGGCCGCCGACGAACTGCCAGATGTAGGCAGCGAAGGAGCCGAACTCTGCCTGCGTCGCCAGAAAAGCCCGGGCATTTTGGATGGCGGCGTTGACTTTAAGCCGGTTGCGGACAATCCCCGGATTGACCAGCAGTGCGGCCACCTTGGCCTCATCGTAGGCGGCCACTTTGAGCGGGTCGAAGCTGTCAAAGGCAGCTCGGTAGCTGTCCCGCTTGCGCAGGATGGTGATCCAACTCAGTCCGGCCTGAGCCCCCTCCAAAATAAGCATCTCAAACAACTTGGGGTCGTCGTGAACGGGGATGCCCCATTCATGATCGTGATAGGCGATGTAAAGCGGGTCACTGCCGCACCATTCACAGCGGGTGGTCATTTCACTTCCCTTTCAAAGCGAGCCTCTAGAATTTTTGTTCGCAGCGGCTCATTATACCGGCTTTAGCAGCCAAAAGCCAACCCCACCCGGATAGATTTTCTTAGCTCGTGTGCCACTCCTGAACCACCATGCGAAAGATATCCGACTCGGTGATGATGCCCAGAATTCGGCCTTCCTCATCGACCACGGGCAAACCGCTGATCTTTTCATCATGCATCAACTTTGAGGCTTCTTTGATGGTGGCCTGCGGCGAAATCACCTGCGGTTCGCGAGTCATAATATCTTCGATTTTGAGCCGGGCCAACAGATAGTTGAGTTCCCAAATGCTCAACGAGGTCGCCTCCGACGCTTGAGCACCGCGCACATCGCCGCGGGTGACAATGCCGATCAATCGCCCGTTTTGGACCACCGGCAAGCGGCGAATCTTCTTTTCGGTCATCAACCGGTCCGCCTCCGGCAGAGTGACATCCGGCGTTATGGTGATGACCTGGCGCGTCATCCAATCGTTGACCAGTTCGTGTTTCATTGATCCATCTCCTCTGGGACGCTTAAATGCCCAAATAAGCCTTGCGGACGTCTTCATTCCGGGCCACCTCGCGAGAGGGGCCTTCCAACTCGATCTTGCCGTCGTTAAGCACGTAGGCGTAGTCACTAATCGCCAGGGCCATCTGCACGTTTTGCTCAACCAGGAGCATCGTCAGGCCGTCTTCCTTGAGGCGACGTAAAATCTCAAACAGTTCCAACACCAAGACCGGCGCCAAACCGAGCGACATCTCATCGATCATCAGGACATCCGGCTGCGCCATCAGGCCGCGCGCCACTGCGAGCATTTGCTGCTCGCCGCCGGACATTGTCCCGGCCTTTTGCTGTTTCCGCTCTTCCAGGCGCGGGAACATTTTGAAGACGCGAGCCAGATTGTGCTTAAAATTCTGCTTGGCCCGGGCCGTAAAAGCGCCCATCTCCAGATTCTCGTAGACGGTCATGGCCGTGAAGAGTTGGCGGCCTTCCGGCACCAAAACCAACCCATTGGCCGCTTTAGCATGGGCCGAGGTGCGGGTAACATCGCGCCCGTTAAATTTGATCGATCCTTTTGACGGCTTGAGCAAGCCCATCACTGTCCGCATCAACGTTGTTTTGCCAACGCCGTTGGCGCCAACCAACGAGGTCAATTTACCCCGTTCCAATTTTAGTGACACCCCCCATAAAACCTGGACCTCGCCGTAACCGGAAGCGATAGCCTGCAGGTCAAGCATTGCGCCATTGGTTCCATTTGGGCTCATGCCGGCACCTCCTCTCCTTCATTCATTAATCGTTCGGCCAATTTCGGATCGCCCAAGTAAGCCTCGATCACTTTCGAATTATTGACAATCTCGTCAGGCGTGCCTGCGGCGATCAGTTCACCGTGGTCCAACACAATAACCCGGTCCGAGACATTCATCAGGGCGTGCATCACATGCTCGATAATCAAGATGGTTACCCCCTGCTCGCGGATTTTCAGGACGACCTGGACCATTTCGGAGATTTCGGTCTGGTTGAGGCCGGCTAGCACCTCGTCGAGGAGCATCAGGTGGGGCCGCGCCGCCAGGGCCCGGGCCAACTCCAGCCGCTTCTTCTGGGCGACGTTAAGGCTCTTAGCTAACTGGTCTCGCCGCCCGTCTAGCCGCACAAACTCTAAGACCTCCTCGGCCACTTCCCGAGCCTGAGCGACCGAATGCTGCTCGTGACCGTAGCAGGCCCCGGCCATTACGTTTTCCAACACCGTCAACTCTTGCAGCGGCCGCACAATCTGGTGGGTTCGGGCCATCCCAAGCTGAACGACATCGTACGGCTGCCAACCGGAAATATCGGTATCGCGGAAGATAATCTTACCCCGGGTCGGGGGGAAAACGCCGTTGATGCAGTTAAAGAGGGTGGTCTTACCGGCGCCATTAGGACCGATTAAACCCAGAATCTGTCCCTTGTGGAGTTCAAACGAGACATCCGATACGGCCCGCAAGCCTCCAAATTCCTTAGTTACATTCTTGACGTTAAGTAAAATGCCGTTACTCTGGCTCATTCTAGCACTCTCCATAAGCTTCTAAAGCGGCCTCGCAGCCAGCCGACGATGCCGGTGGGCACAAACAGAATAATCAGCAGGAGGAGCAGCCCGGCAAAGGCCAATTGCAGATCTTTAAACAGGGGGCTGGTGAGCAAAAAGCTGCGCAACGCCTCGTAGGTGGTTGCTCCCACCAGCGGGCCGAGGACTGTGCCCTGCCCACCGAGCATAACCATAACGATCATCTCGATCGAACGGTGAAGCCGGAAAGCCTCGGCCGGACCGACGCTACTATTTCGGAAAAAGAAGATGACGCCCAGCATACCCGGCACAATCGCCGAGAGGACATAAGCCCAGGTCTTGGCCGAGGGGGTGCGCACGCCCATAACCATGGCCGCGTCTTCATCTTCACGGATCGAGAGCAAGCCCAGCCCAAATCGGGAAAACTTGATCCCGTAGCTGACGATCACGATCGCGACGGCCAGGACAAAGACTGTCCAATAGGTGGTCCACTGCATCGCCCCCGGGCCACCGTAAGCTTTGTAGACCTGGAAATTCAACTCCAAGCCAATGGAGCCACCAAACAGATCAAAGTTACTAATGAAGGTTCGCATGGCTTCGTTGATGCCGATCGTGGCCAGGGCAAAGTAGGCCCCGCGCAGGTGTAAGATCGCTTTGCCCAACAGCAACGCCAAAACACCGGCCGAGATGCCGCCGATGAGCATGGCTGTCCAGAGCGACCAGTTTTGCACAGCGATTAGATAGAAGCCGACGTAGCCGCCCAAACCAAAGAAAACGATATGGCCAAAGCTGACGTAACCGGCATAGCCCAACAAGATATTCAAACTGGACGAGAGCGCGACCGCTAACAAAATCAGGTACATCGTCTCTCGCCAGGTGTTAGAGCCGGTAAAGAGCGGGATCAAGCCACCGACCAAAACTAAGCCCAAGGTTAGCCAGAAAGCCGGATATTTCCAGGCGCCCAGAGCGAGACCTTGCACCTTGACGGCTTTTTGTTCTAGGCTCTCCGAGGGTGAGATGGGGTTCGAGCTACTCATTTTACCGACCTCCTCCTAACAAGCCTTTGGGGCGCACAATCAGGATCAACACAAACAGCACAAACTCGATAACCGGCACCCAACTTACCGGAATAAAGACCGGCACCACCCCCTCCAACGCACCCAAAATCAAGCCTCCGACCAGGGCGCCGGTCGGGTTACCCAGCCCGCCCAGAACCACAATGACAAAACTCTTGAGTTCGTAAACGGTGCCGGACAAGATGGTGAAGGAGAAAAAGGTAGCGATCAACCCGCCGGAGATGGCTGCCAACATCGAGCCCAACCCAAAGCTGAGCGCCAGCGTTTGGGTAGAAGAGATCCCCATCAGTTCCGCGGCGGCACGGTTGTTCGAGACCGCGCGGATGGCCTTACCGGGTTGGGTACGGTAGAGAAACAGATACAGCAGGGCCGCCACCGCCACGGCGATCAGAGCCGCCACCAGCCGGGTCCCAAGGAGGGTCACCGGTCCCAGCGAGATACTGCCGATGGAAAATTCCATGTTACGCGGGGTGGTGGTAAAAACCGCCGTGCCAACGCCAATAATCATGAGATTGACCGAAAACGTGGACAACAGCGATGACAAGTGGGGCGCATTTAGCACGCGATGGACGGCAATAAAATACATGGCAATGCCAAAAAGTAGCCCCAAAATCGCCACGATCACCAGAGCCAGATAGGGATGCAGGCCAAAGCCGGTTGCGCCGGAGATGAAGAAGATGGCAAACATCCCCAGAGCAATAATTGGGCCGTGGCCTAAGTTGATAACGTCCATCACGCCAAAGATCAAAGTTAAACCCATTGCGGCCAGGCCATAGACAAAGCCCAGCAGCAGGCCGTCAGCTAATGATGCTATAAGCTGTTCCATGAGAAGCGCCTTTGCCTCCTTTCTGTGAATACAAGGGAAAAATCGTTGCCGGGATCACCAACTCCAACTAGGGCGGGGATTGGGGATTTGGGTGAAGTAGTTCTTCTGGTCTCCCCAAATCCCCGCTCAATTTAGAGCTGGTAACCTAAACCTTGGTGAACAATGTTACTGCCCAACTTGGGCCAGCGGGTAGAGCGGCTCGGCGGATTGGCCTTCCAGCGGCCAGACCACCTGCTTAACCAAATTGCCGCTGTCATCCTTTTGCCACTGCACGTAAACCATATCGTGGGCGGCTTGCAAGCCATAGGACTCAGGCGAGGTATCAAACCTGACGTGGCCGTAGAATGACATCACATCCAATCCTTCCAGGGCAGTCTTAACCGCCTGCGGATCGGTGCTGCCGGCCACTTCGATAGCCTTCTGCAGGATCAGACCGGAGGCGTAGCCACCCGCTGCGTGGTAGCCCGGCTCTTCGCCGTATTTGGCTTGATACGCCGAGACAAAATCGGCCACGCTTGGTCCGTACCATTCGACGCTGGCGGCTTGGGCGGCTTCTTCGGTGTAGTTTGCCTGGGGCTCCCACTGGCTGGGGCCAACCACTCCGAGAGCAGCCTCGCCCAGTTCGGCAAATTGCAGTTCAGGGGGAGCGACCAGCAGCGCCAGGAAATTCACATCAAGCTGTTTATCGTGGAGCTGGCGGGTGAAGGTACTACCATCATTAAAGTGACCACCGCCCATCACGGCATCCGGTTCAGAGGCAGCAATTTTGTTAATGAAGGGGGCAAAGTCGGTGGTTTCGCTATCGTAACCTTCAAAGATGACAATCTCGTAGCCTTTGCTTTCGGCGTAGTCCTTGGCAGCCGTCACCACGTCGGTCGAGAACTTATCGTTTTCGTAAACAAAGGCGATTTTCTTCGCTTCGGGGTCGATAGAGGCCAGCATATCAATAGCGCCTGTCAGGTAGCGGCTGGCCGGGGTATAGAGTTGGTAGGCCGTGGTCAAACCTTTTTGATAGGTGGCATCCGAGGCAGCGCCGGTGGTAATCATCAAGGTGCCGTAGGTTTCAGCCACAACCGCGGACGCATCGGTCAGGCCGCTACTGTAGGGGCTGATGAGAAAATCGGCGCCGTCCTGCTCGATTAAGGTCGTATAAAGCGACTGCACCCGCTCGGTGGCACTTTCATCATCATAGGTGACCGCTTCAAACTTGACCACCGAGCCATCGCTTAGCGTGACGCCGGTGCTGTTAACTTGCTCCAGCCACAGTTCAAAGCCGCGGGTTTGGCCGCGAGAGGGCACTTCCTGTTTCCCGGTCTTGGAGGCCGTGTAGCCAATGACCACGGTCTGTTCGCTAGCTGCGGCGGGGGCCTCTTCCGCCGCTTCTTCCTGGGCGGCGGGTGCTTCTTCCGCTGCTGCCGCTTCCTCTTCTTGGGCCGCGGGTTGTTCGGCGGCAGCTTCTTCTTTCGGCTGTTCTTGAGCCGGGGCAGCCGGTTCGGGCGCAGCGCCACCACACTGGACTGCCGTTAATACCAAAGCTAACAGCATAACAAAAAGGCTCAAACGTTTCATACT
This sequence comes from uncultured Chloroflexota bacterium, assembly GCA_937864185.1. Classification (GTDB taxonomy): domain Bacteria; phylum Chloroflexota; class Anaerolineae; order 4572-78; family J111; genus JAGRBY01. The sequence goes on from CALMIS010000390.1 coordinate 6,577, forward strand.
TTATTCCTCCTTTGGAACTTCTTACTTCTTCGTAAATTTTG
>CALMIS010000391.1 GCA_937864185.1 uncultured Chloroflexota bacterium
GCTTGGGCGGGCCGGTCCGCCCGGGCCCCCCCGATGGGGGGGCGGGCGGGCGGGGGCCCCGGCCACAGCCACACCCGCCGGGCCGGTTTGGGCCGGGGCCTGGGGCACCCCGCCGTAGGCAAAGATGCGGTTGTCCACCTGCCCTGAGGGCGTCATCTGCTGGGCGGCCACACCGGTCAGGCGACCGAGCATCTCGCGGGCCAGGCCCCGGACAAAAGCCAAGCTGTAGGGATTTTTTTTCTGCGGCATAATCACGCTGATGCGGGCGTGGCGGTCGGCCAGATCTATTGCGCCGAATTCGGCGGTGGCGAAGATTTGCAGATCTTCGGCCAGCCGGTCAAGGTTGGCCAACAGGGCGACCAGACCGGCCAGCAGCTCGATCGGACCGTCCGGCTGCCACATGGCATCGCGGGTGTGCTGCACCACGCCGTCAAAACCGAGCAGATCGGCCAACCGCTGCCGGTCGAGCGGCAGGCGCGAGCCGTTGGTGCTGCCGGCTCCGGCCGGGCTGAGGTTTGTCCGGGCAAAGACGGCTGGCAGGCGGGCCAGATCGCGCGTCATTGGCTGGACAAAGGTGAGCAGGTAGTGGGCCAGGGTGGTCGGGTGGGCCGTTTGCAGATAGGTGTAGTCTGGCATCAAGGTCTGGCGGTGGGCTTTGGCCAGGTTGAGCAGCGTGGTCATCAAATTCAGATGCGCGCCGATCAAGCTCAACAGCCGCTCCCGCGTCACCAGCAGGTAAGCTAGAGTCGAGACCTCCCGGCGGGGGCGGCCGGCCTGCAACCAACCGGCGACCGCGGGCGCTCGCCGGCGCAGCTCGTATTCCCGGTTGTTGTAGGCATCGCCGCGGGCCGGATCAAACGAGAAGTCGGCGGCGGGCTGCTCGTGCAAAGCCAGCAGGGTGGCTAACAATTCCGCCCCGGCCGCGGCGGGGATGAGGCCGGCTTCAATCAGCATCACCGCGTGGGCCAGATCGGCCAGACTCATCCCCCGGTGCAGCAGCGGCCCATCGCCCGCTTCCAGAGCAAAGGCGGAGGCGATCAACTCTGGGGCCGGCGCTTCTTTTAGCCGGTCACCGACGCCCAAGTGGCCTTTTAAGGCTGTCATATTGCCTCATCTCCAACCAAGATTTGCAAGGCTTGTTCGACCTGAGCTAAATTCGCGCCCCACGGGACGATCACCCGGTTGCCCTCGACCTCGAGGTGATCTTCCAGCAGGCAGCATTTGAGCAGGGTTGGTTGGCCATCATCGCTGCTTAGGTGGCGGGGACACATCTCCACCCGGGGCGCGTCGTCGCCGTACATATGGCGATGAATCTGGCGGCTGCGCTCGCAGGCGAGCATGGTCCAGTTGCAGCGGGCCGGGCGCTCGTCGAGGAAGTAGGTCGGGACGTCAAATTCAAGGCCGGAGGCGCGGCACGGAATCAGGTAGGCTTCGGCAGCCGGGGCCTGCGCCGCCAGGTCGCGGAGGTCGATGAAATCCGGTTCCAGAGTAATAGCCGGCAGCGACTCGGCGTAGCTGAGGACTTGCCGGGCTAAGCCCAGCAGTTTGGGCGGATCGGGCGGGGTGACTTCGACGACGCGGATCTTGAACGGGTGAGGGCGATGAATGAAGTTGACGTGGCCGTACAGACCGCGCACCACCAGGGTCGCGGTATCATCCAGGCCTAAAGCGCGCGCTTTGTCAGCCAGGGCGGTCGGGTTGCCGGTGTCGACCGAGTCGTCCTCCACCAGGCGGCAGGTGTCCGGCAGGGCCAACACCTCGACGGCGGTGATCGGGCTGAAGAGAGGCGTTTCGCTGTCGCGGCTGACCGCGGCGATGGCGCAGGCACCGGGCTGCTCGAGCACAACGAAGCGGGTACGGCGGTACGAGTCTTTACCCAGCAGGTGCGCTTCGATGGCCTCGGCGGTCAGAAGGCCGGGGTAGGGCTGGACGCTGACCTGGCGGTAGGGCAGGGGCACAAAGTTCCGGCGCTCGCTCAGCTTTTTACTTGGCGCCATTGGAAGGCTCCTCGGTGGGCAGGTTGGAGTGCAGCCGGTTCACTAATTCGGCGGGAATGTCCATGCCGGCGTTGAGGGCATGCTGGCGCAGCGCTTCGAACATGTTACCGGGCGTCACCAGCGCGTCGGCCGAGAAGGGCGCGGGCGCCGGTTTGGCCGGGGCGGATTTGGTTTCGCCAAGCCGGGTGATGGCCCCGTAAATGGCATCGAGCCGCTGGTTGACCTGATCGATCTGCTGGCGTAGCTGCGCGACTTCGGCCGCTAGTTGAGCCAGGGTGTGGGCCTCGTTCGTTGGCTTCGTCATTATTTCCTCCTCACTTGAAACTTGACCTGATCGAAGGGCTGGAGATTGGCCGATCGAACTCGGCCAATCTCCAATCAACCTGCCGGTTTAGTAGACGCCCCGATCAAACTTGGGCTGGGGCAGATATTCCCACGCTTCGCCGGCGCGGTACTTGGCGGCGATGTCCATACATTTGGCGGCGTATTCAAAGGCATAAGGGATGCCGGGGCCGTTCGGGACAAAGCCGGCGGCGACCATCCCGACAGCAGCCGCTTCAAAGATCTCCTCGTTGGTCGCGCCGCCTTCAATGGCCGGGATGACGTGGACGATGCAGCGCGGAGAGCAGTAGGAGACCCCAACCGCCATAAAGATCAATTCCTTGGTTTTGCCGGGGAGCGCACCGTTTCCCATAATCGTCGTGTAGAAGTCGGCGAAGGTTTGGCCGGCCGGTGGGGCAATCTGGTTAATGACTTTGAACATCCGGGGGACAAAATTCATTTTTTCCTGCATGTAGGCATTAGCTTCTTGAGGCGACATTTTTAAATTTCCTTTCTCTACAGCTACTTGTTTATAGGACCGTTAAACCACTTCTTGGCCTTCAGTTTAACGGGTTGACGCACCAGGATTGCACCTGAAAGCGCTCCAAAAAGCGCACCAGGCCGGTTTAAGCCGCCACGGGCCGATCCTGAGCCAGCAAGGGTTGGATATCCACCGCTGCCTGAACCTGAGGCGGGGGAGAACGCAGCACCTCGGCCACGATCGCCGGCTGGAACAGGCTGGCCGGCGGCTCAACCATATGCTGCACGTGAAAGAAGCGTTCGGCTACGGTGGGATTGTGAACCATCGCCCGCATGACCCAACTGAAATAGGTTTGCCGGAGTTGGGTCAGCTCATCCAGCGGCTCGCTGATCCCGGCGGTGGCGGGCCAGCGCCGGTCGATGCTGAGCGACATCTGCCACGGGCCGGCCACCGCCTCGGCCAGGGCTCGCTGAAAGCGGCCGGCCAGCCCGGTCCGCGAGCCGGCGGCCTGCAAACTGCGCTCCAAAACCTGGCTGCTCAGCGCGGCCACGGTCATACCTTGGGCGTGGATCGGATTCAGCGCGCACACGCTGTCGCCCATCACCACAAAGCCTTCCAGATAGCGCGGCAACCGTTCGTAATGGCGCAGCCGGTTTTCGGTGCGCCGGAAGCCATAAGGTTTGGTCAGCGGCCGGGCCCCGCGGAGCGCCTCGGACAGGCGCGGACTGGGCAAATGGCGGGCATAATCGTCAAAACCATCCGGATCGGTGGGGGGGTAGTGGCGGCCCACGCCAATCAGGGTCACCAGCCAGCGCTCGCGGTCCATCGGGATGATTACCCCGCCGCGGGGGCTATCCGGCGGCGTGGGGATGATGTACATCGTTTCCCACGGCTCGCTGAAGCCGGCCGGGCGCTCGTAAATCCGGCTGGTGTAACCGGGAAAGGCGTTGACCACCGTTTCCCGGGGCGGCATATAACCCAGGCCGGCTAGCCAGCGCGGCGCTTTCGAGCCGCGCCCACTGGCATCGACCACCAGATCGGCGGCGAGAGTGGTCTCTTGCCGCGAGAGACTCCCTTTGGGACGCAGGCGTACACCGGCCACTCGTTCGGCCCGAGCAGCGACGGCCAGGCCGGCCACTTCAAACTCTTCGATCACTGTAATCCGGGGCTGGCGGCGTAGCCGGTGGTAGAGAGTCGACTCCAGCAGCGGCCGGCCACAGGCCACGGACACAATCGCGGACGGGTAGCGAGGCGCGCGCCACTGGCCAAAAAGATGGAACTCGGCTTGCTGGCCAGCATTGACCAACAACGCGCCGCTGGTCACCAGTTCATCGGTCAGGCCGGGGAACTGCTGGTTCAAAATTTGCTGGCCGCGCAGCCGCAGCACGTGCACGTGGCGAGATTGCGGCACGCCGCGCCGGAATTCCGGTGCCTCCGAGAGGCGGTCCCGCTCGATGATAGTGACCCGAGCGAAGTGATCGATCAACACCCGGGCCGCGCTCAAACCGGCGATACTGCCCCCGATGACCACGGCGTGATCAAACTTTACGGCTGGACTTGCTCCATTGGGACTAGATTTGGTGATCATTGTCTATTCCTCAGCTTATCATTAACCGGCAAACTGCCCCTGCATCGGAGCCGGACCCAAGGGTAGGGGCACCGTGGCCGATCGGGGCCGGCGCGGCTTGACCGGCTTGATCCAGGCGACCTGCTCAACCACCTCGGTGGCCGGCCAGCGCAGATCGCTGTTGATCACGGTTTGCCACACCTCGTCGATGTTGCGGCGGAGCTGCTGTTGGAAGCGCCGGGCCAAGCCATCGACTTCGCCGGGGTGGGGCTGCTCGGCCAGGCAGTCGGCCAGGGTTTGGCTGCCAATCGCGGCCGAGGTCATGCCCCGGGCGTGGATGGGACTCAGCCCGCAGACGGCATCGCCGCTGACCAGGAAGCCTTCCAGATAGTGGGGCAAGGCTTCGTAGTGATTGAGCCGGTTTTGCGTGCCCCTGAAACTGTACAGCTCGGTCAAGGGTTCGGCGGTTTTAATGGCTTGGTAGAGCCGCGGACTGACCAGGCTGCGGGCAAATTCGAGAAAGCCGGTCTCGTCATGGGGCGGATAATCGCGCGAGATGCCGACCAAGGTCACCAGCCAGCGCTCGCCTTCCAGCGGAAAGATCATCCCCCGCCGGGTCATGTAAGGCGGAATATCTCTGATGCGCATCATCTTCCAAGCGCCGTCAAAATCGGCCGGGCGACGGTAGATGCGGCTGGTATAGCCGGCAAAGCTGTTAACAATGGTTTGGCCGGGCGGAGCGTAGTCTAACTCGGCCAACCACTGCGGAGCGCTGGAGCCACGGCCACTGGTATCGATGACCAACGCTGCCTTCAGCGCGTGCTTCGCCGCCGCTCGGCCCCGGCTCAGATAGACGCCGGTCACTCGCTTTTTAGCGGAGTCGACGCTCAGGCCGGTGACTTGATAACCAGGCATAAGGCGGATCCGCGGTTGGGCCAGGGTGCGCCGGAGGATGACATTTTCCAGAAGGGGCCGGCTGCAAATCAGGCCGGGCAGGTCGTTAAGCCAGGCATCGTCCTCGGTTTTGATCAGCTCCGTCTCCGGATCGACTTCGGTGGCCCCATTGGCCAGCAGCTCGGCGGTCAGCCCGGGAAAGTGGCCCTCCAAAATCGCCAGGCCGGCCGGCAACAAAATGTGACTGTGCCGGGCCTGAGGGGCACCGCGCCGAAATTCCGGCGTATCGGGTAGAATATCCCGTTCAATGATCGTGACCCGATCGGCGTAGTCAGCCAGCACCCGGGCCATCGTTAGACCGGCCACACTGCCACCGATCACGATGGCGTGGGGCATGCGACGGCTTGAGCTTAAAAAGTTCGTTTTTAGATTCATGACCCTAACCTCCCCTCGTCCAACCTCTGACAAGGCCCTTCGAGTTCCTCACCGTTTCCTTCACTTTATCAGGCCAGCGCACCAGAGTTGTAGCCGGCAAGCGCTCCAAAAAGCGATCCAGTCACGAATGTTGGAGCCGGCCGGGAGTCGATCAACCTGGCCAGACCGCAAATTGTTCACTAGAACGCGTCCGGCGCCGGGCGCTGTGCCGCTTGGCCCGGGCTGCATTTAAACGGACCAGCGCCTCATCGGCCAGGGTTAGAGCAAACTGGTTGACTGCACCGTGATTATCGATCATCTCCAGAGCCGTATACTGTTGGCCGGCCACCGTCTCCAGGAAGGGGTAGTGACGCTCATCCAGATAAAGTTGATCCACGCAGCGGATCAACTCCAGCCAGCGTAAGATAAAGTGGCTCAGATACCCGAGCCGAATCTGGTCAATAGGCCCGTGCCAACCGGCGTCTTGCAGCCCGGCCACATAGTCGGCAAACAGGGCCGCGTCAAAATTTTGAGCGGTGCTGACCTCGGCCTCCATAAAGAAAAGGCTCAAAAACGCCAGGGCGGCGGCATCTTCGCCGATCGCGCCGCGGCCAACATAAGCCCAATCAATGGCCACCGTTCGATCGCTGCCACCGGCAGGGCGCTGGATAAACAGGTTGCGGCGAAAGGCATCGAAGTGACAGACGGTTTGTGGCAAGTAGTCCAGCACGGCCCGCAAAGTAGTCCGGTACCCCCAAATGCGGTTGAGCCGGGTTATTGAGTCGCCCGGCAAGACCCGCTGGACCACCGGATGCGAGGCTAGGGCCGGCAGGGCCTCGATGGTGGCGGCCGACCGATTGGCATCATACGGCGGAGATTGGCCGAGCCAGGCGAACTCCGGAAGAGCTCCACTCACCAGGTAAGCGCCGTTGAACTGCCCCAGGTGCCGGGCCGCCTGTCTAAAGGCCTCCACCGACCAGCGTCGACCCTCTTGCTCGGGGACGTCCTCTTGCCACAACAGACAGGCCTGGTCGGGATAATCGGTTATCCCCAAGCAGTTTGGCGCCCGCAAGTGACCGGGTAACTGATCGAGCCAGCCGGAGCGATAGGCCTCGATCTCTCGCCGCCAGTAGGCGGGATCGCTGGGGGAGGAAAAGGGGCGCGGTGACAGAATCTTGAGGATAACTGACCAGTCGAAGGCTTGACCCTGCGCCCGGCCCTGGCCGCTAAAGCGATAGACCGAAGTATCTCTGAAGCCGCCGCCCACTCCGCCGTGGATTTGGGTCTGCTGCCAGCGGGTAATGACCAGGGCCGGCTGGTTGAGGGCTCGCCGCACGATTGGGGTCAAGTCGGTGGGGCCGATAGCCTGGACCAGTTGTTGGTGGTCTGCGACGCCTGCCGGAGAGAGCGAGCGCTGGCCGGCTTGAGCGGTTGGACGATTGACTTTTCTTGAGTGGGCCATGATTGTTCCTCTTTCGTTAACTTAGTTCATGCCTAGGATAAACTCTCAGCGTGAAAAAATCGTGCCTGCGGCTAAAACGAGAGATAGCCGTCATAAGGCTGCTGCTTTTTCTGCAAAAAAGTCCTTCAAATGGTGGTGGCCATAAGGTTTTGCGACCATGTCCATAGCCAGCACCGTTAGAAAAAACTCCAGCGGTCCGTAGGTTTTGACCGAAGTAAAGGTTCTTAACAGCGTCAGACCGGCGTTCCTGACCCACAGGGGAATGCTCGTTATCTTGGGCTGCCGGCCGACAGCCTCAAAGGCCAGGGCCAGGATTTGACGGTGGGTCAAAACATCCGGGCCTCCCACGCGAATATCATGCTCGGCAGTAGTGGCGGCCTCGACGCAGACTTGAGCCAAATCCGCGCCATGAATAGGATTCATCTTGTAAGTGCCCTGACCAAAAACGTAGCCTCGGCCCGCTTTGGCCATTTCAAGAAATTCGACCATATCCGAAAAGTAGCCGTTGGGGTAGATCACGGTATAGTCTAAGCCCGATTGCTGTAAGGCGGTCACAAATTTCTGCTTAGCTTGAACCATTTTTAGTTCGGTCAAGTTCTCAGCCTGGAGCACCGACACGTACACAAACTTCTCAACACCGGCAATTTGGGCCAGGTCCAAAAGGTTTTTGTTGCCCTGATAATCAACGTCCAGATAACTTAAGCCATCTTTCTGGCGGGTAATGCCGACCGCTGAAAAAACAAGATCAACGTCGTCACAAACGCCCGTTAGGGAGTCGAAATTAGTGATCTCGCCTTCAACCACTTCATCGATAAAATCGCACAGGTGATCCAGTTTCTCTGGATTTCTAGCCAGAGCCCGAACCCGAAAGCCGCTTCTTTTGAAGGCTTTGACCACATACTGTCCCAAATAGCCGGTGGCTCCGGCGATCAATATCGTTTTCACGGTAAACTCCCTTGTTGGCTGTTCGCCATAAAGGTTTCAAAGCGCAGGCCACCGCGCAGGGCTTCCAAACCCAGCACATCATCGGGTTGGATGTTGCCCAGATTGACGTTGGGGCCACAGCGTTTGATCAGCGGGACTTGTTGCTTTTTGAGCGGGGCTTCCCAGATAACATCTCCCCGGCTGTCGCCTAAACCGCGCTGGATGGCCGCCCACTCCTCTTCGCGCAGGTTGCCGTGCTCATCATAAATGCCGATGCCCAAGCCTGACTCGCGGGCCTCGATGATGACTTTATCGGCGCCAACGGCCAGGTCTCCGGCCATCTGGTCGCAAAGTTCGGCGGGCGGGAGGTAAATCGTCGGGTCTTTCTTGCCGACTTCGGTGATGACCTTTAAGCCGGCATCGAGCGCCCGTTTGATGGCCTCGTTGCGGGTCTGGCGCGACATGGTGATCGTCCCATCGGAGATTTCCAGCGCGGTAAAGCCCAGAGCTTTGGCGCGCCGGACGTAGCTGGGATACACGCCTTGGACCAGCGCCGCTTCCATCAAAGTCCCGCCCGGAAAAACGTCGATGCCATAGCTGCGGATCAGATCGATCTTGCGGCGCAGCAGGGCTTCGGATAAGAAGACGGAGGTGCCGAAGCTGAACTTGATCTGGTCGATGTAATCGCCGGCCAGTTCGAGCAAATCCTGCGTCGCTCGCCAGCCCAGGGATCGATCCAAAACCATGGTCAGACCTTGCTCGCGGGGTTTCTCGGTGATGCGATCGCGGCTTAAGGCCGGCAGCAGATTGCCCCAGGCTTTCGCCGTGGCGGTGAATTCGCCCCAAACCTGCCTCATTGCCAGCGATTGGGGTGGACTATAACTATCTAGCCAATACGATTTCATCGGTCGTCTCCTTCCGGTTGAGACTAACTTCCTTTACTAGTCTCACTATACCGGTTGGACGTACCATAACCATGACCAAAAAGCGCTCCATTAAGCGCTCCACAGCAGCTTTCAACTTTTCTTTTGAGAAAACAGAGTTACCGACCGAGGGTTTAGAGGTCCGGGAGTATCTTCTCAATATCCTGGGGCGGACGCGGCCTGAGCTTGTCGGAGGCCGTTGGTTTCGGCAAGCTCAACCAACGCCACCGCGATTTAGTGAGAAGATACTCCGGGGAAACAAAAACGTGGGACGTGGAGACAGCTAACGTTCCACGTTCCAGGGGCAGTTACAGAATTATTTTTTTGAAGTCACCTGATCAAAAGGCCCGGTTCACTAATAGACGTAAATATCAACCAGGGCGCCGGCCGCGTCCCGCAAGTAGGCAGTATCAGAGTCATTGTTCCAAACGCTGTCTCCGACTAACCCCCAGTACAGGGCTGAGGCGGTATCGCGCCCCTGGCCGGAGTGGAGGCGAACCGTGGCTCCGGGCTTAAGGGTAAAGGCCCCGAACGTATAAATATGATTGGCTTCATCTTTTATAGAGTAGCGTTCCAGATTAACGGCTTCGTTGCCCTGGTTCGCAATCTCAAGCCACTCGCCGTTCGGATTGTCTCGATCGCTGCCCGGTGCATCCGCCTGAAGCTCGACAATTTTAAGAGCAGCGGTGGAGGTGGCCCACAAACCGCGCCCGGCCTCTCGCGCTTGCTCCTCGGCTGCTCGAAATTCCGTTTCATAACGCACGTTGGGCTGGATGGTGAAGGTGTTGCCAAAGCCTAAATGAAGCAGTTCCAAGTTAGCCATCTGCTTGTTGACCCAGACGTACGCCAAGATGCGGCCATATTGATCAAAGCTCTCCAGATCGCGCTCCAGGCCCACCCGCAGCCCGGAAACCAACCGCTCGTTCGCGGCTCTGGCTTCTTCGTAAAAGGGTTGGCCTCGCTCCGGCGTATTGAGGCCGATGTAGCGCACCCGCCGGCCATCGCTGAGTTCAATCGTATCGCCGTCGACGACGCTGGCCACTTGGACGATCTCAAGGTCGGTGGGGATGGGGAGATTTGTGGCCGGGGAGGGTAAAGCGGTGGGACTGGCCGGCGAGGGAGGCGGGGCGGTCGCCACCGGAGCCGAGCAGGCCAGACTGGTCAGGCCCACGAGGATAAGCATCAACAAGATAGTTCGGGATCGAGACATTGGTTACTCCCAAGATCAGAACAGAAGTTCGTAAGATGAGTTCATTCTAACAGAAGCCTTTCACCCTGTCAACGTCAAGCCAAATTTTACCCGGGCGCCCAACCTTTGGGGAAGAGACTGCCTACCTGCCCGCCGGTCGAGTCGGGTTCGAAGCTCCCCACGCCGAGGGTAAAGCCCTGGTGACGAATCAAAACAAAGCCCGGACCGGTGCAGGCCCGAGCCTGATCGAGCGTCACGTCGATGACCTGACGGTGCAGGTAAGCCTGCGCCTGCCCGGCGTCGACCTCGATGACGTTTTGCCGGGCGGCCGCACCCAGAAGCTGCACGGCGGCCGTACTGATTTTGGGGATTTTATCGCCGGTGCGCATCAGCAGCAGGCCGGTAGCGTCCGGTCGGGGTTCAAGCGGTGGCCGGTGATCCGGGTTGACCAGGTACAGTTTGCGCCGGCCGCCGACTTGCAGCCGGTAAGAGGCTAAATCCGACCATGACAGCCCGAAGCGAGCCGCAGCCGTTCCCAGTTCGGCCGTGACGGCGCCGGCTTCAGGCGAAACCAGCCCGGCGGCCGGGGCAGCGACAGAGGGTGCGTCGAGACTTTTCTCCAGCACGGCGATAAAGAAGCCGCCGGTGTTGTTCTGGTGCGGCCAGACCCGCATCGCCCCGGCCAGGGAGGGATGCAGCCGCTCACCCTGCCACTCGGTCAGGCCCGGCGAGGTCACCAAGCCTTCGACCTGAGCCGGCACCAGTTGCAGCGTGCGCTCGCCGGCTTGCCGCAGCACCGCGTCAACGACCAGTTCATTTTCCTCGGGCGCGTAGGTGCAGGTTGAATAGACAATGCGCCCGCCCGGTTTGCAAAGCTGGACCGCTTTGCGCAGCAGCGCCTTCTGCCCACCGCTCCGCTTCAGCGACAGCCCCAGGCTGACCCGATCCAGCACGCCCGGCTCCTTGCGCGAGGTCCCTTCACACGAGCAGGGCACATCGACCAAGACACTGTCGAACGACCCGGCCGCAGGCGGATAGTTACCGCCATCGGCGATCGTGGTGGTCACGTTGATCAGGCCCAACCGCTCTTGGGTCTGGCGCGCGGCTCGCATCCGGCCAGCGTTGATATCATTGGCCACCACGGTGCCGCGATTGCCCAAGCTGACGGCAATTTGGGCCGTCTTGTTGCCGGGCGCGGCGCACAAATCGAGGATGCGCTGGCCGGGTTGGGGATCGAGCCAAGGCACCGGCAGCAGCGAGACGGCCTCCTGGACCTGGTACAAGCCGGCCAGAAAAGCCCAGTGATGGCCCGGCTTGGAGTCCGGCGCCAGTTGAAAAGCGCCCGGCCACCAGGGCAGCGGTTCAAAGGCCAGCCCATCCGCCCTGAGAATCTCGGCCAGGCGGGCCGGGGTCAGGCGCAGGGTGTTGGTCCAAAGGCAAATCGGTAAGGGTTGCCGGCTGACCTCGCAGAAATCAGCCCAGTTGTCGATCAGCGGTCGATAGCGCTCAAAGGGTTTCATTGGGGCCGGAGTGTAACCAAAGGAGTCCGGCATGTCAAGATTGCGGCGATTTGTGTTAAAATTAAAGGGTTATTCGCAGCCAAAGGCGGAATTATGCTCAAATCCGAACTGATCCGTCCCCGTCTAAAGATAAGAGAAGGCCAGGTTTCTACCCGGCCGCTCCCGGTCGATTACCGGACTCTGGGCATGGCCAGGGAGATCATCAAGCTGTTTCAGCGTCACACCGGCCGCAGCCGGGGCCGGTTGTACGAGGCCTTGCGCGATTACGAGGGCGACAGTTTGGACTATCCGGTCATCCGCGGGCTGGCCTCGGTGGTGGAAGGTCAGTGTACCTTCAGCAGCGATCCGCCCCTCGATCCGGTTATGCTGCGAGAACGGGTCTTCAACCAGGGTCCCGTAACCGGCCAAACGGATCTCTTTAACCCGACTACCCGAGTCGAGGTCATAGCTCAGGTCGCCGCCGAAACCGGTCTCCAACTCGATCAGATCGAAGCCGGCCTCTTCGCCGATCTGGCTGAGGAGCAGCTTCTGCTGGCCGGACCGGCGTTGGCCCCTGGTGATCTGATTGCTCGCTACAACCTGGAGTTGGCTCGCGGCCTACTCTACTGGGCCCGCGAGATGCGGATCTTCATTCGCGGTAACTACAAAGATGTCTTCAAGTATATCAAGCTGTTTAAGCTGATGTACACGATTCGGCCTGCGCCGCCGGGTTACCACGTCACCCTGCATGGACCAATTTCGCCCTTTGTCAGTTCAACCATTCGCTACGGTCTTCAGTTTGCCAAGTTCCTCCCGGCCCTGCTGCTCTGTGACCAATGGGCCATGGAAGCGGATGTCCAGCCGCCCCCCGTCCCCGGCCAGGCCTCGCCCCGAGGCAGCGCCCCCCTCCGCTACATGCTCACCGACCAGGCCGAACTGCGGACTCACTTCAAAGGCTCGGGCCTGTTCGACAGCCGGCTCGAGGCTGACTTTGCCGCCGAATTTGAGGCGAAGTACAGCGGCCCCAAGCGCAAGTGGGAGCTGGCTCGTGAAGACGAGCTGATTCCTGTCGCCGACAGCGTCATGATTCCCGATTTCTCATTGACGCATCGTCAAGATGGCCGGCGGGCCTTGCTCGAGCTTGTCGGCTTTTGGCACCCCACCTATCTGCGGCGCAAGCTGGAGAAGATCCGGCAGGCGCAACGCCGCGATTTGATTTTGCTGGTGTATGAAGAGGTCAACGTAGCCGAAGAGACCTGGCGAGAGGCGTCGGCGGGCGAGGTTCTGACCTTTGCCCGCAAACCGGTCCTAAAAGACGTCCTGGCGGCCGTGGAGCGCTGCGCGGTCCTGCCCGGTCCCCGCTGAACTCTTGGTAGACACGATTTACAAGATGAACAAGATTTGGGGTTGAAGGGTGGTATCTTCTCAATATTTCGGGGTGGACGCGGCCTGAGCTTGTCGAAGGCCGTTGGTTTCGATAGGCTCAACCAACGTTACCTCACCTTGTTAAAAAGACACTAAATATCGACCAGAAAGTTTACATAATTCTATATTTTATGTATACTTTGAGCCATTGGTGGCGCAGCTTGTGCAGCGTGCCAAACCGTCACCGCCTCGATAGGTGCGTGTCACCGCTTCAAGCTTAAAAAACGAAGGAAGAAAATGGACCTAAAGCGATCCCTGGCTCTGGCTGCAATCGTGGCCCTCATCATCGGTTTTTTTGCCCAACCCGCTTGGGCGCAAGGCGGCTCCACCCACGTCGTGCAGAGCGGCGACACCCTGTACGCGATCGCCACCCGCTACGGCGTCGATGTCAATGAGTTGGCCTCGTTTAACGGCGTGGCCAGTGAGGGGGCGATCTATCCGGGCCAATCTTTGCTCATCCCGGTTCCGGCCGTTGGCTACGATACCTTGACCCCCGCGCCTCAACCCGAACCGAGCTTCAGCAATACCACCTGGAATTACGCTCCCGCGCCGCAGGCCACGGTCGCTTCCACCGCCTACGCTGTCCAACCGACGAGCCTGGTTAAGCCTCTGCCCACCGGCGCCCAGACCTATAGCGCTTACACCAACGTTTACCCTACTCCATCCAGCACCAGCGCCTGGCCAACCACCCTCGAGCCCGCCTATCAACCCCAGCCCGTTTACACCCAACCGCTTTATCAACCTCAAGCCGTCGTGCCAAGCTATACCTCGCCCCAATCTTACCTGCCGCTTCCGGCCAAGAGCCTGACGCTTCCAACCTTGCCGTCTCTCTCCACTAAGCCGGCCACCGCCGAGCGCTGGATCGATGTCAATCTCAGGACCCAGATGCTTGTGGCCTTTGAGGGCCAAACTCCGGTTTTTCAGGCCCGGGTCTCAACCGGTATCTACGAGCACCCGACCGTTGCCGGCACCTACAGTATTTACGTCAAGTATGAAAGCGCCGATATGCGGGGCGGCACCGGCCAGGACGCTTACTATCTGCAAGACGTGCCCTACGTCATGTACTTTCACGGCAGCTACGGCCTGCACGGTACCTACTGGCACAACAACTTTGGCCAGCCGATGAGCCACGGCTGCGTCAATCTCTCGATCCCGGATGCGCAGTGGCTCTTCAGTTGGGCTTCGGTGGGGACGAAAGTGGTGACTCACTACTAAAGGTAGATGCTTTACGATTTCAAAGTTGGCGACAAGGTGCGCTGGGTGAGCCACGCCCGGGGCCGCTGGAAGGAAAAGGTGGGCGAGATTATCGAAGTCGTCCCGCCCAACCATGGCGTCGTCTTGAGCAAGTATCGTGGCAAATATATTCTCAGCCGCTTTGGCAAAAGTAATCCCCGGCTCCACACCTCCTATGTGGTGGCCGTTCCCTCCAAGAGCGGCAAGCCCAAGCTCTACTGGCCGCGCGCCAACCAGCTAGAGCCCATCGAGACCTGAGCCTTAAGCCATCTCTTGGACCCGCTGCCAAATCCCCGGCGCTAGCTCCATCGCTCGGGCCGCAATGGCCGCTTCATCGAGCGTCAGCAGCCGGCGATCCTCCATCAGCAGTTGCCCGCCACAAATCGTATGGGTCACGTGACTGCCGTCCATACCAAAGACGAGCTGCCAGGGGAAGTTACCCTCGGTTAGAGGCGTGTAAGGGTAGTAGTCGAGCAGGATGATATCGGCGAAGGCGCCGGGAGCCAGGGCCCCGACCGGCTTCGGAAAGAAAAGCGAGGCAATTTGGGCATTGTTGGCAAAGGCCATGCCGATCAGGCGATCGCCGGGCATAACGCGCGGATCATTCCGGCTGACGCGATGGAGCAGGTAAGCGGTGTGGATCTCGCTAAACATGTTGTTGGTAAAGCCATCATTGCCCAGACCGACGGTGATGCCTTTATCAAGCAGCCGCTCGACTGCAGCCACGCCGACCGCGTTGTTCATATTGCTGCGCGGCTGGTGGCTGATCTTGGTCCCGGTGGCGGCAAACAGGTCCGCTTCCGTTTCATCGATGTGGATCGCGTGAGCCACCAAGGTCTTCGGCCCCAAAATGCCGAACTTCTCCAGCCGCTGAGCGACCCGCAGCCCGTAGCGCTGCAAGCTCAGGCTCTCATCGGCCTTATCTTCGGCAACGTGGATGTGGAACCCGGTGTCCAGTCCCCCGGCCGCTTCAACGCAGGCAGCCAGGACCTCGTCGTTTAGGGTGAAGGCAGCGTGCAGCCCAAACGAGGCCCCCAGTTTCGGATCCGGCTGCGCCTGGCGCTGCTTGATAAAGCGCACGTTTTCGGCGATACCGGCTTGAGCGCCGGCCGGCCCATTCCGGTCCGTCACCTCGTAGCACAGGCCGACCCGCAGCCCGGACTGGGTGGCCGCCTCGGCCAGGGCGTCGAGCGAGCCGTCGATGTGGGTCGGGCTGGCGTGGTGGTCAATCAGGGTGGTCGTCCCGTGCCGGACGGCATCGACCAGGGCGACGAGGGCGCTGTACCGGCTGTCCTCAAGGGTCAGCGCCCGGTCGATCTTCCACCACAACCGCTCCAAAATCTGCATGAAGTTCTCCGGCGGCTCGCCGGGAATGGCCATCCCCCGGGCAAAAGCGCCGTAAAAATGAGTATGGGCGCAAACCATCCCCGGCATCACAATTTTGCCAGCCGCATCGAGCTGGCTGGCCTGGGGGTATTTGGCCACCAACTCGGCCGTCCCACCGACCTCGACAATTGTGTCACCTTCAACATAAACCGCGCCATTGGGAATCACGCGCCCTTGCGTCTCGAACGTCAACACCGTTCCGTTAGTGATCAACATTTTTTGCCTCCTCAGGCTAAAAATTGAAGTGGCCCATTGTAGCAGGGCAATTAACAATTAACAATTAGCAATGAGCAAGGGGCAATGGAAAATGGAAAATGGAAAATGGAAAATGGAAAAAAATCTCCACTCCCTCCAATCCTCCAGTCCTCCAGTCCTCCAACCTTCCCCTCTTCCACCCTTCCCCTCCCAATCCTCCAATCCTCCAGTCCTCCAACTCTCCATCCTTCCACCCTTCCACCCTTCCCCTCCCAATCCTCCAGTCCTCCA
>CALMIS010000392.1 GCA_937864185.1 uncultured Chloroflexota bacterium
GGGTGGAAGGCTGGAAGGCTGGAAGGCTGGAGGATTGGAGGATTGGAGGGGTGGAGGATTGGAGGGGTGGAGGGGTGGGTTTGTTAATTGATCATTACTCATTGTTAATTGATCATTACTCATTGCTAATTGATCATTGGACAGGGAGAATTACTCGCCCTTCGGGGTCGCCGGGAACGGGGAGCCGGGTGAGGGTGGCCTCGTCGTAGAGACCGAGATAGAGCCGATAAGGGCCGGGTGGGGCCTCGGTGGGGAGGTGGATAGCGTAGGTATCGTTGACCAGATGGCCGGGAACCCAGCGAGAAGTTGGGTAGGTGCCGGCCTGGGGCTGCCCATCGAACTGAGCCAGCACGTGACCCTGGGCGTCGACCAGGTGAACGAATATCTTCAAGTCCTGCTCGAACGTCTGGAGCGGTTGCCAGGTGGTCTGCAGGAGAACCACGTCGTTGGGGCGAAGCGCGCCGTAAACCGAAAGCGGCAAGGTTGTCTGCCCCCGCTCCAGCCCGACGGTGTGACCGGAGGTTTGGACGGCAAGCTCGTAGTCAAGCAAGGCCAATTGAGCCTCACCCAGTGCTGCCACCGGCCGGCTCAACCAGGCCGGCTCCGGTTGGATAAACTGGGGCTCCAGGTAACGGTAAACGCTCAAGACGACCAGGATAACGATCGCGGCTAGCAAGGGCAGGCGGCCCAACCGCGGCTCAAACCGCAGGGCCGCGCCGGCCAAGACCGATAGGCAGAGGCCGGCCAGACCAAGCAACTGCCAGGGATAAGTGACGAGCAGGCCCAGCCCGCGCCAAAGAAAGGCAGTAAACTCAAATTGCAGCAAACCGGTGATCACCGCCCCGGCCAAAAAGAATCGCAGGCGACGGCTGGTGGTCCGCTGCTCGCGTCGCCAGAGATAAATGGTCAGGATCGTCAACCCTAGGGCAACCACCCCCAATTGAAACGACACGTCATCGTTCCAGCCCGCTCGACTGGCGTCAAAGCCCCAGTGAGCCGAAAAGAGCTGGAATGGGACCAGAAAATGGTCGGTTAAGGGTGTGGGCGGCGGTTGAATGAAGTCAACCGGCCGCAGGCCGTAGAGACCTCCGGCCATAAGCAGACCGGCCCCCGCCGCGGCGAGCGGGAGGACCCCCGACGAGCGGTAGACCGTCAAGGCTAGCAAGCCCAGAAACAGCAAAGCCACAATCGCCAGCCCCAACTGGCTCAACCCAAGCCCTAGCCAGACGGCCGTCACCCCCACTAGGAATGCCGGACGAGATTTAGGAGCCCGGTGGGTGGCGACGAGCAGTGCCCAGGGCAGCCCACCCCAGAACAGCGTCTCGCCCCACGCGCCGCGGACGTAGACGGTGACCAGTTGGTAAGGCAGGTAGAGGTACACCAGGCCGGCCACCAGCGCGCCGACCCTCCCTAGCCAGCTTCGCAGCCACAGAAACATCCCGGCCCCGCCGAGCAGCCAGCCCAGCCCCATGACCAGCTTGACCGCCGTCACGGCTTCGACCGGCAGCAGGGCTGCCAGATAGTAAGGCAGCAACCCGGCGCTGCGCAGTGGATCGAACTGCAAGCCGAGCTGAGGCAGCCAACTCAAATTGCTCCAATTAGCCCGCAGGTCGGTCACATTCCAGACCGGGCTAAAGCCGCTATGGACCTGAAAGTAGCCGGGGTAAGCCAAAGGCGCTAGAGCCAGGCTGGCGAACATGCAGCCGAGGAGAAGACCGGTGCTTAGCCTGACCTCTGCCGGCTGAGTCGGGCTGTCTGAACTCTGTGGTTGGGCGTGGAGTGGTCCGAGCGTGGATTGCAAAGCGGCTATCCTCCCAAAGGCTTGCGGGTTATCATACTGTCCTAACCGTAAAACGCAAGATCTGGGGTAAGGTGCCGCCGGCGTAGTCAAACTTTTCAAACAAAAAAAAGGAGCCCAGAACTTGTACTGGGCTCCTTTTTTAAGATCAAATATTTAGGTTATTGCTGCTCAAGCCAGGTCATGGCCTGGTCGGGATCGCTAAAAGCCTTCACATTAAGGCCCAACTGACTATACCGTTCGACTAACTTCTTCATATTCATCTGGCCCACTACCTTTTCCGGCAGGACTAAGGCCCAATGTTTCCAGCCGGCTTTCATAACTCGAGGTTCCCAAACGGTTTGTCCCCACTGGAGGTCTTCTTGTCGCAAGGCCGAGTTCCCCCGGTCATCAGACAGCCACTTGGTGCATCTATGTTTCTCAAAGAGTTCAGCCCCCTTAGTTAAGACCTCTTGAAAGGCCTGGCCGTAAACAAACTTATGGATTTGGTGATGGACAATCTTTTTATCAGGATAGACGCGTAGAGTAAAAGTGTCATTATCGAGAATGGTGTTCACTATGGAAGCTCCTTTTAAATACTGATTAAACTTGAAAGAAGATTGATTGTGGTTCACCTCCTTGTCAAAATGGGCTATTCGACAAGGATTTCACCCTACATTTTACAACTGATCTACAAGCAAGTAAACAGCTAACAGATTTTTTTGGCGGGATTATTGGGGAATATCATTCCTCTCCGTGCTCCAGTCTATGCAGCAAGCCGGGCAACAGGCCCAGATGCTCAATCTCATAATAGCCAGCTTGCTCGGCCGGGGGGCGGGCTGCGCTCTCGTGGAGCCAGGTGTTTGGATAAGGTACATACACCGCGCTCCCGCCCAGGGCCAGCACCGGCAAAATGTCGGAGCGCAGCGAGTTGCCCACCATAAGAAACTGTTTCGGGGCCAGGTCCAAGCGCTCTAAAAGCCGGGCGTAACTCTCCTTGCTCTTATCGCTCACGATTTCAACATGGCGGAAGTAGCCGGCCAGGCCGGAGCGAGCGATCTTGGTCTCTTGATCAAGCAGGTCGCCCTTGGTAATGACCATCAGGCTGTACCGATCCGCCAGGTTGGCCAGCGTCTCGGCCACGTGCTCAAGCAGCTCCACCTCAGCCTCGAGCATCTGCCGCACTGAGTCCAGGATAGTTTGGATCTCAGTCCCGGTAATGCGACCTTCCGTCAGCTCGATGGCGGTTTCAATCATCGAGAGGGCGAAGGCTTTGATCCCATAGCCATAATGTTGCAAATTGCGGACCTCGGTCTGATAGAGGCGGTCGTCAATCCACGCTGGGCTATGATACTGGGCCAGAAGCTGCTTAAACTGGGTTTGGGTGCTAAGGTAGAGCCGCTCGTTGTGCCAGAGCGTATCGTCGGCGTCAAAAGCGATGATGGCAAAGCGTGACATACCGGTATCTTATCCCCAAAACTCTATTTTCCAAATACCGAACCACGTCTTAAGCCCACCGCCCCTTTTGGGGCGTCAATCCCTGGCTCACAATCCGCGATAAGTCCAGGAGGGAGATGGGCTTTTCAAACCAGGCCATAATCCCTTGGTCCAGCAACTGGATGCCCTTTTCCCCCAAAGGATAGCCGCTCATCATCACCATTTTAAGGTCAGGATTTTCCGCGTGGAGGGTCTGGAACAAGGCTTCGCCGTCCATATCCGGCATGACTACATCAGAGAGGACCAACGCTATCTCAGCCCGGTGGCTGCGATAAATCTCCAAGGCTTGCTGACCGGTGAGAGCGGTTAATATTTGATAATTCAGATACTCCAACATGGCTTTTGTGGCTTCCAAGACGATAGGCTCGTCATCGACCAGCAGCAGCGTCTCCCCGTGTCCGGTCAGATTCATCGGGGTCGGGGCTTCTGTCACCTGCTGACCAGCCAACTGGTCCGCCGGAGAGAGGTAGATAGCCAACCGGGTCCCCTGGCCGACCTGGCTGCTGAGGGTGAGGTGTCCGGCGTGTTGGCTGAGAATACCATGCACCTGCGACAACCCCAAGCCCGTCCCTTTGCCCACCGCTTTGGTGGTGAAGAACGGCTCAAAAATGTGCGGCAGCACCTCCGCCGGGATGCCGCTGCCGCTGTCGACGATGGTGAGGCATAACCATTCACCGATAATAGGCCTCCCACAAATGGTACATTTTTCCTGACCGATCGTCTCAAGCCGTGACAGGCCAATCTCCAAAGTTCCGCCGGCCGGCATGGCATCTCTGGCATTGATGACCAGGTTGGTGAGGACTTGTTGCATCTGGCTGGGATCGGCTTCAATCGGATAGGCGCCGGGGGCGATACTGAAGCTAAACCGGATGTTTTCCGGGATGGTGCGCTCCAGAAAGGTCATTGTCTCTGTCGTGAAGGTGTCCAGGGCAAAACGTTTGGGCCGGCGAATGCTTTTTTGGCTAAAGTCCAGCAGTTGGTGGACCAGATGGGCTGCTCGCCGGCTTGAGTTGGTGATCCGTTGCAGATGGGGCAGCAGCGAGGCCGGTGTCTCCGGCGAGAGCTCGATCAGTTCAGAAAAGCCAAGGATCCCGGTCAGCAGGTTGTTGAAGTCGTGAGCAATCCCGGCGGCCAGTTGACCCACCGCGGCCAGCCGTTCCTGCTGCACCAACTGTTGTTCCATCTCTTTACGCTGGGTGATGTCTTGATGGGTGCCGGTGGCGCGTAGAGGTTTACCCTCGCTATCGCGCTCAAAGACCTTGCCGGTATCCAACACCCACTTCCACTCTCCGGACTTGGCCCGGAGGCGATGTTCTGTTTGATAGATAAGGGTGCGCCCTTCCAGATGATCGGTTAAGGTCGCCATCACCGCCGGGATGTCATCAGGGTGCATTAACTTTTGCCAACCGCTCACCGTCGGTTCAACCTCATCCAGCTTGTAGCCCAACATCTCGGCCCAACGCTCGTCGAAGATGACCTCACCGGTTTGCACCTGCCAGTCCCAGGTCCCCAGCTCTGCCCCTTGCAAGGCCAGTTCCAAGCGAATTTCGCTGGCCTGCAGAGCCGCCTGACTCTGCAACTGTTTGGATCGGAGGTGGATGATTTTGGAGAGTTCGATAAACAGCTCAATCTCTTGGGGGGAATACTCTTTGGCTGTCGTATAGTTGTTGACGGAAATGTACCCGTCCGGAGCTTGAGGGTCGCCGTAGGGTACGATCAAGACGGAGCGGGTGCCATAGACTCGTTCAAATATTTTTAGAATGGCCTTTAGCCAAAACGGGGAGTGGTCAAGCGAGACCTGGACATAAGGCCGGCCCAGGTACCGTTTGAAAACCCACTTCGGGATGATTTCCCCCAGCCCGATATCCTTGCCGTCGGCGCGCCATTGCAGTTTGACCACCACATCTTTCAAGGCCTCGTCATAAGGCATAAAGGAAATGTTCTCGCAGCCCATGACCGGCCCGGCCTTATCCAGCAGAGTCTGCACCAACGTGGTTTCATCCTCGGCGATCAGGGCCAGTTTCCATATTTCGGTCCGTAGTTGGTCAAATTCCATGCGGAAGCTTAACTCAGGGCCATGCTTACCTTTTGCATCAGGCTTTGCACGGTAAAAGGTTTTTGTAGAAAATTAACCCCTTCCTCCAAGATATGCTGATGACCAATTACCTCATCGGTGTAACCGGACATATACAGCACCCGGCACTCGGGCTGGAACTCAACGAGCTTTTGATACAGGTCGCGACCATTCATGCCGGGCATAATCACGTCGGTTAAGAGCAGATGGATAGAGCCTGGGTAACGGGCGGCCAACTGCAGGCCCTGCTCAGGGCCGGCCGCCTCCAGGACCTGGTAGCCGTGGGACTCCAGAGTTTCGCAGACCAGTTTGCGGACCACTTCTTCGTCCTCGGTCACCAGGATCGTCTCCGTACCAAAGATCGAGGCTGTATCTTCGTCGGCCGGCTCACCGGTGGAGGCGAGATCCGTGGCTTGGGGGAGATAGATTTTGAAGGTGGTGCCAACACCCGGCTCGCTGTAGGTCCAAATGTAACCCTGGTGCTGTTTGACAATGCCAAAGACGGTGGCCAGGCCCAGGCCCGTGCCTTTGCCGCGCTCTTTGGTGGTAAAGAAGGGGTCGAAGATGCGCTGCTGCGTTGCGGCATCCATGCCGTGGCCGGTATCGCTGACCGCCACCATGACGTAGGGGCCGGGCTTGGTCTCGACGTGTTTGCTGGCATAGCGTTCATCCAAAAAGACATTGGCCGTTTCGAGGGTAATTCGACCCCCGCCGGACATCGCATCGCGGGCATTGATCACCAAGTTCATGAGCACTTGCTCAAGCTGCCCTTTGTCGGCGATGACCGGGGCCAGGGTGGGGGCCAACACCGTCCGCAGTTCGATGTCTTCGCCAATCAGGCGTTGCAGCATTTTCTTGAAATCGGTGATGACGCTGTTGAGGTCAACCACCGACATTTCCAACACCTGTTGGCGGCTAAAGGCCAGAATCTGGCGGGTGAGATTTGCGGCCCGGTCGGCGGCCTGCCTGATATAGCTTAAATTGGTATAGAGTTTTGTGTCCGAGGCTATCTGCATCATGCCCAGTTCGGCATAACCCAATATGGGCACTAACAGGTTGTTAAAGTCGTGGGCGATGCCGCCGGCCAACCGGCCCATTGACTCCATCTTTTGAGCCTGATAGAGCTGCTCGCGGGTCCGGTTGAGTTCACTCAGGTCTTGGCCAATGCCAATCGTCGTCCCATTAGACAGGCGAACATTGGCCCAGGCTGTGTCAAGCACTTGCCCGCTCCGGGTGGTGACCTTAAACTCGCGCCAACCCGGTTCAGCCGAGTTGGCATAGTCTATAACCGCCTGCCGGACTTCGGGATCAGGATAGAATTCGGTCAGGATATCGGGCCGCTCGCTCATCTCCTCAAAGGTCCAGCCCAGCACCCGCTCAAACTCTTGGTTGACCAACAAGAACTGCCCGTAGGGGTCGATAAAGCCAATCATCACCGGGATATGATCAATAATGGTCTGTAAGGTCTCTTTTTGATACTGTAGGTCGGTTTCGACCTGTTTGCGGGCAGTAATGTCCTCGGTGAAGATCACGATTCCCCCGATAGAGCCGGCGGGGGTGGACCAGGGCCGAACCTCCCAACGCAGCCACTGCACGGTGCCGTCTAGCCGGATAAAAAAATCTTCCTCGGCCCGGATGACCTCGCCCTCCAGCCCGCGGCGATGGATAGCTTTCCACCGCTCCGGGATTTCGGCGAGGACTTCGTAATGAGAGCGGCCGATGACGTCCTGGCCTTCGAGCTGATAGTCCACCAGCCAGCGCCGGCTGCGAGCCAGGTAACGCATCTCCCGGTTGAACATGGCCAGAGAGGCCGGGGCATGGTCGATGAACAATCGCAGCCGCTCTTCGCTTTCATGGAGCGCCGCCTCTGCCTGTTTACGCTCGGTGATGTCAAATGACAGGATGAACAGCCCTTCCGGTACCGGCTGAACACTTAACTCAAACCACCCTTTAGAGCCGTCGGGGAAGAGGAACTCATTCTCAATCTGGGTCGCCACTCGCTCGTCCATGCAGCGTCGTAAGTCGCTAAACAGCGCGGTCTGGTCGATGCCGGGATACATCTCCAGCATCGTCCGGCCAAGCAGCGCTTCCTTGGTCTGCTTCCCTTGCGTCGTGACCGCATCATTGACGTAGAGGTAGCGCCAATCAAAGCCGATAATCTGGCAGCCTTCCAGCATGTGGTCGAGCGTGCTGCGATACCGGTCTTCGCTCTGGCGTAGGGCCGCCTCTGCAATCTTTTGTTCGGTAATGT
The DNA here is from genome assembly GCA_937864185.1 of uncultured Chloroflexota bacterium. Taxonomy (GTDB): domain Bacteria; phylum Chloroflexota; class Anaerolineae; order 4572-78; family J111; genus JAGRBY01. The sequence continues at coordinate 7,600 of CALMIS010000392.1, forward strand.
CGCGGTTAACGCCGATGATCCGCAGCGGTTGGCCGGCCTCATCCCGTTGAACGATGGCGTGGGCCTCGATGTGGCGCGTCTGGCCATCGGGCCGGATCAGCCGAAACTGAAGGTGATAGTCCCGGCTGCCCTCAAGGGCGGCCTCCCCGGCAGCCACGACTGCCGGTACATCCTCCGGATGAATGCTTTGGATCCAGTTCTCATAGGTGGCCGGGGTGGTGGCCCGGTCAAACCCGTATAGCTCGTACATCCGGTCGTCCCAGACCATGGTGCCGGTGACCATATCCGTATCCCAGATCCCGATCCCGGCCGAAGCGCCGGCCAGTGACAGCCGTTCCAGATTGAGCCGGAGCTGCCCTTCGGCCCAGCGGCGGTCGGTAATATCCTGGACGATGGAGTAGAGCAGCGTTTTGCCTTGGAATTCAAACGGGCCACTGAAAACTTCCACATCCCGGATCGAGCCATCGGCCCGGCGGTGTTTGAAGATAAACTGGAATTGGTTGGCGGTATTAGCCCGCTCGATTTCGGCCTCGATTTCGGCCGGAGAGAGGGTGTTGATCTGCTCGATCTTCATGTGGCGCAGTTCATCCCGGCTCCAGCCGTAATAGGCGGCGGCGGCCGGGTTGGCGTCCACAATCAATCTTTCGGCGGGATCGATTTGGAGCATAACGGCCGGATGCTCCTCAAACAGGCTGCGGTAGCGGGCTTCGCTTTGCCGTAGATCTTCTTCCATCTGTAGCTTTTCGGTGATGTCGCGCAAAATAGCGGTGTAGAGCTTCCGGCCGCCCACGGTCACCTGCGAAATAGAAACCTCAACCGGAAACTCCTGCCCATTGGCCCGCAAGGCGCCCAGGGGGGCCAGGTGGCGCATGTGGCGGCGGGTCACCCCGGTCCGGCCAAACTGTTCGATATGCTGCCAGTGGCTGGCCCGCAGCCGCTCCGGGATCAAGCGGTTGTGCGGCTGCCCGATCATCTCGGCGGCCGGATAGCCAAACATCCGCTCGGCGGCGGCGTTATAGAAGACAATTCGCTGGTTCTCGTCGACGGTCACAATGGCATCCATGGCCGCGGCAATAATCCCGGCCAGTTGGTCCCGACTGACTTGCAGTTCTTCTTCAGCCTGCTGGCGCTGGGCCACTTCAGCGGTCAGGCTCTCCAGCGATTGGCTCAACTGGGTGGCCATACTGTTGAAGGAGTGGGTTAACTGACCCAGTTCGTGAATCCGGCTGGCTGTCACTGCCAAGGGCGTTTCGCCTTGGGCTAAGGCTTTGGCGGCTTTGTTTAAGCTCAAAAGAGGTGCTGCTACCCACCGGGCGACGACGATGCTGCCGATCACGGCCAGACCGAGCGTGGTCAGGATGAGCAGCATGGTCGTGCGAGCCTGGGCGTTGATCCGGGCCATAAAATCGGCTTCGGGGATGACCACCACAATCAGCCAGTCCAGGCCGCGCGCTTCATGGAATGGCACCACCTGGCCAAAGTAACGCTGACCGTCTCGCCAAAACTCAAACTGCCGGTTGCTGTCAACGGCCTCCAGATTGCCAAACTGTTTTTCCAACTGCTCGGCTCCGGCCCTAACCAGAGGGTTGCTGCTGGCCGCGACCTGGAGGCGCTGCTGTGGTTGGCCGTCCGCGGCGGGGCTAAACAGTTGCTCCCCGCTTGAAGAAGCGACCAGTAAGCCGGAGTGTTCCATAATAAAGGCCTCGCCGGTTTGGCCGATCCTTAAGTCTTGCAGGAAGTGACTCAGATCCGAGAGGAAGATATCATTGGAGACCACGCCCAACAGGGTGCCGTTAGCGTCATAAACCGGACGGCTGGCGGCCAGAGCCAGATCCTGGCCGGTAAAGAGAATGAAGATCTCGCTCCAGGCCGGCCGGCCCGTCTCCCTGGCCCGGGTATACCAGGGCCGGGTGCGAGCGTCAAAGTTGGGCACGGTGACCAGAAGTTCGGTTCGATTCCCTTGCGCATCCGTGGCATACTTTTTGAATGGACCGGCGGTAAAGTCCTCGGTCTCGATTACATATAGAAAGCCCTCGGCCCCTTCCCGGCCGGCATTAGCCAGTCCCCCCTGGGTGTTACCGAAGTAGATGCTGGTCACCGTTTCAAAAATCTGGACTTGCTCCCAGAAATAGCGTTCCAGAGCGGTTGAATCATTGGCCTCTAGCCGACCCTGCTGCATCGCGTTGGCGTTGATCTCGTTGATCAGGTGGGGTGTTTCCAGGAAAGTTTCCAGCCGCTGCTCAATTTTGGTAGCGATCTCGCTCCGCAGTTGGGCGGCCACGTCATTAACCGCTTGCTGGCCGTTATGGAATGAGAGGTACCCGGTTAAGCCAACGGCGATGAGGGTGAGCGCCACAAAGGGGATAATCAGAACGGCGCGTAAAGGGATGTGGATTGTATTGGAAGACATCTTACTTTTTATGGTGTTAAGTGGTATCTGACCTAATTTTACTATAACTAACGCAATTTCGCATTTACGGCCGGTGGTTTCGGCAGGCTCAACCACCGGTAGACGGGAAGTGAAAAAGTGTGGTATTATTCACAAGGGAAGGGGTTGCCTTACCGGACAAAACTAAATACTTTCACCTTTGGAGGAGCGATGCCACAGCAAAAGCCGACTTATCAAGACCTTGAAACAAGATTAGCTGAAGCGGAAAGAACCATAGCGACCCTTAAAGCCGGACAGGCTAAGCCTATCGTCGCCAAAGAGCAAGACCTGGCCCTACGGCTGCAAGTAGCTGAAGATCTGCACCGCCAGAGCGAGGCGGTGTTTCAAGCGATCTGGGAGATTTCGTCAGAGGCCATGGCCCTATCCGACCCGAACGGGACCGTGCTGGCCGCCAATCCGGCCTATGCCGAGCTGTATGGTTACGCCCTGGCAGAGGTCGTCGGTCACAATTTTGCCATCATCTTTCCCGAAGAACGACGGGCCTGGGCCAACGAACAGTATCTGATTACGTTTGCCAGCCCAGAGGTCCCCCCGGCCTTTGAGGCCGAGATCCGGCGCGCGAATGGGGAGCGCCGGATGGTTGAATCCCGGATCGGCTTCGTGACCAGCGACGGCCGGCGGATCGCAATGCTGTCCACCATCCGGGATATCACCGAGCACAAGCGGACGGAGCAGGCGCTGCGAGAGAGTGAAGTGCGTTACCGGCGCATTGTGGAGAGTACCCATGAGGGCGTTTGGGTCCTCGACTTAAGTGGCGTAACCACCTACGTTAACACCCGGATGGCGACCATGCTAGGCTACACTCCCACCGAGATGGTCGGCCGCAATGCTTTTGACTTCGTCTGGCCCGAAGACATGCCCGCCGGCCAAGAGAGCTGGCAACAAAGACGAATAGAGACGCAGGGGCAGC
>CALMIS010000393.1 GCA_937864185.1 uncultured Chloroflexota bacterium
TCATTGTTAATTGCTAATTGGTCGGTGGCGAGGAAATAAAGGGCGCTGAGAAGACCGACGGTGACCAACGGGCTGAGTTTGAAGGCGGTGTGGACTATATAATAGAAAGGGCCCAGGTCGGGGACCAGCCAGAAGCCTTCATCATTGGCTTCTTCTTGGTCGGTGGCGGATAAAAAGGCGTTCTCGGCGACGGCCCACGGTTTGCCCAAGGGATCGAGCCAGGCCGCGGGCCAGACCAAGACAAAAGTCAAGTAGGCAATTACGGCCCAGACCAGGCCGTAACCCAACCAGCGACGCGCTTGAGCAGGCTGGGACCAGATTTGACCGGCAATCACCAGGCCGGTGAAAGGAATGAGGAACAGGGCCGGCGCTTTGGAAAGAAAGGCCAGACCGGCCATTAGACCCGACAGGACACAACTCAGCAGCGCGGCCGACCGGCTGGAGAGGACCGCCGAATTCTCACTCGTCCCCCCTGGCTCCCGATCATTTGCCCGCGCGATAGCCAGCCAAAGGAACAAGATCGAGAGAGGCATTAAAACAGCGGTAGGGGCATCGTGGCCGAGAATGCGCGAGAGGGCCACCAAATGGGGATCAAGCGCCATAAAAGCGGCGGCTAAGAGGGCGACACGCTGAGAGCACAGGTGGCGTAACAGCCAGTAAGTGCCAACAATGCCTAACGCCGTGAAGATGACCATGGGCCACCGCGCCGCCACGAGGAGAGGCAGTTCGGTGCGAAATTCCGGCAACGAACGCAACCAGTCCCCAAAAGGCAGTTGAATGGAAGCCTGATTAAACTGATAATAAAGGGTTAAGCCCAGGCTGCCCAGCCAGGTCGTCGTCACGGCTGGGGTCAGGTTGACGTTGGTCGCGGCCCAATCACCGCTGAGCAGGGCCACCAAAAACTGGGCCGAACGGTAGACCCACTTGGCTTCATCCGCCGTGACAAAGCGATCCAGATCGTACATTCGAGGCACAAGCGCTAAAACAAACAAACCCAGGCTGATGAGCAGTTCAGTTGCCACCCTGCGCGCTTTAGCCGGCCCGGCGCTAACAACATTTGTCATAGCGGCATATCATACCATAGGGGTCAGCGGCGGAGAAATACGAAATCCACAGCTAAGGTTGAGTTTCGAAGGACGTCGTCGGGAAAACCGGGTCTTTAGAAAGCGCGAACCACTTAGGAAAGCCGCGTTTGCATCTTCAACACTATTGACTATAATCGGGCCAGCCCTGGCTGTATCAAGCTCGGGGTCTACACCGCGTTTTACCACGCCACGTTTTACTCCAACAAGATCATTCTGGCTTCCCCAACCGAGGCAGAGGTCGCTTGCTGTGGCTGTAATACAGTTATAATGTACCACCCAAAACGGAAAGGAGGAGACCGACTGCTCAGAGAAATTGTAAGATCTCATTAGTATCCCAACCCTGTATTTTAGTATCAATTAAATGTGAGGAGAAAACGCATGAGAAAGAATGTCGCCATTTCCCTTATTCTACTCCTGGCCTTAAGCATTTTTGCCACGGCCTGTGGGGGTGGTCAAGTTGTGGAAAAAGTGGTCACGGTTGAAACAGAAAAAGTGGTCACGGTCGAAGTGGAAAAAGAAGTCGAAGAAGTGGTCACCGTCGAGGTGGAAGCCGAGGTAGAGGAAGCCACGGCAGAAGCCGCCGAAGCTACCGAAGCTACCGAGGAAGCCGCTGCCGCCGAACCAACTGAGACGACCACAGAAACCGCCGCTCCGGCGGCGCAAGCCGGTGGGAACACCCTGGAAATCGTGCGAGAGCGGGGCGTGCTTAACTGTGGCGGTAACGCCAACGTGCCCGGTTTTGGCTATCTCGATCCGGATACCAATGAGTTCACCGGCTTTGACATTGATCTCTGCCGCGCCGTGGCCGCCGCCGTCTTGGGCGATGCCAACGCGGTTGAAGTCCGCGGCCTGACCGGCACGGACCGCTTCCCGGTCTTGCAGAGTGGCGAGATCGACATTCTGAGCCGCAACACCACCTGGACCATTAGCCGCGACACCTCGCTGGGCTTCAACTTTGCTCCGACCACGTTCTATGATGGTCAAGGGATGATGGTCCGCAAGGACTCCGGGATTACCAGCCTAGAGGATATGGAAGGAGCCACGGTTTGTGTCCAGCAGGGCACGACGACCGAGAAGAATCTGGCCGACGTGATGCGCGCCCTGGGCGTGGATTATGAGCCGGTGGTTTTGGCCGACGCACCCCAAACCTTGGCCGCTTACGACGAAGGTCGCTGCGATGGCTTTACCACTGACAAATCCGGCCTGGTCTCCAATCAGATCCTGTTGGCCGAACCGGATGCGCATGTCATTCTGGAGGAAACCATGTCCAAGGAACCGCTGGGTCCGCTGGTTCGCCACGGTGACGATCAGTGGTTTGATATCGTCAAGTGGGTTACCTACGGTCTAATGAACGCCGAGGAACTGGGCATCACCTCCGAAAATGTGGCAGACATGGCCGCCACCAGCGAAGATCCGGTGATCCGCAACCTATTAGGCGCGGAAGGCGATCTGGGCCAAGGCTTGGGGCTGGATAACGACTTTATGGTCAAAGCCATCGAGCAGGTCGGCAACTACGGCGAAATTTATGATCGCCATCTGGGTCCCGATACCCCGTTCAATCTGGCCCGCGGTCTTAACGCTCAATGGACCGATGGTGGCCTGATTTACGCCCCACCGTTCCGCTAAGATTTAGCTAGATCTTACGACAGCCCGGCCAACCAATGACCGGGCTGTCGGTTATTATTCGATCGTGGAGGCGAGAGATGGCGACAACTTCACCAAAAATAAAGCAACAAACCTCCATCCCCTTTTGGCGCGATGTTCGGGTGCTGGCCGTGATTGGTCAGTTAGTCGTCACCGCGTTAGTCCTGCTCGGTTTAGGTTGGCTCATCAACAACTTCTTTGTTAATGCTCAAATCCAAGGGCTGCAAATTGGATTTGACTTTTTGAACACGACCGCGGCTTTTGACATCAAGGAAGGGATTAATTACGAAGCCACCGATACGTTTGGTCGCGCCCTGTGGGTAGGGGTGGTGAATACGATCAGGGTTTCCGCCATCGGCATCGTCCTGACCACAATCTTGGGCATCGTCGTGGGCATTTCTCGGCTGTCCACCAACTGGTTGGTGAGCCGAATTGCCACCGTTTACATTGAGATTATCCGCAATATTCCGCTGCTGGTGTGGCTCTTTTTCATCTACTTCGCCGTCATCCTCAAACTGCCGCCGGTGCGCGAAAGTATCCAGCCCTTCGGTTGGCCCGTCTTTCTTAACCAGCGAGGAATCTCCATACCCAGCCTGGTGCCTACGGTTGGGTTCCCCATCTGGTTAGCTTTTATTGTCCTGGCCATTATTCTGGTTATGGTGCTATGGACCATACAAAGCCGGCAAGAGGAAAAGACCGGCGAACCGGTTAATAAGCTAGGGATCGCCGTCGCGGCTTTCGGGGTTGTCGTTGGTGGCGGTTGGCTGGTTACTCAGGCCTTTATCAGTGATCAGGCGATGATGGTCTCAGCCTCCAGAAATATCGAGACCTTGGGCGACTTTGAGGCCATATACCTGGCCAAACTTGATAACAATGCTCTGGCAGAAGCCGGGGTGAGTCAAGAAACGATCGATGGATTTACTAACCCGGAAGCCATTGCCAGTTACCGGGCGGCGCTAGAGTCTCAACTGAGCGCCGGCATCTCTACGCCTGAAGAGGTAGAGGTCATCAATTCTCAACTCGCTATTCTCAATGAGGCGGCTGTTGTCGTTTGCGGGGTTGAAAACAGCGTCGGCGTCGTTCATGCTGTCAGCCAACTGCGGGGTCGCAATATTCCCGTTGAAATAGAGGGGGAAAGTAGCATACGCCGGGCCGGCAGCATCTATTCCGGCGGTGACTGCGATCTTTTGGCCGGCAATCAAGCCGAACTTGCGGCGGAACGGGCCATTTTGGAAACACCCAACACGCACGAGTTGATTCCGGTCAGCGTCCCGCCTTTGGTCGTCAACGTCCCCGCGCCGACCGGCTTTAACGTGCAAGGCGGGGCCAGTCTCTCGCCCGAATTTGCCGCTTTGCTCATCGGTCTGGTGATCTACACCGGTGCTTATGCCGCCGAGATTGTCCGGGCCGGCATTTTGGCCGTTTCGAAAGGACAAACCGAAGCCGCCCGGGCCCTCGGCCTCAATGAATGGCAGCGGCTACGCCTCATTGTCCTCCCCCAAGCCATGCGGGTCATCATCCCCCCGATGACCAGCCAATATCTTAACCTGACCAAAAACTCCAGTTTGGCCGTCGCTATTGCCTATCCTGATCTGGTCTCGGTGGGCAATACGGTCTTAAACCAGTCCGGATTTGCCGTGCAGGTGATCCTCATCTTTATGGTGTCGTATTTGACCATTAGTCTATCCATCTCTGCTTTCCTTAATTGGTATAATTTGCGCGTAAGGTTGGTGGAGCGGTAGGGTTAAGATACGGGTAATCCGCACAAACTTTTGACCTTCTCTCAGAGTCAACCCGATCCTCACAACGAGGGCGTTGATGATCTGCTGTAACCTGTTCCCGACGGCATCATAGCCATAGCCGTAGTTGTCACCGGTCGAGTAGTCCGCCTCGGTGAGACGATACAGATTGTCATAGGTATAGACGATGGTGTGGGTCAGGGTAGTCGGGATAGTCTGTGGGTCGGTCAGGCGCTCGCTC
>CALMIS010000394.1 GCA_937864185.1 uncultured Chloroflexota bacterium
CCTGGAAGTCCGAAATCGATACCGCTCTCGGCCTCTACCTCGCCGGTGGCGGCGATGTAGAAGGGATGCAAGAGGCGCTGAGTGCGGCCGCCGCGACTGGTCGCCCTGAAGGTTTATCGGCTCCGACCCAACCCGAAGCCTCGGCCGCTGAAGAAGAAGCTACGGCCGAAGAAGGAGCAATGGAAGAAGAAACCATGGCCGGCGAAGGGGTTGAAGGCAGCGATATGGAAGGCGAAGTTGAGGTCTTCTCCTGGTGGACAGGCGGGGGTGAAGCCGCCGGCCTGGAAGCTATGGTCGGAGTCTTTGGTGAAAAATACCCCAACGTCGAGTTCATCAATGCGGCTGTGGCCGGTGGAGCCGGGACTAACGCTCGGGCGGTTCTGGCTACTCGCCTGCAAGCCGGGGATGCCCCCGATAGCTGGCAAGGCCACGCCGGTCAGGAACTGATCGGTACTTACGTGGCCGCCGACCAACTCGAACCGGTCAACTTCCTGTTCGAGGAAAACGGCTGGCTCGAGGTCATGCCCGAGACCCTCATCCCCCTGATTTCCCAAGATGGCAACATCTACTCGGTGCCGGTCAACATCCACCGGGCCAATGTGCTCTGGTACAACCCCGCCGTCCTGGAGGAAAACGGGGTCGAAGTCCCGACCACGATGGAAGAGTGGTTTGCGGCCATGGACACCCTCCAAGCCGCTGGGATGGATGCCCCCCTGGCCCTCGGTGAGCAGTGGACCGCCATGCACCTGATGGAAACTGTCCTCCTCGCCTCCATGAGCCCCGATCAGTACAACCAACTGTGGTACGGCGGCATGGAGTGGGATGATCCGGCGGTCACGGAAGCTCTCCAGAACTTCGAAAAAGTGATGAGCTACACCAACAGCGATGCCTCGGCCTTGACCTGGCAGGATGCCGCGCAGTTGGTCATCAACGGTGACGCCGCCTTCAACGTCATGGGCGACTGGGCCGAAGGCTACTTCCGCGAACTGGGTGCGGAACCCAACGTCGGCTATGGCTGGGCTCCCGTCCCCGGCAGCGATGGCGTCTTCCAGTTCCTCTCTGACAGCTTTGTCCTGCCCAAGAACGCTCCCCACCGCGATGCCGCCATCGCCTGGCTGACCATCGCCGGCTCGCAAGAAGGGCAAGATGCCTTCAACCCGGTCAAAGGCTCCATCCCCGCTCGCAGTGATGCCGACCGCAGTCTCTACGGCGAGTATCTCCTCTCGGCTATGGATGACTGGGCCAGCGATACCGTCGTCGGCAGTCTCACCCACGGCGTGGTCGCCAACGATGCCTGGAAGTCCGAAATCGATACCGCTCTCGGCCTCTACCTCGCCGGTGGCGGCGACATTGCCTCACTCCAATCCAGCCTGGATCTGGCCTGCCAGACTTCTGGCGTCTGCCAGTAAGGGTGTGGCCTTGGGTTAAGTAATTAATTCGGGGCGGGCCTTAGTGCCCGCCCCGAATTTTATGAGGAGCATGCAGTGCATTTAAAAAAGGATACCGCCATCTCGATTGCTCTGATTACGCCTTCGATTGTCGCTGTCGGCGTTTTCGTCTATGGGTTTATTCTCTGGTCCATACGGGTCTCGGTGAGCAACTGGAAGGGACTACTGCCTAATTATGATTTCGTCGGTTTGCAGAATTACACCCAATTGATGCAGGACCCGCGCTTTCATATCGACATTCGCAACACGGTGATTTTTACGGTGCTGTTCGTCGGCGGTTGTCTGATTATCGGGCTGTTGACGGCCATCTTGCTCGATCAGGGACTGCGGGGCGAGCACATCTTCCGCAGTTTGTTTCTCTTTCCCATGGCGATCTCCTTTATCGTCGCCGGGGTGGTCTGGCGCTGGCTGATGAACCCGGCGGGCGGCTCGCGTATGAGCGGCCTGAATCTCCTGTTCGATAACCTGGGCCTCGATTTTCTGATTAATCGCTGGTACACCACGCCCTACTGGGGCATCGCCTTTATCGCCATCCCGGCTATCTGGCAGATGTCGGGCTACACGATGGCCCTTTATCTGGGCGGGCTGCGGGCCGTACCCGACTCCTTGCGCGAAGCGGCTCGAGTTGACGGCGCTACCGAGTTGGAAATCTACCGCTACATCATCCTGCCGCTGCTACGCCCGATCACCTTAAGTGCGCTGATCATTTTGGGCCATATCTCGCTCAAGGTCTTTGACTTGATCATCGCCGTAGCCGGGAAACAGGTTGCGCTCGACGTGCCAGCCATCTATATGTGGACCACGACGTTTGACGGCTATTTCTTCGGGCGAGGGGCGGCGATCGGTATCCTTCTGCTGATTAGCGTGGCGGTCTTGATCATCCCTTACCTCTATTTTACCCTACGATCGGAGGCTGAAGTTTAATGAAAGAACGCATCGGTTTCTTTGAGTCCCGCAGTTGGCTGTACCTCCCGCTGCTGCTGTTGTCGGTATTTTATTTGGTGCCGATGTACCTGATGCTGGTCACTGGCTTCAAAAGTTTTGCCGAAGTCGACCTACAAACGATGTGGAATTTACCCTCCGGCTTGCACATCGAAAACTTTATCGCGGCCTGGGAACAGCTACGACCTAACATCATCAACACCTTTTTTATGGTCGTCCCGGCGGCGATTATCTCTTCTTTTTTGGGGTCCATCAATGGCTTTGTTCTGGCTCGCTGGCAGTTTCCTGGGGCTAACATTATCTTTCCCTTGTTATTGTTCGGCATGTTCATTCCCTATCAAAGCATTTTGATCCCGCTGGTAGAATTTATGCGCACCGTCTATTTATACGGCGGGCTACCCGCCCTGGTCGTGGCCCACGTTATCTACGGTATTCCGATTACCACTTTGACCTTTCGCAATTATTATGCCACCATACCTAAAGAGCTGATCGAGGCTTCGCGCATCGATGGAGCCGGCATTTTAGGCGTATACTGGTACATTTTGCTGCCCATCTCGGCACCGGCCTTTGTGGTGGTCATGATCTGGCAATTCACCTCCGCCTGGAACGACTTTTTGTTTGCTGTCGTGCTAACGAACCCGGAGAACTGGCCCGTCACCGTGGCCCTCAACAATATGGCCGGCAGCCAAATCATCGCCTGGAACGTCCAGATGGCCGGCTCTTTTCTGGCCGCCGTGCCGACGCTCATCGTTTATATTTTCTTGGGACGCTACTTCCTACGCGGCTTGATGTCCGGAGCCTTGAAGGGATAAATTGTAGGTGATTCTGGGTTTCAGGGATGAGTGCCCATTTTAGAGCAGAATAAGGAGAATGATAGAATTTTTTATTCTACCATTCTGTCAATTCTGCTCTTAGACTAATCAACCCTCTGGGTTTCTTGAAACTTTCATGCCGTCAACGCGTAAAGAGTTATGAGTCAGTAATTTCACGGAGGAAGACAATGAGAAACCCTGGTACCGCTGCGATTTTAAGTTTTATCATTCCGGGGGTAGGACAATTTTATAACGGTCAGTGGCTGTGGGGTCTGTTCTGGCTGATCATCACCCCCGGCTTTTGGCTGGGCACGGGTGGTTTGTTAGGCTGGGTCTGTCACCTGATTTCAGCCTACGTCGCTTATAACTACGCCAAAGCGCATCCGGTCGCTTAAAAGATCAGCAGATCGCCCCGCAACTTAAGGGTCCCACGGTTGGGATACCTCAATCAAGAAGTCGAGATTGCTCTCGACTTCTTTTTTTGGTCTCCACTCACGCTTCGGGCTAAAAGGGAGATTGGGGAGCTGAGCGGACTGCGTCCAGTTGGCGCAAGGAGCGGGGATCGTTTAGTCGCCGGCGAAGGGCGTGCTGGGATGGGAGGTGGCTCTGATGAGAGAAACCCCTAATTTTCGGGGGCACCATTTGCGGCCTTCCAGCCAAATATCGTCAGCGCTTCTGACAAAGTAGTTTTTTTGGTTAACGGCCAAATTGCCGGCTTCTTCAAAACGCTTTATAAATCTCTGAAAGATCGGATCTTGGCGGTTGTGGCGGATGATGTAACTGTCCCCGACCCGCTTGTGATTGCGGGTCAGCGGCACTTGAAAGCGAAAGAAGCTGGCATAACCGTCGCGGGCCTGTTTCAGAACGAGCGCGGGTAGTTTAAAGGACTGAGGTTCATTGACCGGTTGGAGGATACGTAGCCAGCCGGCCTCCCGTTCCTGCCCGGTTAAGTGCCAGCGCGTGGTCTGGCCGTTCGACCAGATGTAACTGTAAGGCACCTTAAAATGGAACCAGACTGCCTGATTGACCCCGATGTTCGTTAGTTTGGGTTGGCAGTCAGGATAAGCGACGTTGGCCACCTGGCTTTGCCCGCTGGTCAGCACACTTTGTTCGACTCCCAGACCGGTTAAATAGGACAACTCCCTGGCCACCGCGTCGAGAATTTGGTGGGCATGCTCGATCTGCTCGCTTGGCGTGGAACCTGTTAGATTTCTGAGGCTAAACCGGCAATCGGTATTCTCTTGCCACAAGGTTGATGAGCTATATAGAGTAAAGGTCACGGCCAGATTGTGTCCGGTATCGTAGGCAGCATTAAGTTTCATAGTTTGAGATCTCCTGAGCAATTCACTTGTTCACAGAGGTAGACGTCTTGACCCTACTGGCGCTGCAGGTAATACACCCCGCCGAACAGACTGGCTATCACGGTTAGCATGGCCTGAAGAAAAGCGATTTGGTGCCAGAAGATAACGCTCGCCACAATCGCGGCAACTCCTAAACCGGTTACAATTGAAAAGTAGTATCGCTCGACCCAGTTCTTGAATTTGAGGCTCATCTTCGCGTCCTAAACCTAATGTGAAATTTATAACAACCCTATCGTTAGGGTACAACAAAATCGCGATTTTGGATAGAGCCGAAAGTCACTGTTTAAACTAGTACTTTTGTCTCTAATTTTCTGCCCAAAAGTCATAAAAAATGCCTGTTTGATTTAACAGGCCCCTACCCCACCGATCAATCAGGTTGTGGAATCGGCTGTTTATTTTGAAGGGAAAAAGTAATCAAGCCTCGCCCAGGATGTCCGGCCGCACTCGAGCCCAACGCAATTCGGTTACCGTGTCGGGCCGGTCAAAGAAGTACTCCTCGAGATACGGTTCAACTTCCATCTGCCAGATATCGCCGATCTCATCGGCCAGATTGGGGCGAAGGAAAAAGGTCACCCCCAGTTCGTAATGGGGATCGGCGATGCGTTGGTTAAGCTGCTGCAGCACTTTGACCAAGCCCTCGACCTCAAAGCCGGTGTCGTGCTGCTGGTGATAGCGCCGCAGCAAATCAAAGTTGGGATTGAGGGCGATAAAGGCAAAGCGGCGGCGCAGGGCGTGATCAACCAGGGCGATGGAGCGGTCGGCGGTATTCATGGTCCCAATTAAGCGAACGTTCTCCGGAATTCTGAACCGGCCGCCCCCCGCCAGCGGAATCTCCCGGTCACGGTACTCCAAGAGGTACATCAGTTCGCCCAAAACACGAGCGAGATCGGCCCGGTTGATCTCATCGATGATCAGGACGCAGGTTGACTGCCGCGTGACAGCCTGGCGGCAAAATTCCAAAAAGCGACCCGGCAGTAGCGGGTAATCAAGACCCCCATCGGGCCGCGCTTGGGGACGCAGGCCCTGCATAAAGTCCTCGTAGGCGTAGGCCGGATGGAACTGCACCAACTCGACCAGGCCATCGCCACCCCCGACCAGATGAGCGGCCAGCTTCTCGGCCACAAAGGTCTTGCCGGTTCCCGGCGGGCCGTAGAGAATAATCTGCCCTTTGCGCGCCAACGCGCGCAGCCAGCGGGTCAACGTCGCTTCATCGTAACCGGTGTCGGCGCTGAGTTGAGCGAGGGGGTAAGCTGGAAGGCTGGAAGGCTGGAAGG
>CALMIS010000395.1 GCA_937864185.1 uncultured Chloroflexota bacterium
GAGACCGACAGAACCGGGGTTCGAGACCGGGAATGAAAATGATTTTGGGGGGTCCTCCCCCCCAAGCCCCCCGGCCTGCGGCGCTATTTTCAGAGGAGACTTTGCCTGGTGACCATTCCTTCAGCGGTGATCATTGAAGATGATCCCCACATATCGGAAATCTTTTCCCGTACTCTAGAACCCGACTTTGAGGTAAGCATTTGCCGCGATGGATCAGCGGCGCTGGACCACTTTGAAAAATCAGTGCCCAACCTTATCCTGCTTGATCTACATCTCCCCTTCATGTCTGGTGAAACGTTGCTTGATCATCTCTGCCTTGATCCCCGTTTTGCTAATACGAAGATCGTGGTTATTTCCGCCGATCTCTTTTGGGCTGAAAAGCTCCACCACCAGGTCGATGCCACCCTCTACAAACCGATCAGTCTCAGCCAACTTCGCGAAGTCGTCAGCCTGGTGGAGCTGCGCAGCCGCCACGGCAAAAAAAACGAGGCCCAGCCCAGAATGGATCATGATCCGGTCTAGCCAACCCGGACCGGCTCCGGCTCGGCGAGATGGTGGATCCAGGCCCCTTTTAAGAAGCGCCGCAGCGCTATTGAGACTTTGACCAATTCCTCGGTCACGACCATTAAGTAGACCCAATAGACCGGCAAACCCAGGACAAAAGCGCCGAGCCAGGCGAGCGGCACCCCAACCAACCAGATTGTTCCCCCATCGACAAACATCGAAAAACGCGTGTCGCCACCACTGCGCAGCACGCCGACAAACAGCATCAGGGCGCTCACTTTGAAGGGCAGGACTAGCGCGGCCAGGATCAGCAAGATGGTGGCATAATCGGTCACCGTTTCCGAAATCTGGTAGACGCGCAAGAACGGAATTCCGGCCGAGACTTCCAGCAGCCCGATCGGGATGCTGCCCAACAAGCCTAAGATTAAGAAACGCTTGGCATACAGCACCGCCTGTTCGATATCACCGGCCCCAATCCGATTGCCGATCATAATGGCGCTGGCGTTGGCCATAGCCAGAAAAACTACAAAGGCCATCCGCTCGATGGTGATGACGATGTTGACCGCCGCAATCGATTCGGTGCTGATGCGGGCGTAGATGATGGCGTAGGTGGTAATACCCAAGGACCAGGCTACCTCTGTCAGCACGACCGGCAGCGCCGTCTTCAGAAACTTCGGCAGGAACTGCCAATCAATTTTCAGCAGAACCCGCAGTGGAGCCGCCAGGGCCAGGTTGTGCCGGTAAATGAAGGCCACCAACATGATCGGTTCCAGGAAACGAGCCAGACAGGTGGCAATAGCCGCCCCGGTCACGCCCAGCTCGGGAAAGCCAAAATGGCCAAAGATAAGCAGGTAGTTGAAGGTGGTGTTGAAAATAAGGACGATGGCCCCCACCACCATCGGCAGTTTGACGCTTTCGACGCTGCGCAGGAGGAAGACATAGCTGACGGCCACCGCCGTGGCTAGATAACTCCAGCCGACCACGCGTAGATACTCACTCCCCAGGGCAATGACCTCCGCGTCCGTCGTGTAGATGCTCAAGATCCACTCCGGGGCAAAGACGGCTGCCCCCAGAAAGATCAAACTCCCCAGGCCGCCCATCATCAAGCACAGGCTCAGGACCCGGTGGATACCGGCCAGGTCTTGCTTCCCCCAATACTGAGCCGTAAAGACCGCCGCCCCGCTGGCAATCCCGAACATCATCAAGACCACCAGAAAAAAGACCTGATCGGCCAGGCCCACGGCGGCCACGGCCTTATCGCCCAATTGGCCGATCATGGCCATATCCACCGCACCCAACGAGAAGGTAATTAAGTTCTGAATAGCAATCGGCGTGGCCAGGGTCAGCAACCGCCGGAAAAACTCTTTGTTCTGAAATAGATTTGCCAGCATAAGATCCTCGTCAAAAGCGTAGCATATCATAAGAGTTGAGCCTTGTCGTGCATCAAAGGATGTAGCCGGGGTTGTACATGACCGCTCGTAGGGTCGCCCATCGGCAGTGATGGCGACAGGCCCGGGCGGGACGACACCGAGTAATGGAAATGGAGGGCAGAGCTGGCTCTGCTGGCAAACCAAGGTTTGCCCTCCTCTTTACCAGGGAGACGGACTCAGCCTGCGGCACAGCAGCGAGAATGAAAATCCGGAGGAGTCCCAAAGCTAGCTTTGGGACTCCTGTCCAACACCTTATTTTCACAGGAGACCAACAGAACCGGGGGTTCGAGACCGGGAATGAAAATGGGTTTTGGGGGTACTACCCCCCAAGCCCCCCGGCCTGCGGCGCTATTTTCACAGGAGCCATCGTCCCGATTTTTCTATTTGCTTCCGTTCTAAACAGGGCTATACTTTAGCCGATGAGGGCCAATTTATCGATCTTACCCGAGTGATGCCATAGGGCATCACCTCTTTGTTTTAAAGGAGACAAAGATACCATGCGCATTGCCTTACTCGCCAATCTGAAGAAAAACGCCCCCACCTGGGACGGTATCTCGCCAGACCAGTGGGACGATCTGGACAGTCCCAAAACCATTGAAGGCATTCTGACCGCGCTGCGCCAGGGCGGGCACGAGGCCGAGTTTTTTGAGGCCAATATTTTGCCGCCGTTCAACCTGGTGACCCAACTAACCGACTACCGGCCCGATCTCTGCTTCAACATTGCCGAGGGACACTTTGGCACCGGCCGCGAAGCTTACATCCCGACCGTGCTGGAGCAGATGAAGCTACCTTACACCGGCAGTAATGGGCTGACCCTGGCCCTGTCGCTGGACAAGCCGATGACCAAGCGCGTCTTGTGTTACCATGACTTGCCCACGCCTGAATTCCAGGTGTTGGACCAGCCCGACACTCCGCTGGATGATGATCTGGTCAGCGAAGAGGGCGAACTGCGCTTTCCCATGTTCGTCAAACCCAGCCGGGAAGGGACCGGCATGGGGGTCAGTGCCAGCAGCATCGTCACCACGGTGACTCAACTGCGCGAGCAAGCCGGCTCGATGCTGGCCCGCTACAACCAACCCATTCTGTGCGAGCGCTATATCAAAGGGCGAGAACTGACTGTGGGCGTCATCGGCAACCTCAAGCCGACGGCTGCCCGCCGCCTGAACGAACGGACCTCGTCCCACGTCTTACCCGCGGAACTGACCTTCTTCCCGCCGCTGGAGATCGATACCGCTAAATACAGCGAGACGGAAGCCGGGCTGTACACCAACCGGATGAAGGTCGAATGGGCCGACGAGTTTTACTACACCTGCCCGGCCAGGATCACCGCCGACCTGGAAGAAGAGCTCTACCTCTTGACCGCCGCCGTTTTCCGGGTGACCGGCTGCCACGAGGTGGCCCGCGTTGATTTCCGTCTGGACGAAACGAATGACAACAAACCTTATATTCTGGAGATCAATCCTTTACCCGGCCTCAATCCGGGCTACAGCGATCTCTGTATCGAAGCCAATGCCGCCGGCTGGAGTTACGAGCAGCTCATCAACACCATCGTCGAGCTGGCCGCCAAACGGCAGGGACTGCGGTAAGAGGCAACGGCCGGTTCTGATCTGTCGCTGAACCCGCTCCTGTCTTCTCCTTAAACAGCAGTATGAGGCAAGGAAACCATGACCGTCTTTGAGACCCCGCGATTAATCGCCCGTCTTTTGCACCACACCGATGTGGATGCCCTGCACACCATTTGCGGGGACGCGGCGGTGATGCGCTTTGTCGGGGACCTGCAGCCCTATACTTACGATCAGACCCGGCAGGTGATTACAGAGGCTCAGCATAGCTACGAGCAGTACGGCTTCGGCCCGCTGGCCTTCATCGCCAAAGCCAGCGGCCAGCTTATTGGCTACGGCGGGTTGGAGTTACTCCCCGTCCGGGAAGGGCCGGAACTCTTCTACATTTTTGCCCCGGCCTATTGGGGCCAGGGCTACGCCACCGAAGTCGCCGCCGCAATTGTAGAGTACGGCTTTAACCGGTGCGGCCTGCCGGCGATCGGGGCCTCGTTTGATCCGGCCAACCAGGTCTCCATGCGCGTGGCCGAGAAAATTGGCATGCACTATCTCCGGGACGGGGTGGATGAGTATGACTTACCGACCGTGTTTTACCTCATCCACCGGCCCGCTCCGGCGGCAGAGACCTAACCGTCAGGCCCTCATCTCGAGGCGTTTGGACCGAGAGAACCGGCCCCTGAACCGGGAAGCACTGAGCCACGCGCCGCTTCTAGCCTCGGAGTGGCCTAGGCCACTCCCGAATTGGTATAGGCCGACCGGGTCATTGGTCTATTCCAACCGTGTGACAGGCCTCTTCCGAGTGCTCAAAAGGTCCCTCCCGATCGCCCAAAAGCCTCTATCCGACTGCCCGAAAGATCCTATCCGGGTGCCCAAAAGATCCCATCCGGGTGCCCGAAAGCTTCTATCCGAGTGCCCAAGACTCCCTATCCGACTGCCCAAAAGCCCCCTTCCGGGTGCCCGAAAGATCCCATCCGAGTACGTAAAAGCCCCCTTCCGGGTGGCTAAAAGATACTGGCCGGATAGCAAAAAGACACCTACCGGCTGCCCGGATGGCCCCTACCCACTGCTTAAAAAGCATCTTCCCAATGGCTAAAAGATACCGGCCAAGGGGTCAAGAGGTCCCTACTGCAGACCGACAAGGTCATAGCCAATCAGGCAAGAGACGGTCTCCGCCGGTGGGAGCGGTGGCTCCAACCGCTTGAGTAGGCCTATCCGGCCGCGCTGTCGATGCTACCTAGAGGGAAACGAGCGAGGCAAGCGGGTTAAAGCCCTTTTGGGCCTTTAGGATTAAAATCACCACAGGGTCGGGATCAGGCTGGCGGCTTGCAAATTGCGGTCGGCTGTAACCAGGGTGGCATTTTCGGCCAAGGTGGTGGCGGCAATCAGCCGGTCAGCCGGGTCCTGGTTGATTTGAGCCGAGAATTGGACCGCCAGGATAGCAATGTGCGGGGTAATGGCCTGAACCCGCACTTTGTTGGCCTGCAGCACCAAATTGATAAAAGCCAACGGGTCGGCCTGGACCTGTACCCAGCCCTTTTGCAGGAGCATAGCAATTTCCCACACGGAAATATCACAAATGATGAGGCCATCGCTTTGATTGGCCTGAGCAATGGCCATCCGCGCCGGTTCAGATAGGCGCTCCGGCGCCAGCGCGTCCCAAATGATGACGTGCGTATCCAGGACAATCATTCCGCCGTATCCCAAGGCTCGCCCACTGGCGAAAGCACATCACCCACAACCGCCGTCTGGCGGAGTCGATCCAACTCTTGCCGGGCTGTCGCCTGGGCGAAATCAGGCGGCACCAGGCGGGCCACTTCCGTGCCGCGCGAGGTCAAGGTGACAACTTCGCCGTTTTGAACCTTTTGCAGAATCAGATTCATCTTCGCTCTGAACTCGCTAATACCAATGCTAATCATATTTCCTCCCTGACGAGATTATTGTACAATTTAATTGTACAAGGCTAAAAAGGCAAACACAAAAGAGCCAGGAGCATTGGATGACCCAACCAGCGCTCCCTTCTAATCGTCCTCCTCAAGACAACCGGGTAAATTTGAAGTGGTTCAAGGCTAGATATATACTAAACCCCGCAGGTTGGGTTGAACGGCGTGACCCCGTCTCGATTGGAGGCAAGGGTCTCGCTGCTCGATCCTTTTATGTACCGCGCCCGGTATAGCTCGTTATTTCCCAAAAGACTATGATGAAAACCAGGTTTCAACAGGCAAACTCCAAAACAACCTTTTTTGGCCACTGCCGCCTTGGTCTTCGCCTTATCACCGCTTTCCTCTGCTTATGCCTCCTTTTCTCCGGCCCCACGCCAACTTCTGCCCAAGGCGGCACCATCCGCTTTGACCGGATTTCGATTGAAGATGGCTTGTCGCAAAGTACCGTCTATGCCATTTTGCAGGATCGGCAAGGCTTTATGTGGTTTGGTACTCAGGATGGCCTGAACAAATTCGATGGCTACCGGTTTACCGTTTACAAGCATGACCCGGATGACCCGGCCACCATCTCCGATAACTTTATCCGGGCCCTGGATGAGGATCGCGCGGGGAGACTGTGGATCGGCACGAACGGCGGCTTGAATCGATTCGATCCCCGGACCGAGACCTTTACCCGGTTCCAGCATGACCCGGCTGATCCCGATAGCCTGAGCGACAACATCGTCCGGGTGATTTATGAGGACCGAACCGGCGCGATGTGGCTGGGCACCGAGGGTGGCCTGAACAAGTTTGATCCGGCTAGCGAACGCTTTACGGCCTACCGGCACGATCCCGACGTCGCAACCAGCCTGAGCCACAATAACGTCTGGGCGCTGCTGGAAGACTCGACCGGGGTGATGTGGGTCGGGACCGAGGGCGGCGGGTTGAACAAATTTGACCGGGCCGGCGACCGCTTTACGGCCTACCGGCACGATCTCGACGATCCGCACAGCCTGGGGCACGACGATATCAGCAGCATCTTTGAAGACTCGACCGGGGGTCTGTGGATCGGCACGGCCGGCGGCGGGCTGAACAAGTTCGACCGGACCGACGAAAGCTTCATCCGTTACCCCCACGACCCCGAGACCCCGACCAGTTTAAGCGATGATAACGTCCGCTATATTTACGAAGACGGAGCCAAGCGACTCTGGGTCGGGACCCGCACCGGCGGGCTAAACCGGTTCGACCCGCAGAAGCAAAGCTTCACCCGCTATCAAAACGATCCGGCCAACCAACACAGTTTGAGCACCAATCAGATCGTATCGATCTTCGAGGATCGGGGCGGGGTGCTGTGGATCGGGACCAACGGCGGCGGGCTGAGCAAGTTCAATCGGGCCCGAGAAGCCTTTGTTCACTATACCAATACCGTCAACGAACCCAGCCGCTTGAGCGATCAGATGATCTGGTCGATCTATGAAGATCAGGCCGGCAGCCTCTGGATCGGGACCAGCAACGGGCTCAATCAGTTCGATCCGGCTCAGGGCACCTCGCGCCAGTACCGGCACAATCCGGCCGACCGGGCCAGCCTCAGCAGCAACTTTATCCCGGTCGTCTTGCAGAGCCGGGACGGAACGATCTGGGTGGGGGCCGACGAAGGTGGCCTCAACAAGTTTGAGCCGGCCACCGAGACCTTCACTGCTTACCGGCCCGACCCGGCCGACCCCACCAGCTTAAGCGACGATGATGTGTGGTCGATGATTGAGGACCGCCACGGTAGGCTCTGGATCGGCACCTGGGGCGGCGGGCTGAACAAGTTCGATCCGGTCAGCGAAACCTTCACCCGCTACACGCATGATCCGAATGAGCCCCAGAGTATCAGCGACAACGTCGTCAGAACCATCTTCGAAGATCAGGCCGGTCACCTCTGGGTCGGGACCAATGGCGGCGGGCTGAACAAGTTTGATCCGGTCAGCGAAATCTTTACCCCCTACCTCCATGATCCGGATGATCCGCGGAGCCTGAGTGACAATGTGGTCCGCTCGGTGTATGAGGATAGCCGGGGGCTCCTGTGGGTCGGGACGGACGGCGGTGGGCTGAATAAGTTTGACCGGGAGACGGAAACCTTTAGCGCCTACCGGGAGCAAGACGGCCTGCCCAACGATACGGTGTACGGCATCGAAGAGGATGCCGAGGGCTATCTCTGGCTGAGTACCAACAAGGGTTTAGCCAAGTTCGATCCGGTGGCGGAAACCTTCAAGACTTACAGCGCCAGCAACGGCTTGCAGAGCAACGAGTTCAATCAAGGGGCCCACTTTCGGGGGGCGGACGGCAAGCTGTACTTTGGCGGGATCAACGGCTTCAACGCCTTTCGACCGGACCAAATCCGGGCTAATCCGTATCGTCCGCCGGTGGTCTTGACCGGCTTTCAGATTTTTGACCAAGAGGTTGACCTGAACCAGCCCCTCGCCGAGATTCAAGAGATTGAACTCTCCTACCTGGATTCTGTCTTTTCCTTTGAGTTTGCCGCCCTGGATTACACCGCTCCGGCCGAGAACCGCTATGCTTACAAGCTGGAAGGCTTCGATCAGGACTGGATCGAGGCCGGCACCCGCCGCTTTGCCACCTACACCAACCTGGACGGCGGCGACTATGTCTTTCGGGTCAAAGGCTCAAACAGCGATGGGGTCTGGAACGAAACAGGCGCGGCGGTTAACATCAGGATCACGCCGCCACCCTGGCAGACATGGTGGGCTTACTTGCTCTATATGGTGGCCGGGGCAGCGGTCGTCTTGGGCTACGTGCGGTATCGAACCGTGGCCCAGGAGAAAGAGTTGGCCCAGCAGCGGCGAGAGCTGGAGCAAGAGCGCCGGGTGACCGATCAGTTGCGCCGGATCGACCGGCTGAAAGACGAATTCCTGGCCAACACCTCGCACGAGCTGCGCACGCCGTTGAACGGCATTATCGGCTTGACGGAGTCCTTGTTGGATGGGGTCGCCGGCCCTTTACCCGGCAAGGCCGAGCACGATCTGTCGATGGTCGTCTCCAGTGGGCGACGGTTGATCAACCTGGTCAACGACATCCTTGATTTCTCAAAGATGAAGAACCAGCAGTTGGAGCTTCAGTTAAAACCGGTGGGCATGCAGGGGCTGATCGAAGTGGTTTTGCATCAATGCCAGCCGCTGGTCGGCCAAAAAGCGCTGAAGCTGACCAACCGGATCAGTTCCGAGCTGCCCTATGTCCTGGCCGACGAAAATCGGGTCCAGCAAATTATGCACAACCTGGTCGGCAACGCCATCAAATTCACGGAAAGCGGCACGGTCGAGGTCTCGGCTGAAGCGGGGCCGGGAGAGCCGGCCGAGGCTCAATACCTGGCGGTGACCGTGGCCGACACCGGGATCGGCATCCCGGCCGACCAGCAGGAGCGGATCTTCGAGTCATTCGAGCAAGTTGATGGTTCCGCCACGCGGGAATACACCGGCACCGGCTTGGGGCTGGCGATTACCCGGCAGTTGGTGGAGCTACACGGCGGCACCATCGGGGTGGAGTCGACGCCAGGCCAAGGCTCGCGCTTCACCTTTACGCTGCCTATCTCCCCGGAGCAGCCGACAGGTCAGACTGACGGCCGGCCGCTCTCCACCCGGCTCATCCCGGAGACTAAAATGCTGCCCGCCAATCTCGTCGCGAGACCGGCCAAGGTCGTCGGCACGGGGCTGACGGCCAGGCAGGCCAACATTTTGATCGTCGATGATGAGCCGGTCAACCAGCAAGTGTTGGCTAACTACCTGGCCCTGCAAAATTGCACCATTACCCAGGCGATGAGTGGTCCGGAAGCACTGAGTCTCATCGACACCGGTTTTAAACCTGACCTGGTCCTGCTGGATGTGATGATGCCCCGGATGTCCGGTTTTGAAGTCGCCCGCAAACTGCGGGAGCAGTATCCGCCTTACGAGCTACCGATCTTGATTTTAACCGCGCGCAACCAAACCATTGATCTGGTAACGGGCTTGGAAGCCGGGGCCAACGACTATTTGACCAAGCCGTTTGATAAGCGAGAGCTGCTGGCCCGGGTCAACACGCTCCTGACCCTGAAAGAAGCGGTCGAGTCGCATGACCAGTTGATGCTGATTGAGCAAGAGCTGAATGTCGCCCGCCGCATCCAGCAGTCCATTCTGCCGGCAAGCGTGCCGCGCCTGCCTAATTTGGATATCCAGGTGCGCTACCTGCCGATGACCAGCGTAGGCGGCGACTACTACGATTTCTTTGAGATTGACGACCAGCGGCTGGGTATTTTGGTGGCGGATGTCTCAGGGCACGGCGTGCCGGCGGCGCTGATTGCGGCCATGATTAAGATTGCCTTCTCGGTGCAAAAGCCCAACGCCCGCAGCGCCAGCATGGTCCTGACCAGCTTGAATCACACCTTGTGGGACAGAATCGGCAAGCAGTTTTTAACCGCCAGCTATGTCTATCTCAATCTGGAAAACCGGAAACTGCTCCACGCCAATGCCGGTCACTGGCCGCTCCTGGTCTGGAAAAAACGAGCCCAACTGCTGCACAAACTAAAACCGGAGGGCCTGATTATGGGCTGGTTGCCGGAGATCGACTACGCCTCGGTGGAGCTTGATCTGGAACCGGGCGACCGGGTGCTGCTCTACACGGATGCCATCATCGAAGCCAGAAACAGCACGGGCGAGCTTTTTGGCGAAGATCGCTTTCTCGAGATGATCGAGGATAAGCAGCACTTGTCTGCCGCCGCGTTTGCCGACTTCCTCTTGGATCAGTTAAGGGCCTGGTCAGACCACCAGGAGGGGTTGGAAGATGACCTGACCTTGATTGTGGTCGATGTCCTGGGCGGTGGCGCTTAGCGATCAACGGTTGACATAGAGCGGTTTAGCTGCTATAATTACATCGTATTCTTACGATAAAGTAGAGTCAAAAATGATTACCGACGTAAGCAAGAAGATGGCAGCACCGCCGGCCTGCTGCAGCCTCGATATTTCCGGGGCTGAACAAAAGCGGTTAGTCAAGATGTTCAAAGCGCTGGGTAATCCGCTCCGCTTTGAGATTATGAAGTATCTGGTCACTCACCCCAGTTGCATTACCGGGGATATCGTTGAATTTCTACCGATTGCGCAGGCGACCGTATCGCAGCATCTCAAAGTTCTGCGGGATGCCGGTTGGATTTCCGGCGTGGTCGAAGGCCCCGCTACCAGCTACTGCCTCAACGAGGCGAACATTGCCTGGTTTAAGGCGAAAGTGGGCCAAATCTTTTAAGAGTGGGACTTTTTTTACAGAGTCTTATCGTACAATTACGATAACTACTTACAGCAAGGATGGAAGACAATGACAACCGCCATAGTTGAACGGTTAGCGCAATCAGATTTTGAACGAATGCGGTGGAAAGCGGTATGGCGAAACTGGTTCAGTTGGCTGCGCCGGACGTGCAACTGTCTAGTGGCCTTGAGCGAGATCTGGCCTTGCCTGCCGGCGTGGCAGCAGCATGATGTGGGGTTGCAAGTCGTCCCCTTAGAAAAAATTATCGGCAGCGAAGGGCGCGCTCAGGACTTTGACCGCACCTTTGCCCTACGGCATGACCAGACCCAGGAGCGCTGGATCAGAATCGACCAGGCCTACTATGAGCAGAGGCCGTTGCCGCCAGTCTCGCTGATCAAAATCAACGACTGGTACTTTGTCCGCGATGGCAACCATCGCGTCTCGGTGGCTCGCAGCCGGGGGCAGGCGTTCATCGACGCTGAGGTGACTGAGCTCATCGTGCCGACCAGCACCGACCTATCCCGGTGTTTCAACGTCTAATTCTTGGGTCGAGTCATCGTAAAAATTCGATAAAGTCTAAGGTTAGGAGGCAACTAAAATGGTTAACTGGTACGAGATTGAAGTCGAACAAAAGCTAGCTCAAGAGCGGTATCAAACAATTATACGCTCCCGGCAGGGCGTTCAACGCCGAGAATCGAATATTAGCCTTGAGGATTTGGCTGATATCGTGCAGCGTGGACGGAGTTGGCTCGGCGATCAACTGATCGCTATAGGCTGCCGGCTTAAACCCGAATGCCGGCCAGCCTGATGAAAAACATTATCCGGTGCGTAAGAAACAAAGTGGAGTAAACCTGGCTGACTATTTAGGTAAAGTCAGGTGGTAAACTAAAATAACTTTTTGATTTCTAAGACTGCTTTAAGTTTACTGTTGTAGGCTGAAGACCAATTAAATAGATGGGGAGTAGCCTCCCGCCAAATGGCGGGCCAGCCAATCGTCAAAACGGATTAATCATCCCGGTTGGCTGAGCGTACTAGACACGAGTGGCGAGACCATTACAGTTTAAGACTGGTAATGGTCTCGCTTTTTTTTTTGTCCAAAATCGGCTCGACAGAGGACTTGAGCCCATGAAAATGAAAACAGTAGAAGAGTTTTTTGTGCTGATTTGCCGTCGGAAAGAGCAAGCGGAAGAGGCCTTTAACCGGTTACAGCGCTTGGAACGGAAAAACTTTGTTAGATTTAAAAATCTCGCCCTTTTACAAAAAGACGAGTCCGGCCAGACTACTTTCAGTGAAATGGAAGAATTATCCCCCTGGCGGACTACTGTTCTGGGTGGATTGCTAGGCAGCGGGCTAGGCGGGATTGAAGGGTTGACTTTTGGCGGAGTGGGGCTGGCCGTGGGAGCTGTCCTGGGTTTTCTGGTAGCCACCTGGCGGGATCGTGGCTTTAATAACGCCGACTTACAAACGCTAAGTAATTTACTGGCCCCCAACTCAGCCGTGATTATCGGCCAAGTTAAGTCTCACGGCGTTGATATGCTTTGGATTAACCTGATCGATCACTATGGCTTGTTGATCCGGCCGTTGACTTATCTTGACCTGGCCAGTGTGATTAAAAGATCGATTTCTTTAACCCAATCGGGTTGAAGAATACAAATTGAAGAGATTTAGTTATAAAGGAAATAAATTACCAATGACAGAATGGTACAAACTCGACCCCGATGTTGTTCTTAGTCAACTTAAGAGCAACGCGGACCAAGGATTACCCGAGAGTGCCGCCGGCGAGTTGCTGGCCGAACATGGTCCCAACGAACTGATTGAACAGGGGGCTAAAAGTCCCTGGCGAATTTTGTGGGAACAGTTCACGGCCCTTATGGTGCTAATTTTAGTGATAGCCGCAATTATCGCCGGGGTCATTGCCTTGCCGGCAGTTTTAGCCGCTCCGACCTCCGGGGCGATGCTGTATGAGTTCAAGGATACGATTGCCATTCTGGCCATTGTTGTGCTCTTTGGCTTCCTCGGTTTCTTTCAGGAATACCGGGCTGAACGAGCGGTGGCTGCATTGAAGAAGCTGGCGGTGCCGGTCGTCCGGGTTCTGCGCGGCGGGCAAGTGAAGGAAATGTCGGCCCGCGAACTGGTCCCGGGTGACGTCGTGCTGTTAGAAGCAGGCAACCTGGTGCCCGCCGATTGCCGCCTGGTAGAAAGTGTCAACCTCCGCATTCAAGAAGCCGCCCTGACCG
This sequence comes from uncultured Chloroflexota bacterium, assembly GCA_937864185.1. Lineage (GTDB taxonomy): Bacteria > Chloroflexota > Anaerolineae > 4572-78 > J111 > JAGRBY01. The sequence goes on from CALMIS010000395.1 coordinate 12,921, forward strand.
GCGAGTCGGAGCCGGTTGAAAAAGTGGTCAAGGCCTTAACCGGGTCGGACCTATCGCTGGGGGACCGGCGCAATATGGCCTACATGGGCACGGTGGTGGCCTATGGCCGCGGCCGGGCCGTCGTCACCGAGACCGGAATGAAGACCGAACTCGGGCGCATCGCCGGCCTGTTGCAGCGGGTTGAAACCGAGCTAACCCCTCTCCAACGCCGGCTCGATCAGGTGGGCAAGATGTTGGCGGTGGTGGCTTTGGCCATTGCGCTGGTCATCTTTGTTCAGGGCTGGCTACGGGGCGAAGATTTAAACCTCATTTTACTAACCATGGTTAGCATTGCCGTGGCCATCATTCCCGAAGGCCTGCCCGCCGTAGTGACCATCACCTTGGCTCTCGGTGCGCAACGGATGCTCAAGCGGCAGGCGCTTATTCGTAAGCTGCCGGCCGTCGAGACCTTGGGCTCGGTCACCACCATCTGCTCGGACAAGACCGGGACGTTGACTCAAAACCGGATGACGGTCATCTACGCCGAAGCCGCCGGGCAGAAAATTAACTTGGACGAACCCACCGCCTCTATTGCCGACTCCCCCTTGTCTCTCTTGCTTACGGGCGGCGCTTTGTGCAATGACGCTATCCTTAAACGCGATGACAAAGGCCAATGGCAGGTTGTGGGTGACCCGACCGAGGGGGCATTAGGGTTAGCCGCCGCTCGCTTTGAGTTAGTCCCGGAGCAGTTGCAGACGCAGTGGCCGCGCGTAGCTGAAATCCCCTTCGAGTCGGAACGCAAGCGAATGACCACCATTCATCACTGGGCCGAAGCGAACCAGGTGTTGGGGCTAGCCCCACAGTTGGCCGGCCACACCAAACACGCTACTCACTTGGCCTTTACCAAAGGGTCGGTTGATGGCTTGCTGGATATATCGGAGTCGGTACTCACCGATGACGGGTTGCAACCATTAACCGCCGAACGCCGGCAAAGCCTGGAAGCCTCCAATGATCAACTGGCTGGAAACGGTATCCGAGTCTTGGGTCTGGGGCTGCGCTTACTGACCCAGCCCAACCTGGCCGCCACAGCCGAAGAAGTTGAGCAGAAGCTGACATTTGTGGGGTTGGTGGGCATGATCGATCCACCTCGCCCGGAGGTCAAGCAAGCGGTCCAGACCTGCCAAACGGCCGGTATCCGGCCGGTGATGATTACCGGCGACCACCCGTTAACGGCTCGCCACATTGCTCAAGAGTTGGGCATAGCCGGGGCCAGCAGCCGGGTGGTAACCGGGCAAGAGTTAGACCAGATGTCTCCCGAGCAGTTGGCGGTCACGGTTGAGAACGTACCGGTTTACGCTCGGGTTTCGCCGGAACACAAATTACGGATTGTTGAAGCGCTCCAAAACAAGGGCCATATCGTGGCCATGACCGGTGACGGGGTAAATGACGCGCCGGCTCTGCGCCGGGCCGATATCGGGGTGGCCATGGGCATTACCGGCACGGATGTTTCCAAAGAGGCGGCTGAAATGGTGCTGCGCGACGATAACTTTGCCACCATTGTTTCGGCTATTGAAGAAGGACGAGTAATTTACGATAACTTGCGCAAATTTATCAAGTTTGCTGTTGCCGGTAACATTGCCAAAGTGTCGGTGATGTTATTTGGGCCGCTGCTGGGCCTGCTCCCGTTCCTGCCGGCTGAAGCGGTGGCGGTTCTCCTGCTGCCTTTGCTGCCGCTGCAATTGCTATGGCTCAACCTGTTGACCGACGGCTTGTTGGGGTTGGGTCTAGGTTTTGAACCGGCGGAGAGGAACACGATGCGCCGCCCGCCGCACAATCCGAATGAAAGCATTTTTGCCCGAGGCCTGGGCTGGCACATTGTCTGGACCGGATTGTTGATGACCTTGGTCGTGATGGGCTTAGCTTATTGGTACGCCTTAACAAACTGGCAATATTTGCAGACCGTTATCTTTACAACGCTGGCTTTTGCGCAAATCTGGCAGGCGCTGGCTATTCGCTCAGGCAAAGACTCGTTACTTACTGCCGGATTGCTATCTAATAAACCGCTGCTGGGCTTGGTTGGGCTGGTCTTTGGCTTGCAATTAGCGGTTGTATACCTTCCTTTCCTACAAGGTTTCTTCCAAACCCAAGCTCTCCCAATTGGGGATTTGGCCCTGACTCTGGCAGCCAGTAGTCTGGTCTTTATCGCTCTAGAGTTAGAAAAATGGCTGACCGGCCGCCACGAGCAACAACGCCATGCTACCGGGGCGGTACTCAAGCCGGTACCCGAGCCAAAGTAGCAAATAATTGACTTTTCCAGGAAGCTGTGATACGATGGCGGCCAATTAACGATAGTTAATTGCTACCAAGAATTTAGTGGCCGCGAAGCCCTCAATCCAAAACTTACAACTTGGATTGAGGGCTTTTTTGTTAGGCCAAAGAAAGGAGCCAACCACACAAACACCCGCATTTCATTAGAATACCTCATTGTGGCAACAGGTGTCGGTGAAGATCGCTTGTTGCCAGCAGTAGTCGGGCCGCTGCTGCCCCATCCACGTTGATGGGCCGGGCTGAAACAGCCTTGGGTCGTGCCATTGTTTTATTGGGTACGAGGTTAAAAACGGAGGTAAAAAACAACAATTTATGGATCAAGTACAAAGTGATGTTGCCAATCTAACGATTTCGGCAAATGTTTTATGGGTGCTCATTGCCGGCTTCATGGTTTTTTTCATGCAAGCCGGCTTTGCTTTGGTAGAGACCGGTTTTACCCGGGCCAAAAACGTAGCCCACACGATGATGATGAACATGATGGTTTTTTGTATTGGGGCTATCGGTTACTGGATTTGTGGCTTTGCTTTCCAATTTGGGGCAGTGAATCATACCTACCCGGAAACAGCCATCAGCGCCAGCCAAGCCTCGCCGGCCTGGGCTTTCTCACCGATTACGCTGGGCGCCTGGGGGGATAGCCTGACCACAGGCCTGCGGTTTGGGGAACAGTGGGGGGTACTAGGTCTATCCGGTTTCTTCCTGCAAGGGGTTTCCTTGAGCGCCGCCGGCATCTTTGCCTTTTTCCTATTCCAGATGGTCTTTATGGACACAGCCGCCACAATCCCAACCGGCTCCGGGGCCGAGCGGATGAAATTCCTTGGTTTTGTGTTTATGGGCTTCTGGGTCAGCATGTTCATTTACCCCCTGGTTGGGAATTGGGTCTGGGGTGGCGGTTGGCTGGCCAACTTAGGTCGAACGATGGGGCTGGGAAATGGGGCAGCCGACTTTGCCGGCTCCGGCGTCGTGCATATGACCGGCGGCGCGATTGGCCTGGCGACGGCTCTGGTCATAGGTCCGCGCCTGGGAAGATTTAATGAGGATGGCACCTCCAACGCTATACCTGGGCACAATATCCCTATGGGGGTTTTGGGAACGATTATTCTATTCTTTGGCTGGTTTGGTTTCAACCCCGGCTCGGCCTTGGGCATTCAAGGCGCTTTTATCAATCTGGTCTCTCTGGCCGCGGTCAATACCTTGCTGGCCGGTGCCGCGGGCGGTTTGAGCGCCATGGTCTATATGTGGGTTTTTGGTCCCGGTAAGAAACCCGATCCCTCGATGTCCGTCAACGGGATCTTGGCCGGATTGGTGGCGGTGACCGCGCCTTGTGCCTTTATCGAGAGTTGGGCGGCGTTCGTTATCGGCTTGGTGGCCGGCATCTTGGTTTGTCTGGCTGCCTTCGGCCTGGAAAAAGCTAAAATTGATGATCCAGTCGGCGCCGTGCCGGTCCATTTTTTCTGTGGCCTGTGGGGCGTTTTGTCGGTCGGTATCTTTGCCAGTGGCAATCCTGACACCGCAGCTTGGAATGGCATGGATCAAGCGGTGACAGGCTTGCTGTACGGCGGTGGTTTTGGCCAGTTGGCGGCCCAACTGTTTGAGGCGTTGGCCGTTTTCGGGGCGGCCTTTGGTTTGTCTTACGTTTTCTTCCAAATTCTGAATAGCCTCGGCATCCTGCGCAGCGAAGCGAAGGCTGAAGTCATCGGGCTCGACATCCCCGAGATGGGGGCGCGCGGTTATTGGGAAGGCGCCCATCCCAATCTCAAGAGCGTCTTTGATTAAGGAGGTCCGATCATGACCAAAAAAATTGAGGCCTTTATTCGGGAAGAAAAGCTGGATGATGTGAAGAAAGCGCTGTACGACATTGGCATCGTGGGCATGAACGTGGTCGAGGTGCATGGCCATGGCCGGCAGGGCGGCGTAACCCTGACCTGGCGGACCAGTACTTACAAAGTAGACATGCTACCCCGTTTTCAACTTAACATTGTGCTTAGCGATCATAATGTCGAAAAAACCGTGGAAACTATTCGCAAAGCAGCCTACACGGGGCAATCCGGGGATGGCGTCATCTTCATCTACCCGGTAGAGGATGTCATCCGCATCCGCACGGGCGAGCGCGGACGCCAAGCCTTGACCTACGAAGGCGATATCGACGAACGGCGCGCTGCGACCGGCAAGGATAAAAAGTAGGTAACAGTTCACCTTCCTGGAAGCTAACCCGTTAGATTTGGCAAAAATTGCATTTGACGGTCTATTTTGAGCCGGTTTCGGCCATGGGGGAGCTTCCAGGAAGGTTTCTCCCGCAGGTTTAGTCACTAATTTCTGGTTCACCTGGGGGAGGTTACCGCTTCAGCCGCTCTGTTTATCGCCCCTGAAGCAGCCGGATAGCCGGCCCGCTGATCATTGAGGTCGCCAGAGCTATGATCACGAGCGCCACAAAAATGCGCTGATCGATCAGACCAAAATCCAGGGCAATGGAAGCCAGGATGATCTCGATGGCTCCCCGGGCATTGAGGGCACGTGATCGCAGCCGACTGAGGAAATAGCCAGGCGTAGAGAGGGGGTATCACTCTGCCCAATACAGTTGGGCCCAAGACGATCCCCCCGATCAACTCGCCCAGTACGGCCGGCTGGCGCCAGCGATGGCAATGTGACCAACTGCCCGGTTAGTAAGTTTGTGGCTGCCGGATTTGTTTGTATTTGTTTTGACCGAATTCGATCAGCGGGGGGAGCAAAGAGAGAAAGATAATGGCCAGGATGACCAGGCTGAAATTTTCTTTGACCAGCGGTAAATTACCAAAGAAGTAACCGCTCAAGATGAACAACAGACACCAGATCATGCCTCCCAAGACATTGTAGAAGATAAACCGGCTATAGGACATCCGTCCGATGCCGGCCACAAAGGGGGCAAAGGTGCGAATGATAGGGATAAAGCGGGCCAGGACAATCGCCTTGCCGCCATGTTTCTCGTAAAACTGGTGGGTGCGATCCAGATACTCGCGTTTCAAGAAGCGTACCCGCCCCTGAAAGGCACGCGGTCCAACGGTATGGCCAATCCAGTAGTTAACAGTGTCGCCCAGAATTGCCGCCGCGGTCAGCAGGATTATCAGCCAGATCGGATTAAGCGAGCCGAGGGCGGCAAAAGCGCCGGCCGCAAACAGCAGCGAGTCGCCCGGCAGGAAAGGGGTGACCACCACCCCGGTTTCCAGGAAAATAATGAGGAACAGTAGGCCGTAGGTCAGTAGACCGTAAGACTGGATGACCGTACCCAGATGTTTGTCAAGATGCAAGAAAAGGTTGAGTAATTCGGTAATGAATTCCATAGACTCCTCGGTTAAATACCAGTTTTCAAAAAACACTAAACTAGACAGCGGAGATTATATCACAGATTCTATTTCCAGGAGCAAGTAAATTTTGTGGTTGTTACGCGCCGATGTTGACAACTCGATAGAACTGTGGCATTAATCTTGACTAACTAAAAATGAGCAACAGTCGGGCCGCTGTTGCGCCGCCTCTGCATAGAGCGGTTGGGCAGGTTCTGTCCGGGGGTCGCGCCAGAGTAACTTGGTGCGAGGTTAAAACGATGACTTTGGCTGCAAAGTCACCAGTTCAATTTACCTCTAACTGGATCATATGTATCCAGGCGATCTAAGGAAAGCGCCATAAGGTTGGTGCTTTTTTTGATCTGTCCCTTCTCCGGCATTGCTTAAGCCCCTGATATCCATATACCAGGCTCAATTTTAGTTAGCAATGAGGATTATAATGGCTCTCATTGACAAAGACCGAGGCACATTGGTTTTACGCCGGCCGGGCGAGAGTGAGCCGCCGCGGACCTGGCGCACCTGGTTGATTGGCCGTCGCTTAGCCACGGCTGACGCGCCTCACCAAACCATCGGCAAAGCCGTTGGTCTGGCGGTATTTGCCTCCGATGCACTGTCTTCAACCGCCTACGCCACTCAGGAAATTTTATTCGTCTTGGCCGTCGCCGGGACGATGGCCTTTGGCTACGCTTTTCCCATCTCCATCGCAATTGTAGGCCTGCTGGCCATTGTGACCATCTCCTACGAGCAGACCATCCACGCTTACCCCAACGGTGGCGGCGCCTACATCGTCTCCCGGGATAATCTAGGCGAGTTACCAGCCCAGATTGCCGGCGCCGCGCTTTTGACTGACTATATTCTGACCGTGTCGGTCTCGATCTCATCCGGCGTGGCTCAGATTGCTTCGGCTTATCCCTGGCTGTTCGCGTATCGGGTTGAAGTGGCCGTGGTAATGGTCAGCTTGATCATGCTCATCAACCTGCGGGGGGTGAGAGAGTCGGGGGTGGCCTTTGCCATTCCCACTTATTTTTTCTTACTGATGATGTTTGTCACCGTTGGCTTTGGTTTCTTCCGCTATCTCACCGGTGGTCTAGGGGCGGTCGTCGACCCGCCAGAGATGGAAATTGAAGCGACCCAGTTCGTAACGCTTTTCCTGGTCCTCCACGCCTTTGCCAACGGCACTACGGCGCTGACCGGGGTCGAGGCTATTTCTAATGGCATCCCGGCTTTCCGCGAACCCCGCAGTCACAACGCTGGCGTGACCTTGATTTGGATGGCCTCGATTTTGGGATCGCTCTTCTTGGGCATTACTTTTCTGGCCAATCAAATCGGGGCAATCCCGAGCGAGGCGGAGACGGTCATCTCGCAGTTAGCCCGCACAGTTTATGAAGGACGCGGGCCATTATATCTGAGTGCCGTCGCCGCCACAGCCATCATTTTGATTATGGCGGCCAATACCGCCTTTGCCGATTTTCCTCGCCTGGGCGCCTTGATGGCCGGCGATGGTTTTTTGCCCCGCCAATTGACTTACCGCGGCAGCCGGTTGGTTTACTCGCGCGGCATTATCACCCTGGCCTTGCTGGCTTCGATCTTGATTGTGATCTTTAACGCCAGCGTTACGGCCCTGATTCCTCTCTACGCCATCGGGGTGTTTATGTCGTTTAGCCTCTCCCAGAGCGGCATGGCGCGACGCTGGCACAAGATTGGCCAGCTCCAGCCCGACGAAACCATAGACGAGCAAGGATCGACTTTGCGCTACAACGCCGGCTGGCGGTACAAAATGGTGGTCAACGGCTTTGGCGCGCTTTGCACCACCATCGTTATGAGTATCTTTGCCATTACCAAATTTAGTGAAGGGGCTTGGGTAGTCCTCATCCTCATCCCGACCCTAGTGATTCTATTTTCGGCTATCCATCGCCATTATCGGGAACTGGCCGGTCGCCTCTCTTTGAGGAAATATGCGGCTCCACCTCGGATCTCGCGCCACCGGGTGATCATGCTGGTTAGTGGGGTGCACCAAGGCACCCTGGCCGCCCTACGCTATGCCCGCCTGCTCTCGGACGATGTTACCGCGGTGCATGTCTCCACCAATCCGGACGAGGCTGACCGGGTCTGCCAGCAGTGGGACGGCTGGGGTAACGGGGTCCGGTTGGTCATTTTAGACTCTCCTTACCGGTTGCTGATCGAGCCCCTCTTGGATTACATTAACCAGATCGATGCCCGGCGCCAGCCTAACGAGATTATTACCATTGTCGTACCGCAGTTTGTACCCGGACATTGGTGGCATAACCTCCTGCACACCCAAACGGCTTTCCTACTGCGATTGGCCCTGGTCTTCAGGCCAGGCATCGTGATTACCAGTGTGCCCTATCTGATCGAATAGAAAAAGGAAAGAACAGCATGAATTTCATTATTGTTGGGTGCGGACGGATGGGGGCCGAATTGGCCCACAGGCTTTTTGAACAAAGCCATAACGTGGCCTTGATTGACCAAATTCCAGAAGCGTTTGATAATTTACCCCCTAACTTTATGGGTCGGGTGATAGAAGGGGATGGGCTGTCGCAAGACATTCTGCGCCGGGCCGGCATTCATCAGGCGGACGGCCTAGCCGCCGTGACTAATTCTGATACGCTCAATACGGTGGTAGCCCACGTGGCTCGCACAGTCTACCACGTCCCGAGAGTTGTGGTCCGCAATTATGACTCCCGCTGGCTGGCCTTGCACGAGGCCTTTAATCTACCGGTAGTCAGTTCAACAATTTGGGGCACCCAGCGCATCATGAGCATGCTCGACGAAAGCGACCTGAGCCAGCTGTTTTCATTGGATCATGGTCAGATTAACTTGTGCGAATTTACCGTGCCCCGTCGATACCAGGGCCACCAATTGCTTGATCTTTTTCCGGAAAGAGATTGTGTAGTCATCGCCGTCACTCGGGCCGGGCACGAGCTATCGCCAACTCAGGTTTCGACCCTCGAGGCCGGGGATGTAATTTACGTTAATGTGCGTTCAGCCAAGTTGGTTGCTCTGCGACACCGACTCGACGGAACAAAGAAAGTTGAGGCCTAATCACCTATGTTTGTTCTCATCGGCGGGGGCGGTCGCACCGGTACCCAATTGGCCATCTTACTGGTAGCACAGCATCACGAGGTGCATTTGATTGAACACCGGCGCGACGTTTTAACCCGCCTCCATCGCGAGTTACCGACCGAAGTCATCTATGAGGGTTACCCGACCGACTTGCTCATGCTAGAACAAGCCGGTATCGCCCAAGCTCAAGTGGTGGCCGCCTGTACTAACAGCGATGCCGACAACCTGACCATGTGCTATGTAGCCCGCACTCGCTACCATGTGCCGCGGACCCTGGCTCGCATCAATAATCCCCGCAACGCCTGGCTGTTCGATCATAAGTTCCACGTGGACGCCGCCTTTAACCAAGCCGAAATTATGGCCAGCTTAATCCAAGAGGAGATGCCGCCGGGGGTCATGATGACTCTGCTTAAGCTTAACCGTGGTAATTTTTCCTTGGTTGAGGAGAAAATCTCGGCCGGAGCCCCAGCCATTGGTCAGGCTATTCAAAATTTAGCGCTCCCGCACAACTGTGTCATTGCTGCTATCATTCGGGATGAGCAGATGGTGGTGCCACGGGGCCAAACCGTCTTCCAGGTCGGCGATGAAATCTTAGCCGTCGTTGACCACCCGGGGGCCGAGCAATTAGCCAAATTGCTATCCCCGGCCGGTAAGGCGGCCTAAGTCTTATTCCCGGCTCGGATTTGCTACCTGGCAACAAGCTCACCCTCACAAGCTCACCCTCGACAAGCTCGGGTGGCGGAGAGTTAACTCTCCAGGATCGACCCGGTAGCCAGGAGCATCGCCACGAGCGCCTCTAGCGCCTCGGCCGGCGGAGGCGGGGTTTCCGGCCGGACAGCAGAGAGTGCCGCCGAGGCCGACAATAACTGCTCTGCCCGGCTGCGTGTTTGAGGCTCGCAAGCGGGCTGGGCCAGAGCTACGCTCAGGATTTCCAGAGCCTGAGACCGATTACCCTGGTGGACCAGCAGGGCCGCGACTCCGACCAGGCCATCGATGAGGAGGGGAAAAAAGGGGGGACTCGCAGTCAGGCCTAACGCTTCTCTAAAGTTGTGACGGGCCGGTTGGAGTTGGTCTAAAGCTAAATAGACCCGGCCTAACCCATTCAGGGCGATTGCCATGCCCAGCCGATCGCCGTTAGCCCGCGAAACCAGCAGGCTTTCTTCGTACTGCTGCCGGGCTTCATCATACTCGGCCAACATCTCATGGACTTCGCCCAACCAGGCCAGCGACATGCGGATCATAATCCGGTCGTCGATCAGCTTTTGAAAGGCCAAGCCTTCAGCCAGCAGCCGCTTGGCCTCGCCAAAATCGCCAATTTGGATAGAGAATCCGCCGAAGAAGCTGTAGATCAGGGCGATGGCCCGCGGGTTGCCGGTTTGCAAGTAGTGCCGTTTGCAGTCTTCAATCAGCGGTCGGGCCTGCTCAAATTGCCCCGTTTTCAAAAATACTAAGCCAAGCGTCCCCACCGCCGAGCCGAGGTCAAAGTGATTACCGCCGTGCTGGTGATAAAGGAAAAGACTCTCCTCGAGATATTGTTTAGCTTCGGAATAGTGGCCAACCAGATTCGTCACCACGCCCAAATGATGGAGCGCCCGCCCGATTTCTAGGAAATCTCCGGCCTGACGGGCCAGGGTTAAGCCCTCCTGCAAATGGGCTTGAGCGGGCTCAAAGCGGGCCAGGCGCATTAAGAACCAGCCCTGCCGGATCAGGAGTTGGGCCAGAAGCCGCCGGGGTAAAGACTCGCTGACTGCGGCTTGGCCGGATGGAGCCTCAACTTGAGCCTGTGTCGTCAAAGCTGCCACGGCGCGCCGGAACATCTCCTCACCTTCCTGAAACCAGTTTTTGATTTCGTAAAAAACCCAGACGCTATCCACGGCAGCCCTGATGAGCTCGAACCGATGCTGGGTGATGGCCCAGTCCCAGGCCACTCGCACGTTGTCAAGCTCGGTGGTCACGGCGGCCAGGGCCTCAACCTGGTGTTGATTTTCCAGCGAGGCTTGTTGGTTCTTCAGGAAAAGGGCGAACATTTCGGCGTGCCGGGCCTCGGCCCCGGCGCTAACCCCGTCCTGGCCCAACTTAGCGGCTGCGTAACGACGCAATAGTTCATGCCACTCGTAACGCCCCAAGGCGTTTAGGGTCAACCATGATTTGTCCACCAATCGGGCCAAGGCCGGCAGGTCCGCCCCGGCGACGCGCCGGGCTGCCTCAAGGCTTAGTCCGCCCCGAAAGACCGACAACTGAGCCAGAATCTGCTGCTCCGCCGGAGTGAGCAAGCGCCAGGAGTGATCGAACACGGCCTGGATGCTGCGCTGCCGCGGTAAGACGTTGCGGGCTGAACTCTGCAGAATATTCAGATCTTGGTCGATTTCGGCGGCAATTTGCCCACAGGTCATCGCCCGCACCCAGGCTGCGGCCAATTTAAGGGCCAACGGCAGCCCGTTAACCAAACGGCAGATCCGCCCGATCTCGGCCAAGTCGGCGGGGGTAGGGCTAAAGCTCGGTTGCACTTGGCGCGCACTTTGAACAAAGAGCTGCACCGCGCTGTTGGCGCTCAGATCCGACTCAGCTTGGGCTTCATTTGGCTGAGGCAGCCCCTCCACTTGAAAAACCCTTTCTTCCACTAAGTTAAGCCGCTCGCGGGAAGTGATCAGGATTTTGACCTCTGGGGCTACATTTAAGATATCTGTTAGCCAGGCCAGGCCACTTTTTGAGCCATTCCGGCTGGACTGGGGCGACGGTAGTGTGGGAGCGAGCAGTGGCTCAAAATTATCAAGGACAAGTAGCATCTCTCGCTCATGCAAGGCCGTCAGGACCTGCTCCGACGAGTCGTCGATGCCATGCAGCGACAGATCAAGGGCCCCGGCAACCGCCAACATAAGTGAGTCGGCGGACGGTTGGTCGGCCAAAGGCACAAAACAGACCCCGTGCAGCCAGCTCTGCTGCTGGCGACGGGCCGCTTCCAACGCCAGGCGAGTCTTGCCGGTGCCGCCCGGCCCAATCAGCGTGACGAGCCGGCACAGCGGGTTGGCCAGATAAGTCCTAATTTGCTCCAGTTCGGCGGCTCGACCGACAAAGGGCGTGTCCGGCTGGGGCAAATTAGCGCTGCTAAGGGCGCGGGCCGCGTGAATCCGGGTGTAAAGCCGGCTGGTTTCGGGCGCCGGATCAAGTCCCAACTCTTGGGCCAGCAACTGTCTAAAACGCTGATAGCGCTGCAAGGCCAAATGCGGCTGGCCACAGCGGACCAGCAGTTCCATGACCTGCCGTTGAGCGGCATCATTGTAAGGGTCAAGGGCCAGCCACTTTTCGGCATAGGTCAGCCCCTGGTGATAGTCACCGGTCGCCAAATAGTGATCCCCCAGGCGATGCAATCCCACACTGGCCAACCGCTTAAGCTGCTCCTGCCGCCACAGCACCCAGGCCTCGAACTCAGCCCCTTCGCGCAGCGAAAAGGTAGCCAGGAAATCGCCCCGGTAGAGATCCAGGGCGGCCTGCAAGCGGCGGGTAGTTTCGGGCGGGAAGGGCGGGGCCGCCTGCAAGGCCGGCTGAAGCTGGGCCAGTTCCCGCTCAAATTCGGCCACATCCAGCCAATACGGAGCGGCGTGGTTAAAGGCCAGCGTTTGGCGAGTGATGATCAAGTAGGCCTCCAGTTCGCGGCGCAGGCCGGTGAGAATGGTGCGCAGGTTGGTCAGCCCTTGCTTTTGACTGCGTTGGCCCCAGAGCAGGTCGGCTAGAGTCTCGCGGGGGATGGGCTGGTCGTGACAAACCAAATAGAGCAGCAGCGCTTCGGCCGCTCGAGAAGGCAAACCACTCAAGGCCCGGCCATCCAATTCGATAACCAGGTGGCCTAATGATCGAATGACCAGTTTTTTATCATCCATCGGTAGCTTCTCAATAAATCGCGGTAGCGTTGGTTGAGCCTGTCGAAACCAACGGCCTTCGACAAGCTCAGGCCGCGTCCACCCCGGAATATTGAGAAGATACATCCCTCGCCTGAAAAAAGAGGCCGTATTAAATTCAAACCAATTGGGGAACAAACCTATTCTAAGCGTTTCCTGAGCGTTTCGCAAATATGATAAAAGGGCGAGATAAGAGAGGAATTACCATGATCAACCTTAAAGCAAACTACCTCATTGCCGCCCGGCGCAAAGCAGCTTGGCTCCGGCGACTGCCTTGGGTCGGCCTGGCGCTGGCCCTTTTGATCTTTACCACCCCGGCCGCCCGGGCGGCCACCATCACGGTTAACACCACCGCTGACGAGGTCAACAACGATGGCGACTGCTCGCTGCGAGAGGCGATTATCGCCGCTAATGAAGATCGAGTGGTCAGCGGTTGTCCCGCCGGCAGCGGGGCCGATACTATTCGCCTGCCGGCCGGCAATTACGTGTTGAGCCTGGCCGGAACCGGTGAAAACGCCGCTCTGACCGGCGACCTGGACATTAACCAGGATCTGACGATCACTGGCGCGGGCCGAGCGAATACCACCATTGACGCCAACGGCATTGACGGTGTATTTCAGATTTCCAACGCTTTGGCTCAACTGTCTGATCTAACGGTAACCGGCGGCGAGACCGGCAGTTTTGCCGGGAGTGGGATCTATTTGGGCTTCAATGGGGCGCTAACCTTGAGCAATAGTCGCGTAACCAACAACTCGCCCCAGCGAGGCATCTACTCGGTCCCTACGGCGGGACCGCTGATCATCAGCAACAGCCGAATTGATAATAACATCGGGGGCGGCCTGTACACTCAAACTGCCACCACTATCGTTAACAGCGTTATTTACGATAATACCAACGACAGTAGCGGCGGTGGCATCCATCACAACCTCAGCACCTTGACCCTCATCAACAGTACAATCAGCGGCAACAGTGCCGAGATTCACGGCGGAGGGCTGCTCAACTCGGGTGAAACGCAGCTCTACAATGTGACCATCGCCAACAACACCGCCGACTCGGATAGCTCTGGTAACGGCGAGGGCGGTGGGATATACCAGAACAGCGGGAGCCTCACGGCGAAAAACAGTATCATGGCCGACAACATTGACAACAGCAGCACGGGCACCCTTTATCCTGACTGTTTCGGCGTCCTCACCAGCGCGGGCTACAACTTGATCGAGACCACCACCGGCTGCATCATCACCGGCGATACCACCGGTAACCGGCTTAACCTGCTGCCTTTCCTGGGGCCGCTGCAAAACAACGGCGGTCAAACGCAAACCCACGCCCTGCTGGTAGGCAGCCCGGCGGTCAATGGCGGCAGTCCCCTCGGCTGTTTAGACCAAAACGGCGTCCTGCTGACCACCGACCAGCGCGGGTACGTCCGCAACGGCACTTGCGATATGGGCGCGTATGAATACGATTCGGCCGGCGCGGCCACCCCGACCGCCACCGCCACCCGCACCCCC
>CALMIS010000396.1 GCA_937864185.1 uncultured Chloroflexota bacterium
GGGCTGCTTCCTCGGCCGGAGCGGCTTCCTCGGCCGGAGCGGCTTCCTCGGCCGGCGCGGCTTCTTCAGCCGGAGCGGCTTCCTCGGCGGGGGCTTCTTCGGCCGGGGCCGGGGCCGGGGCGGCCCCACCGCAGGCTCCCAACAGCAAGACCAAGGCGCTGAGCAAGATGGCAATAGCTAACCAGCCAGATTTACGATACATCATTTCATCCTCCTTAAATTTTGAAGTGGCCAATCCTTGACATCGGTACTGTTATCTAAAAATATTCTTGGTCGCTTATAGCTCTATAGTGACGCCCTCCTTATCATAGACTCGCTAGCCTCGCGGAACGACAAGCCTCACTGCTTCTTGATCAATGAGTCGCGCAGGCTCACCAGAAACGGAATATCCCGATACTGGTCGGCCTGCACGGCCTGCCAATCAACGCCCTTCGGTTGGGGGTAGGGAGTCCGGGTTTCGATGACCTCCTCCGGCGTGATGATCCAGTCCAGGGCGGAGTCGTGGCCGACCATGACCACCCGATCGTTGTCGACCAGTTGGGTGCCGTGGACCGTGGTCACGATCGGCACGCCGGGCTTGACCAAGCCCATCTCGCGAAAGATGCCCAACTCCAAATCGGCGAAGCCTCCGCCTTTGCCGGTCCGCCCGCCCTGGCGGGTGACCGCCACACAGCCAACGACCACCAGGTCAAAGGGCTGCATCTGATCGAAGTTGACCTTGCGGCCGTACTCTAAAGCCCCCTCGGAAGGGGCCGCCGCCTCAAAGGGGATACCGCGCCGGCGCAGATCCTCCGGGTCCAACTCAATAAACGGAAAACCTTTGACCAGCTCCGGCACCGGCGTATAGAGCAGTTTGCCGTCCTGCAAGGCCCTGAGCCGGACCGGAATTTGGGGCGGGTCAGGGTTAGATTTGACCACTTTGGCGTTTTGCCAAATCGATAGCTCGGCCAGGCGGGCGGCGGCCTGCTCGGCGCCGACGAAATTGGGAATGCGGCTAAAAGCCGGGCCTATCGCTATCCCGCGCTGCTCCAAGGCCGACCAGATCTCGGTCCGGAGACTATCCTTCGTATTGTTCCGGCCTTCCCAGCGGCCGGATTGGCTGTCTTGTTGTTCTGCCATAGATGAACCTCCTGTATCACTGAGGAAACCGACAGAACCGGGGGTTTGATCCCGGGAATGAAAATGAGTTTGGGGCGGTGACTCCCCAAGCCCCCCGACCTGCGGCGTTATTTTTAAGGAGTGCAAACCTTGGTTTGCTGACAGAGCAAGCTCTGCCCTCCACTTTTACCCTTCGTTTTTAAACCAGCTTAAACCTCTCCGGCACCGGATGGCGCGAGACAAACTCGGCGGCCAACTCGTTGTGGCGGGTGATGAGGGGCTCCAGATCGATGGTCAGTAATTGGCCGTGGCGGACGACAACGCGACCGTTGATCACCGACAAGTCGACGCGATCCACCCGGCACAGGAGCAGGGCCGCCAACGGATCGTGGACCGCGCCGCCGGCCATAGCCAGAGTCTTGAGATTGACCCCGATAAAATCAGCCGCCCGGCCTACCGCCAGGGTCCCAATCTCCGCGCGGCCCAAGACCGCCGCCCCGCCGCGAATGGCCAGGTCCAGGCCTTCCTCAATACTGAAGGCCCCGGCCCCGTGTTTGACGCGTTGCAATAGCACCGCCGTCCGGGCCTCGTTCAAGAGGTGGCCGGTGTCGTTGCTGGCCGAGCCATCCACGCCAATCGAGACCTTCACGCCGGCATCCAGCATCTCCCGCACCGGGCAGATCCCCGAGCCCAGCCGCATATTGGACGAGGGGCAGTGGGCCACGCCGGTGCCGGTTTCGGCCAACAGCCTGATCTCGTCGCGATTGAGAAAAATACTGTGAGCCCACCAGACCTCCGGCCCTACCCAGCCGACCTCGACCATATAATCGGCCGGCCGCTGGTTGAACTCGCGCAAGCAGTAAACCTCTTCATCCATGGTCTCGGCCACGTGGGTATGCAGCCGGACCTGCGGGTAAGCGCGGGCCAGACGCGCGGTCTCGCGCATCAGAGTCTTGGTGACGGTGAAGGGCGTACATGGCGCCAATCCGACCCGCAGCATCGAAAAGGGCGCGGGATCGTGATAGGTTTCGATCAGGCGCTGGCAATCGGTCAGGATGTGCTCCTCGTCTTGAACCAGATGGTCGGGGGAGAGCCCACCCCGGCTGCGCCCCAGCGACATCGCCCCGCGCATGGCGTGAAAGCGCAAGCCGATTTCGCCGGCGGCCCGAATTTGAGCCTCCAGGCTGGTGTCGTTGGGGTAAAGGTAGAGATGATCGCTGCTGGTGGTGCAGCCGGACAAAATGAGTTCGGCCATGGCCGTCAGCGAGCTGAGGTAAATCGCCTCGGCGGTCACCTCGCCGTAGATGGGAAACAGCCGCACCAGCCAGTCAAACAGGCCGTGATCCTGCGCGCCCGGTACGGCTCGAAAGAGTGACTGGAAAAAGTGGTGGTGGGTGTTGACCAGGCCGGGCAAGACCGCCAGCCCGGTCGCGTCGATGACCTCGTCCGCTTCGGCCGGGAGCGCTTCGCTGGGACCAACCTGCTCGATGACGTTATCCCGCACGAACAGACCACCGCCGCGGAGTTTTCGTCCCTGGTCATCCAGGGTGATTACGATGTCAGCGTTTTTGACCAGCAAAGTACTCATCTAGCCTCCCGTGAAATAACGTTTGCGGCTTCAGCCGCTCTCCGCCGGTCCCTTACCGCAAAAAGCCGGGGAAGTAAGGGCCAAAAATATACTCATTGACACTTTCGGCCTGGGCCGGCCGGCCGTCGATCAGGATGCAGCGCCGGGTGGGCCGGCCATCGCGCCCCTTGACCGAGCAAATCTGGCCATCGACCATCACCATTGACGCTCCAAATGTATCATCCATCGCCATCGCCGCCAGGGCATCCTGGCCCACGGCATCCAGGGCAGAATCGATGGCCAGCAGATCGGCCTCACGCCCGACCTCGATTTTGCCGGTATTCAGCCCGTACAAGTCGGCGGTGTTGCCGGTGCCCATGGCGATGGCCTGCGCCGGCGGGATGTCGTGAAAGGCGGCGGCTCGCATGACCATACGCTGGATGCCGTTCGGCATGGCGCCTTGGCCGGTCGGGGTGTCGGAGCCGAAGGTGACCCGGTGCAGTTCGTTTCGCGCTTGCAGATAAGCCAGAATACGGTCGGCCATCTTTTGGTTGCCGGTCACCACCAGTTCCAAGGCGGCGTCACTTTCGTCGATGATGCGCTTGATCTCCGGCCAGGGCGCGGCCGTCGAGCCCCCGTTGAGCCGGGCCATCTTGTCCGGCTTAATCGCCAGAGCGATGTCCGCCCCGATCGGCGCTGAGGTCGGGATGGAGCGCGGCCCGATGTGGACCGACACTTTGAACCGGTAACGCCGGGCCCAGGCCACCATCTCGAGATAATTAGCCGGCAGGCTGCCACCCCCGATCTCGGCGACCAGCCAGACCCCAGCCCGAGCCATCTCGGCAAAATCGGCCTCGCTCAAACCGTTGACCAGCACCACCGCCCCGCCGTGGACTTTCTGAAAACCGCCCGGCCGGAAATTATCGAAGACGCGTTTGGCTACAATAGCCAGAGCCTTAACCCCAATCGCGTCGTCAAAAAAGCGGGGATAGCCCGGCCCTTGCTCGCCCTCGGAGACGAGCGTGGTGATGCCGTACCAGAGATAGCTCTCCATCCAATTGGCCACCCGCTGCATCGGCTGGTAGTCGTCGATGGTATTGTGGACGTGGGCATCGATAAAGCCCGGACAGACCACCTGGCCCTGGACATCGACCACGTGGTCGGCGGCGCTGAAATCGAGGTCGCCGGCCCAGCCGATTTGATCGATCAGGCCGTTTTTGACGATGACGCTATCCGCCGCCAGAATCCCTCGTTGGAAATCGCCGGATACGAGCGTGCCAATGCCGGTAATGACAACGGTGCCGTTGTAGCCGTGACTGACCATCAGTTCTCCCTTACTCGAACCGGAGGACCGGCTTGACTGTGGCCCCGCTCTCCGAGTCGGCGATGGCCTGGTTGATCTCTGCAAAAGGATAAAACTTGATTAGACGATCAAAGGGGAAACAACCTTCCAAATAGAGCCGGATGAGCTGGGGGATAAACAGGTCGGGCACGCTGTGGCCAGCCACCACGCCGCGAATGGTCCGGCCGGCCAGGATGGTGTTCATATCAAAACTGGCTTCCATCCCAAAGGGGGCCGCGCCGACAAAGGCGCAGACGCCACCAGGCGCCAGGCTATGGACCGCTTGCTGAAAGACGTGCGGCAGCCCGGTTGCTTCCAGGGTGTAGTCCGCCCCGCCTCGGGTGATCCGGTTGATCGTGCCCAGCGGGTCAGCCACCTCGGCGGCATTGATCAAATGGGTGGCCCCCAAGACGCGGGCCAGGTCGAGCCGGTTCGGTTTGATATCGACGGCGATGAGAGGTGAGCAGCCGGCCAGTTTCGCCGCCAGGAGGGCGCTGAGTCCTACCGCCCCGGCCCCGAAGATGACCAAACTCGAGCCCACGGTGGGTCGCAGGGCATTCATCACCGTGCCGGCTCCGGTCTGGACTCCGCAGCCGAGCGGTCCCAAAATCTCCAGCGGTGCTTCCGGGCTAACTTTGACGGTGTTACGTTCATGGGCCAAGGCGTGGGTGGCAAAGGAGGATTGGCCAAAAAAGGCCCCGTGCATCTCACCCCCGGGTTGATGGAGCGGGCTGGAGCCATCTTCTCGGCCCCCGGCAAAGTTTAGGGCAAAGGCTTGGCGGCAGTAAGCCGGCTGGCCGGCCAAACAACTGGGGCAGCGACCGCACCACATATAAGTCAGCACCACATGATCACCAGGTTTGACCTTATGAACGCCAGCCCCGACTCGCTCAACGATACCGGCGCCCTCGTGGCCGCACACGACCGGATGGGGAACCGGATAGTACTGATCGCGGGCGACCAGATCGGTGTGGCAGATGCCGGCCCCTACCAGCCGGACCAGCACTTCATCCGGCCGAGGGTCTTCCAGCTCAACCTCTTCCAGGCTGAGCGGTTGTTTCTGCTGGCGAACAATGGCCGCTCGGATTTTCATCGGTCTCTCGCTTCATTAATAGGTAGCAGGTGTGTTCACAACCAGAATCTCCGCTTCTTCATCAGAGATGTTTTGCCAGCGGTGCGGAAGATCGGACAGGTAGTGAATGATGTCGCCTTCAGCCAAATCGTAAACCTGATCAACACCGAGCGTAATCCGCACCGAGCCCCGCAGCACAAAGGTGAATTCTTCCCCTTGATGGCTGCTGGCTCGGGTAGGCTCGGAGTGGGGGTCCAGGCGGATGGTGAAGATCTCCAAATTTCCTAGCTTTCGAACCAACAGCGACTCTTGGGCCCGGTTGCCCAGATCGAACCAGCGCCGCTCAGCTCGCCGGGTTAGGCTGACGCCGGGCGGCTCGCCGTTGACAAAAAAGGTAATGAGCGGCACACCAAGCGCCCGGCCAATAGCTTCTAAATTGGTAACATTAAGCTCAACCCGGCCGTTTTCGATCTGGCTTAGAAAAGAAACGGACAGGCCGACCTTTGTTCCCAGCTCTCTAAGGGTAAGACCTTGCCGTTTCCGCACCTCGCGGATTTGCCGGCCAATTTGAATCAGTTGCCCATCACCTGACGACTCTGTCATAAGTTCCTTATTTCCATACGCCATAGATCTTTGGTCGAATTGAGGTAATGAAGCGTAAGATGAAACGGACAGGAGGGAAAACATTGGGCGTGAAATACCCGTCGCGGGGTATCAAACGTATTGGTTTGATAACGCCGAAATAATAAGCGTGATATTTGTTATTGTCAAAATCAGGGTCTTCGCAACAAAGCACGGTAACGTTGGTTGAGCCTGTCGAAACCAACGGCCTTCGACCAGCTCAGGCCGCGTTCACCCCGGAATATTGAGAAAATACCTTTCATCTTCACAAAAAAACATTGTTCAACCTGGGTCTGGGTAAATTTGCAATCGACCTGATTTCATGGTTTCATGTATGTGATATTGTTCACTAATTTTCTCCACACTTTGCAGACTTTTTGAGAGGAGCTTCCCAGATGAAGAAACCCAGCCTTGATCAACTTTGTGTTGATACTATCCGTACCCTTTCGATTGATGGTGTCCAGAAGGCAAATTCTGGTCACCCCGGCCTGCCTATGGGCGCCGCCGATATAGCCTACGTCTTGTGGACCCAATTTCTACGCCACAATCCCAAAAATCCTGATTGGTTCAACCGGGATCGCTTTATCCTGTCGGCGGGTCATGGGTCGATGTTGCACTACAGTTTGTTGCACTTAACCGGCTATGATCTCCCCCTAGAACAATTAAAGCAGTTTCGCCAATGGGGTAGCCAGACCCCTGGGCATACGGAGTACGGCTTGACCCCCGGCATCGAGACGACCACGGGGCCCCTAGGACAGGGCTTTGCCAACGGCGTCGGCATGGCTATTGCCGAAGCCTTCCTGGCGGCGACGTTCAACCGCGAGGGTCACGCCCTGGTGGATCATTATACCTATGCCATCGTCAGTGACGGCGATCTAATGGAAGGCGTATCGCAAGAAGCAGCCTCGATGGCCGGCCATATGAAGCTGGGTAAAATCATTTATCTGTATGATGACAACCTGATCAGTCTCGACGGCAGCATTGACCTCTCTTTCTCCGAAGACCGGATGATGCGTTTTGAAGCCTACGGCTGGCACACTCAGCAAATTGATGGCCATGATCGGACTGCTATCGCCGAGGCAATTAAAAATGCCCAAGCGGTTACCGATAAACCGTCGATTATTGCCTGCCGGACCATTATCGGTTACGGCAGTCCTAACAAGTCTAATTCGGCCAAGGCGCACGGCTCTCCTCTCGGCCCGGATGAAGTTAGATTGACCAAAGAAGCCTATGGCTGGGATCCGGATAAGGAGTTTTACATCCCTGACGAGGCTTTGGCCGAGTTCCGCCAGGCCATTGATCGCGGGCCGGCTTGGGAAGCTGAGTGGAAAGACAAACTTGGGGCTTATAGCCAGGCCTTCCCCGATGATGCTGAAAAGTTCCGGGCCGCTCTTTCCGGCGAACTGCCCGATGGCTGGGACGAGGCCCTGCCCGTTTTCAAACCCGACGCTAAAGGGATTGCCACTCGCGTGGCTTCAGGCAAGACGATCAACGCCATTGCCCCTGTTATCCCGACCCTGGTCGGTGGCTCCGCCGATTTGGCCTCGAGCAATAACACCTTGATTGACGACTCGCCCAACTTTGCCATTGAAAGCTATGCCGGGCGCAACATCTATTTTGGAGTGCGCGAGCACGCTATGAGCGCGGCCCTCAATGGCATGGCCCTGCACGGCGGCCTCTTCCCCTACGGCGGCACCTTTATGGTCTTTTCCGATTACTGCCGGCCCGCCATTCGGGTGGCGGCCCTGTCTCACGTGCCCACCATCTTCGTCTTCACCCACGATAGCATTGGTTTGGGCGAAGACGGGCCTACCCACCAGCCGGTAGAGCAGTTAGCCGCGCTGCGAGTCATGCCCAATGTGACCGTGATCCGCCCCGCGGATGCCAATGAAACAGCGCAAGCCTGGAAAGTGGCCCTGGAAAAGCGGACCGGACCGGTGGCCCTGGTTCTTAGTCGCCAAAACCTGCCGGTTTTTGATCGGTCGGGTATGGCTGATGCGGCTAATTTGAGCAAAGGGGCTTATATCATGATCGACACCGATCGGGTTTATCCTGATGTGCTGCTGCTGGCCACCGGCTCAGAAGTGCAGCTCGCGGTCGAGGCCCACGCCCGGCTGGCCGAGCAAGGGATTAGCGCCAACGTCATTAGTTTTCCCAGTTGGGAGTTGTTCGAGCAGCAACCCGATGAGTATAAAGAATATGTTTTGCCCCCCTCGGTCAAAGCTCGAGTGGCTATTGAGGCCGGGGTGACGATGGGCTGGGAAAAGTACGTTGGCCCCCAGGGGACCATCATCGGGCTAGACCGGTTTGGTGCCTCCGCGCCGTATCAAGTTATCTTTGAGCAACTGGGCTTTACCGTCGATAACGTGGTCTTACGGGCGCTCGAAACTATAGATAAGTCTAAAAAGTAGAAACCCGCCTTTTATGATCACGGATGTTGAACGGCTCAAAAAAATAGCCGGCGAAAAAGCCGCCGAGCAAGTGACCAGCGGGATGCGGTTAGGACTCGGGACCGGTTCAACCGCCAAATTCTTTGTGATGAAGTTGGGTGAATTGTGGCAGGCTAAGCAACTGACCGATATCGTGGGCGTGCCGACCTCTAATCGAACGGCCGAAGTGGCCCAAGCGTACGGCCTCCCGCTCGCTACGCTTAACGAAGTTCCCCACCTTGATTTGGCGGTTGATGGCGCCGACGAGATCGATCCGCAACTCAACCTCATCAAAGGCGGTGGTGGAGCGCTGTTACGTGAGAAAATGGTAGAGTCTGCCGCCAAACGCCTGATCATTGTTGGCGATCAGGGCAAACTCGTCCAGAAACTGGGACAAGACTTTGCCCTCCCCGTCGAGATCGTGCCGTTCGGGTGGCGGACCCAACTCGACTGGCTGGCCACACTTGGCTGTCAGCCGGTCTTGCGCGGCGGCGAATCTGAACCGTACCTGACGGACAACGGCAACTTCATCATCGACTGTACGTTTCCCAAGGGGATTGATGATCCACTCCAACTAGCCGAGACTCTGATCCGGCGGGTTGGGGTGGTAGAGCACGGTTTGTTCCTTAATATGGTTTCAGAGGTCATTCTGGCCGGGGTAGACGGACTTCAGATTCTGAAGCCTTAGGGTATGGTCCTAGCTTTGAGCCAGTTGTCGCTTTAAATGAGGGATGAGACCGCCGTCGGCGATAATTTCTTGAACTGAAGGGGCAAAAGGCGGAAAAGTAAAGAGGCCGGAGTGGCTGCGGATAACCCCGGCCTCCAAATCAACTTCGACCTCGTCGCCTTGCTGCAAGGCGGCGACGGCTTCGGGACAGGTTAAAGCCAGCAGCCCGTTGTTGATGGCGTTGCGATACCAAATGCGGGCAAACGACTCGGCAATGACCGCGCCGACACCCGCCATTTTGAGACAAATTGCCGCTTGCTCGCGACTGGAGCCGTTGCCCCAATTTTTACCGGCGACGATGACGTCACCCGGCCGGACGTTGGGCGCAAAATTGGGGTCCAGATCCTCCAGGGCATATTGGGCCATCTCCGCCGGATCAGAGACGGTGTAGGTATATTTGCCGGGAAAGATGACGTCGGTATTGACGCCGTCGCCATACTTCCAAACTCGACCCCGTGACAAGTTAGCCATTTCTTGATGTCTCCCAAACTGGGGGCGGAATTCATTCCGCCCCCAGTTTTATTTTTGTTTTACCGCTGCTAACCGGCGATCTGCTCCGGTCCGATGATCTGGCCGGCGATAGCGCTTGCCGCTACGACGGCCGGCGAAGAGAGATAAATTTCAGAGTCGGGCGTACCCATCCGGCCTTTGAAGTTGCGATTGGCACTGCTGATCGTCACTTCACCCGGGGCCGGGATGCCCAGATGATTCCCCATACACGGACCACAGCCGGGCGAGCCGATCGCGGCCCCGGCCGCCAGGAGCGTTTCGATATAGCCGGCCTTGAGCGCATCGAGGTAAACCTGGGAGGAGGCCGGGATAACCAACAGGCGGGTGCCCGGCGCAACGCGCTTGCCGGCGACCACACCGGCCGCAACCGCCAAATCTTCCAACCGGCCATTGGTACAGGTGCCGATAAAAGCCTGATGGACTCGCCGCCCGGCCACGGCGCTCAAGGGCTTAACATTATCGACGGTGTGCGGACAAGCCACCTGGGGTTCGATAGCTGCGGCATCGAAAGTGTACTCCGCCGCATACTTGGCCGCCGGATCAGGCCACAGTTCCTGGCTCGTGGCTCGCCACTCGTCGCGGCTGACCGCTGCCCCGGCCTCTCGGCTCTGCTGGTTAGCCAGCCAGTCAAATGTGACCTCATCGGTGGCCACCCAGGCATTCTTGGCCCCCATCTCGGCCATCATATTGGAGAGGACAAAGCGGCTCTCCATCGTCATCCCGGCTACCGCCTCCCCGTGGAATTCGACGCTGGCGTAAAGGCCGCCGTCCGCGCCGAGCTGACCGATGATAAAGAGAGAAATATCCTTACTGGTTACCCAGGGTCGAAACCGGCCTTTGATCGTAATTTTCAGGCTTTCCGGCACCCGCAGCCAAAGTTGGCCGGTGGCCCAGATGGCGGCCATCTCGCTGCGGCCGACTCCCGCCCCAAAGGCGCCGAGCGCGCCACAGTGCGGCGAGTGACTATCCGCGCCGAGCAGCACAATCCCCGGATAGATGTGGCTCTCTTCGCACAGGACCTGGTGACAAATCCCGCGCCCGACCTCAAAGAAGTGGGTTACGCCCTGCTCGGCCACAAACTGCCGGATCTCGGCGTGATTTTGGGCGTGCTTGGTCGTCGGTGGTGGCGCCGCGTGATCGAGCGTGATGGCCAGGCGGTCAGGGTATTTCACCCGGTTGATGCCTAGACTGTAGAAAATTTTAGAAATGGCCGCGCTGTTATCGTGGCTGAGAGCTACATCCGGAGTGGCATCAATGACTTGCCCAGGCACAACTTCGGGCAGCCCGGCGTTTCTGGCCAGGATTTTTTCAACAAAGGTGTGCGCGGTAGCTGTCATTGCTTTAAACTCACCGCCCCTTGGCGGTGGGCCTCGGGGTTGCCCTCGCCACTCTCTTGATTGAGATGGTCAGTAACCGAGGCTTCGGTCATATGTTGGAAAACTTTATCTTTAAACTGCTCAGGGACAGCAATCCGGGTGAGGCCAAACTCGTTCTCGGCGATATCGACCAGCACTTCCGTCGGCGAGGTCCCGGCCGGAACGGTATACAACCGGTCTTTAAAGATGTTGGCAATTTCGCGGGCGGTGGCTTCATCCAGGTTATAGTACTTAATCTCTTTGAGAAAATAGTAAACCATATTCCAGCCACTCAGCGGCCCCAACAACATCTCCGATTCGCTGACGCCAAACTGATCGAGCGGGAAGGCTTCGTAGGTGGCCACATTATTGAGCAGCGCCCGTTGGTGAACCCCGGCGGTATGGGTCCGGTTGGTGAGGCTGACCGGCTCCTTGGACGGCACCAACTTCTTGAGCTTTGAGGCGAACATGACGTTGATCGGGTAGGAACCGCGCAGGTTGTAACCTTCTAAATGGTCATAGAATTTGTCGATGTAGAGATTAAAGAGCAGTGCCGTCAGCGAGGTGATGCCGGAGCGATCCCCTACGCCGAGCAGGGTAGTGTTGATGTAGGTCATCCCCCCTTTGACAGCTTCGAGGGCATTGATCAGACTGAAGCCCCGATCATCATGAAAGTGTCCCTCAAATTGAACGGTGGGATAACGTTGGCGCAGAAGTTCCAGCCGGCGGATAACGCTGTTGGGCGTGGCGATCCCGACTGTGTCGGGTGTACCAAAACGATCGACGTAAGGCGCAATCTGGTCATACACCCGGAACAGGTCATCCTCCGGGGTTCGGAAGGCATCCTCGCCACTAAAGCGCAGGATCAGTTTCGGCTGATTCTTACGGACGTCCTCAATCAACGATCGAGCCTGCTTAACCACTGTCTCGATATCTTTGCCGTGACTGTAGCGAGCGGTCTCCGAGAGGCGAACGTAGAAATTAAGGCCATCCGCGCCGGCTTCAACCGCGGACTCTACATCGTCCGGATGGCAGCGGACGTGAGCCAACAGAAAGGTATAACCCTTTTGCATAATCAGCTCATCACGAACCGCTTTGATGGCGGCAAAATCCTCTCGCTCCCGCGGACTAACGATCGGCGCAAATAACTCAATAAACTTTACCCCGTAGACAATGAGAGCCCGGGCAATTTCCATTTTGTCGCTTTGGGTGAAAAAATATTTATAGTGGTCGTGCAGCAGCGACGTCTGCGATCCCTCGCGGAGGGTGGTATCGATGATCTCCAGCGGTCGAGGCTGGTAGTGCTTGAACTGAAATGGAGATGTCATTCTATTCCCTTCTGCTGTCGCCCCAGCGTGCGTTCGATTTGACGTTGATCGGCCCGTTCGCGCAGAGTCTGACGCTTGTCATACAGTTTCTTCCCGCGAGCGAGACCAAGTTCTACCTTAACCCAACTGTTCTTCAAGTAGAGCTGCAGAGGCACGAGGGTCAAGCCCTTTTCCTGCACTTTACTCGCTAAACGATTCAGTTCGCGGCGGTGGAGGAGTAGCTTGCGATCACGCCGCGGTTCGTGGTTTTGATAACTGGCTTGCTGATAGGGAGAGATGTGAGCGTTAACCAGCCACAACTCCCCGTCGCGAAAGGTGGCATAGCTATCTCTTAAGTTAACCTGCCCGGCTCTCACGGATTTTATTTCACTGCCGGTTAAGATGATGCCTACCTCCAGGGAATCATCAATTGAATAATCATGACGGGCTTTGCGGTTATTCGCAATGATCTTAGTAAAATTTTTGCTCACGACCCAAGTTACTCGCCTTTTAGGAATTCAAGCGCTTGTTCCAGTTGCGGATCACGCTCGTTCTCAATATCTTCGCTGGTCAACTCTACTTCGATATCCGGGGCAATCCCCTGCTGGTGAATTTGGCGACCGGCCGGCGTTAACCACTCGGCAATGGTGACCCGCAGTTCGGACCCATCGGACAGCGTATGCGGCAGTTGCACCGAGCCTTTGCCAAACGTCTGCTGGCCAATTACGGTGGCCCGGTCCAGATCCTGCATCGCTCCAGCCACAATCTCGCTGGCGCTGGCGCTGCCGCTGTTGACTAAAATGACCAGCGGGGTGTCGGTCGCCACCTGGTAGCCTCGTTTGGCGGTGAAGACTTTTTCCTCACCGCCCCGCAGCCGTTCGATGGTGATGGTCCCGGAATTGACAAACAAACTCCCGACGTTGACCGCTTCCGAGAGTAGGCCACCGGGGTTACTGCGCAGATCGAAAACCAGTGCTTCGGCGCCTTGTTCAAACAGATCCTCGATGGCTTCAGTCAATTTTTCCGCCGCGCCGCCGCTGAATTGGGTTAACCGCACGTAACCGATTGTGTCGCCCACCATCTTAGACTCGAC
The DNA here is from genome assembly GCA_937864185.1 of uncultured Chloroflexota bacterium. GTDB lineage: Bacteria > Chloroflexota > Anaerolineae > 4572-78 > J111 > JAGRBY01. The sequence continues at coordinate 13,122 of CALMIS010000396.1, forward strand.
CACTTCCAGCTCGATCTTGGCCCGCATGACCGTAAATTCCAACGGCTCGGGCTCGTCCTCGCGCAGAATGGTTAGGGTCACGCTTGAATTGGCCGGACCGCGAATTTCCAGGACAGCTTCAAACAGACTCAGCCCCTCCACCGTTTGGTCATCAATCTCCACAATAATGTCACCCGGCCTAAGGCCGGCTTTGAAAGCGGGTCGATCCGGCATCGGATCGGCGATGATTAAGCGGCCCGCCTCATCCATCCGAATGGTGGCGCCAATGCCCTCAAAGCTGCCCTGAATATTTTCACTCATAATGGCGGCCCGGACCGGATCGATAAAAGACGTGTGCTGATCACCAAACGAGGTAACCATGCCCCGAATGGCCCCATAGACCCGCTCATCATCGGCGGGGATCTCGCCGTAAAACTCTTCATTGAGAAAAATCCAGGCTTCCCAGAAGGTACTGAATTCAGGGGGTATATCTGCCACGTTAAAGTTTGGCGCCTGGTGAATTTCACCGCTGGAGGAGAAAGCGGTCAAGGCCGTGGTCAGATTGTCAGGCTGAGTCCCCGTGTAAAAATTGGCATGAAAAGCCATCCCCAGCACAAATGATCCCAAGGAAATAAAACCCAGCAGAAAGATGATGGCGAAAATTGTCAGGAGGTGCTTGACTCTGGGACTCATTCAACGCTCCTATCGCTTGGAGGTGGCATACTCCTCATTCTGTAAGAACTCAATCGCCCGGGCCAGTTGCGGATCCACCCCGTTGGCGCGGTCTTCCTCGGTGATGAGGACTTCAAGCTCCGGCTTCAGGCCCACCCCGTCGATGGCGTTGCCATTGGGCGTAAACCACTTGGCCACGGTCACGTGCAACCTAGACTTATCCGACAGCTCATAGATGAGTTGGACGCTACCCTTGCCAAAGGTCTTCTCGCCGATGAGGGTGGCCCGGTTGTAGTCTTGCAGCGCGCCGGCCACGATTTCGCTGGCACTGGCCGTCCCCCCGTCAACCAGGAGGACTAGGGGGTGATCCAGGGCTCGACCGCCGCCGCGGACATCGTAGGTTCGCTCGCCTTCGTTCTGGCGATCTTCACGCAGCACAATGCCTTCTCTCAGAAATTGGCTGGCTACATCAATCGCCGTCTCGAGGAGGCCGCCGCCGTTATGGCGCAGATCCAGGATGTAGGCCGTGACCCCGGCGGCGCTTAACTCTTCAAAGGCATCGTTCAGTTCGGCGTTGCTGCGTTCCGTAAAGGAAGCTAACTGAATGTAGCCGATACTGGGCTCTTCCTCAAGTACCCGCCAGGTGGCACTGGGGGTTTCGATTATGGCCCGCACCACCGTGATCTTGAGCGGCGCCGGTTCCCCTTCCCGCTCGATGGTGAGGACGACTTCGCTGCCAACCTCGCCGCGAATCAGAGCCACAACCTGGTCGGTGGTCATCTCCGTCGAAACTTCGGCTCCATCCACGGCGATGAGAATATCACCTTCGAGCAGACCGGCTAGCTCGGCCGCCTGATCACGCATCGGTTCCAGGATGACATTCCCCGCTTCATCCCGCCGGACAAAGGCACCGATCCCACCAAACTGCCCTTCTAGATTAGCCTTCTCCTGCGCCGCCGGTTCCGGTTCCAGAAAGATAGTGTAGGGGTCTTCCAGCTCGGCCAGCGATCCTTTGATGGCGCCGTAAGTCAACTGAGCATCACTCGGGACGCCGCCGTAGAACTGCTCCTCAACCCGGTTCCAGACTTCCCAGTAGAGGCTCAATTCTTGCTCAGCCTCCCCGGAGGTGGGCTGGTCTTTGACAATGTAATCGCGGAGGGCGTAACCGGCACCGGTACCGGAGATAAAGACCACCAGCGCCAAAAGAAGGGTAAACAGAATTTTAAGAATGGTTTGCATAGGCCAAAGCTCAGATCCCGTCTTCAATACCGGCCTGAGCTGTTTTTGGTCAGGCCCTGTTCCAACTTATCCGTAGCAACTCAAATTGTAGCACGGATAGAGGGGGGGAGCAAACAATTTTTCAAAAGGCTCG
>CALMIS010000397.1 GCA_937864185.1 uncultured Chloroflexota bacterium
CCCTCTCCTTAAATAATAGAGCTAATGATCCTTCAAGACATCCACCGACAAGGTGATTCAATAAAGAACAAGTGGGTGATATTCAGCCTGGCTACTCGACCGGGCAAGCAGCCAGCCACCGGCCTCACTGGTTAGAACTCAGAGAATCCCCTGCCCAAACCAAATTTGTTTGCTCCACTGAGGTGACCACGCCCGGCCGGAACGTAGCCCAGTTGAGCTACTTTAAAGACTACTCGATTTTACCCCCTAAATAGCCCGCCTTGGTATGGGCAGGTCCTAAGGGCAGGTCATACAATGAGGTAAGGCAAACCACTCAATTGATAGCTTAAGAATATACTCTAAGGGAGGAGCAGCAGGTACCGCTACCCGACGAGTAAATTAGCCGTGGAGGGGGTGATAAATCTTCATTGAATAGACCACAATCAGGGTGGATTTTAGGTTTAATCATTACGCAAAGAAGCTTTATGAAGGAGAAAAACTGATGAAACTGAGACGCGTTTGGCTCAATCTTCTGGGCCTCCTGCTTATTATCGCGTTGGCGGTGGCCTGCGGCGGCGCCGAGGAAACGGACCCCGCGTTGTCGCCGGCGGAAGAAGCCGACGCCGTTGATCAGGCTGCTGAAGAGCCAGTTGTGCAGGAAGAAGAAATTCAAGGCGAGACGGCGGGTGACGCGGAAACGATTACGGTTTGGTTCCATTCCGGCAAAGGCCCGGAGCGAGACGCCCTGGAAGCGACACTTGACGCCTTTAATGCCAGCCATCCTGAGATCCAGGTTGAAGCCGTTCAGCTCCCCGAAGGCAGCTACAATGATCAGGTCCAGGCCGCCGCCTTGGCCGGTGATCTCCCCTGTGCCCTCGACTTTGACGGACCATTCCTTTATAACTATGCCTGGTCCGGCTATTTGATTCCAATCGATGATTATTTAACCGAAGAAGTACGCAATGATTTCCTGCCCTCGATTATTGAGCAGGGTACTTATGCCGGCAATCTCTACAGCCTGGGCCAGTTCGACTCCGGGTTGGCTATTTGGGGCAACCGCGAGTATTTGGAAGAAGCCGGCGTGCGGATTCCCGAAGGTATTGACGACCCCTGGACCAAAGAAGAATTTATGAGCGCATTGGAGAGCCTTCAGGCCCTGGATCAAGTGGAGTATGCCATCGATTTCAAGATGAACTATGGCCAAGGGGAATGGTATACCTACGGCTTTACCCCGATTCTCTGGTCGCACGGCGGGGGGTTAATCGACCGGACTAACTACCAAAACGCGGACGGCGTCTTAAACAGTCCGGAGTCGATCGAGGCTATGACCTTCTTCCAAGACCTGTTTGAGCAAGGTTATGCCAACCCTGAACCGGCCGGTGACGATGATTTTTACATCGACCAGATCACAGCCCTGTCGTGGGTGGGGCACTGGATGTGGGAACCGCACAGCGAGAATTTGGGCGACAACCTGGTCCTCATCCCAATGCCTGACTTTGGGGAAGGTCCCAAGACCGGCATGGGTTCCTGGAACTGGGGGATTACGTCTAACTGCGCCAACCCCGAGGCCGCCTGGACCTTCATCGAGTTTTTAGTCTCACCTGAGGAGATCCTGCGGATGACCAACGCGAACGGCGCGGTGCCGGCCCGGCAAAGCGCCATCGAACAGTCAGAGCTGTATGCGGCGGACGGCCCGCTGAACCTGTTTGTGCAGCAATTGCAAGCTGAAAATGTGGCTATTCCGCGGCCGGTCACCCCGGCTTACCCGGTGATTACCAACGCCTTTGCCGATGTAGTCCAAGAGATCGTCATCGGGGCTGACGTTGAACAGGAGCTAAACGACGCAGTACAAACCATTGACCAGGATATCGAAGATAACCAAGGTTACCCCGCTCCTGAATCCTAGATCGAGACTTTATGGGTAGGGGCGTAAAATATTACGCCCCTACTAAATCCATTATTTACAAGGAGGTGTTCTTTTGACAACCACCACCTCATCCTCGGCCACGTCGTCGAGTACGGCGGCAAGTAGTCCAAGAGGGGTGTCATCGCAGCGGCGCAGTGAGATCTTAACCGCCTGGCTGTTTTCTACCCCGGCAATTGTACTCCTAACCATTTTTTTATTCATCCCCTTTGTTATGGCCATCGGCCTGGCCTTTACCGACCAGCGGCTGGTGCCTAACCCCAATCTACCCACTCAGTTTGTGGGCTTGCGCAACTTTGAGCGCATGTTTCAAGATGGATCGTTTTATAATGCGGTCTTTAACAACTTCCTTTTTGCCCTGATTGTTGTACCGCTTCAGACCTCGCTGGCCCTCCTGCTGGCGATGCTGATCAACCAAAAGCTCAAAGGGATGAACGTCTTTAGGACTATTTATTTTAGCCCAACCGTAGTGATCATGGTTGTAGTGGCCGTGATCTGGACCTTTCTCTATAACCCCGGCGCCGGTTTGATCAACGAGTTTATCCAGTTCGTTAGCTTCGGCTATCTGGGACCCTACGACTGGCTCAACAACCCCAATCTGGCCTTGCCAGCGATTATCGTCTTATCGATCTGGCAGGGGGTTGGCTTCCAGATGGTGGTCTATCTGGCCGGGTTGCAGGAGATCCCGGATTTCCTGTACGAGTCGGCTCAAATCGATGGCGCTAGCAAGCTGCAGCAGTTTCTGTACATTACTCTGCCCCAGCTCCGTAATACCACTATTTTTGTGGCCTTGACCACAACCATTTTAGCCTTTCGCCTGTTTACTCAGGTCTGGGTCATGCAGGGTCCCAATGGCAGCCCGCAAGAGAGTACCCTGACGATGATGGTGTATACCGTCAACCAGGGCTTTCAGCAGGGTAGAATCGGTTATGCGTCGGCGATTACGGTCGCTTTTTTCATCATTGTCTTAGTAATATCGATTTTGCAGCGTGTCTTTTTACGCGAAGAAAGGGCGGTGGCGTAAGATGAGTGTAACCACGGACTCCCCTCACAGCACAACTTACCAACTTCGTAAGGCCACCCGGCTGACGATAAGTTATCTCATCTTGATCTCGCTGGGTATCTTCTTTCTCTTTCCGATCGTGTTTATGATCTTCTCGTCCTTAAAAGAGAACGAGACTCAGGTGCTGCGCGATATGAGCAGTATTTACGCCTTCGTGCCCCGAGGCGATCTGGGCCTGGAAAATTTCTACGATGTCTTCGCCCAAATGCCCTTCGGCCTTTTCATGTTCAACTCCGTCTTTATCGTCGGCTCGTTGGTGGCAGCCGGGCTTATCGTCAACAGTCTGATTGCTTACGCGCTGGCCCGGCTCCGCTTTCCAGGCCGAGGTCTCCTTTTAAGCGTGATTATCGCTTTAATCATCATCCCGTTTGAGGCGATTGTGGTTCCCCTGCTGCTGGTGGTTAATCGCTTTGGCTGGTTGGAAAGCTATCACGTCCAGATTATCCCCTTCATCGCCGATGCGCTTTCCATCTTTCTCTTTTACCAGTTCTTTATCAATTTGCCGCGCGATCTGGAAGAGGCCGCCCTGGTGGACGGGGCGAGCCACCTGCGCATCTACTGGAGCATCATTGTGCCGCTCTCCCGGCCGGTCTTCGCGACCGTGGCCATTCTCCAATTCATCCTGCGCTGGGGCGAATTTTTGTGGCCGCTGATGGTCACCCGGGCCGAGACCTATCGGCCCTTGCCACTGGCGCTCCAGCAGTTTTTTAGTCAGGATCCAAAAATGTGGGGCGATATTATGGCCTTTGCCGCGATGGTCACCATCCCGGTCCTGATTATTTTCCTGCTGTTCCAGAAGTGGTTTGTCCAGAGTGTAGCCACCACTGGCGTAAAGGGTTAAAGAGCAACACCAGGGGTAGCCGTTATGACTCTGTTTCAGAATCGCCAAGATGCGGGCCAACATTTGGCGACCCAGCTTTTTGCCTATGCCAACCGAGATGATGTTATTGTTCTGGGGCTGCCGCGCGGCGGAGTCCCGGTCGCATTTGAAGTGGCCAAAGCGCTAGCTGTGCCGCTCGATGTTTTTCTCGTTCGCAAATTGGGCGTACCGGGCCAGGAAGAACTGGCCATGGGAGCCATTGCCTCCGGCAACACGCAGGTCCTCAACCAAGAGGTCATCGACGTGGCTGGCGTTACTGAAGCTGAAATCGAGGCGGTTGTGGCCCGAGAGCAGCAAGAACTCCAGCGCCGCGAGGCCCTCTACCGCGGCAACCGGCCCGCTCCGGTGGTGCAGGGCAAGCAGGTCATTCTGATCGATGACGGCTTGGCGACCGGCGCCAGCATGTGGGCGGCCGTCGCGGCCCTGCGAACTCACGACCCGGCCCGCATCATCGTCGCTGTCCCGACCGCTTCCCCTGAAGTGTGTGCCGCTTTTCAAGAGCTGGCTGATGAAGTGATCTGTGCCGTGACCCCCCAGCCCTTCTACGGCGTGGGAGCCTGGTATGATGACTTCTCCCAGACCACCGACGAGGAGGTCCAGGCTCTGCTAAGATTTCAACAACCGGATTACTTTAATTCGCAAAAATAGCTCTGGTCCTGGCCTAAATATCGCTCAAATAGGTATACAGCGAGGCTGTTAAACTTGCTAAACTGTTTACAAAAGACAAGCACGATGCCTTAACTGGGACAGGAGGGAGTTAAAATAATGACATTATTTGAATTGTTGATTTTACTGATCATCGCCGCCATAGCCGGTAGCTTAGGCCAAGCCGTGGCCGGCTACTCGGTTGGCGGCTGTCTGATGTCGATTGTGGTGGGTTTTATTGGCGCCCTGCTGGGCTTGTGGCTGGCCCGGCTGTTGGGTTTGCCCGAATTTTTTCCTATCACGGTTGGCGACAGAACTTTTCCTCTCGTTTGGTCCATCATTGGCTCGGCCATTTTGGCTGCCATTGTGGGTTTGTTGACCCGCCGCAGGTCCGTCATTGTTAGAAGACCAAGATAGTAAGACGCTCCCAAGACGTTGATCAATTTGTCATTGTCCGTAGAACGGAGGACGTGGAAGATAAGCGCTACTTTCCACGTCCTTTGTTTACGCGGGCTTCGTTGATTTGGGGTCCAGCAGTCAGAAATGATCTCTGAGCATCGCTGTAGAGGGCCGGTTAGTTCAACCAGGCCGGCCACCCTTAGCCCGCTCTAAAAAACTTAAGGCGCCCCTATCCGGTTGGGCTATAAGCTTCACGTAATTAAGATCCAATCGGATTATTAATAAATCGCTCATGTTGGTATAGACGAATAGACAGGGGCGCTCATAACATGAAGACGTTGTCCGATTTTTCAAAAGAAGGATGGTGCCGCAAGCTATGAAGCAGATCAATTGGTTACTGGCGACCGATATCGATAACACCTTGACGGGTGGCGATCCTCAGGATCTTAAACGTTTGGCTATTCAAATCGGCCGGCTGCGCGCTCAAGGCCGGCTGGTGCTGTTTCTGTCCACGGGACGCACCCTCAACCAGGTCCTCACCGGCTTTGAGCAAGAGTACATCCCCGCGGCGGATGCCATCATCAGCCAAGTGGGCACTGAAGTTTATGTCCCCCCGTTCTCGGCCGGAATGGCGCCGCTCTCGATCTGGGACTCATTCTTGCAGCAGCAATTTTCTCGGGAGCGAGCCACCGAATTTCTCAATGGCATCGAAGGGGCTCAGTTACAGCCGGCCCGCTATAACACCCCGCTCAAGGTTAGCTACTTCCTGGATCAAGCGCCTGATCCGCCGGCCGCCGCGGAGCGGGTCAGGCAGCGAGTCGCCGAAGCGGGAGATGGATACCGCGTGGTCTGGTCGAGCGGCAAGCACTTGGATATTTTGCCGGCCAATGCCGGCAAAGCGAACGCGATTCGTTTCCTCATCAACTATTTCAACCTACTGCCCCAGAAGGTGATTACCGCCGGCGATAGTGGCAACGACCGCTCGATGATCGATACCTTTGACTACGGCATTATCGTCGGTAACGCCCAGCCGATGCTTAAGCAGCTTCAGCAAGATCCTCACCGGGCCACGCTGTACTTTGCCGAGCAAGCGTACGCAGCCGGGGTAGAAGAGGGGTTGCGCCACCTGGGCGTACTAGAAGAATAGGAGAATAATCAATGAACGGTCCCATAAATTCAATCTTGATGTTGTCCCTGCACGGCTACGTCGCGGCTGAGCCTGAACTCGGTCAGCCCGACACTGGCGGGCAGGTTGTCTATGTTTTGGAGCTGGCTAAGCGCTTTAGTCGCCTGGGCTATCACGTGGATTTAGTGACGCGCCGCTTTGAAGCTCAGCCGGAATTTGACGAAGTCAATGAAAACTTCCGGGTCTGGCGGATTCCTTTTGGCGGCAAACAGTTTATCCGCAAAGAGGACATGCACGACTACCTGGGCGATTTCGTGACCAACGGTCTGGCCGCCATCCGCAATCGAGGCCGGCAGTACGGCGTCGTTTACTCCCATTACTGGGACGCCGGCTGGGGTGGGCAGAAGATAGCCGAGGAGCTAAACATTCCTCACGTTCATACGCCCCACTCGCTCGGCTGGTGGAAACAGTACAACATGGGTGAAGAGATGAGCGCCGAGGAAATGGAGCAAAAATATCGTTTTGAAGAGCGCATCCATACCGAATTTCTGGTCTACCGCAATTGCGACCACATCATCGCCACCACTGAACCCCAATTTCAACTGCTGCGGGAACACTACGATGTCTTGGACCGGCACATTACGGTTATTCCGCCGGGCATGGATGAGACCCGCTTTGCCCCGATCCGTTATGCGGAATTGGAAACGCTGCAAAACCAGTATGATCTAACTGGCTATGATGCCTTCACTGTAGGCCGCATGGCGGCTAACAAAGGCTATGACTTACTAATCCAGGCGCTGCCCACCTTAATTGAGCTTGTGCCTGAGGCGCGGTTGGTGGCGGCGATCGGGGGTGAGCATTCCGAGCAAGATGAGGCCGGTATCATAGAGCTCAAGCGCTTAGCCGAGGAGCTCGGCGTGGCCCACAAAATCGATTGGCGGGGCTACATTCCGGATGAGAACTTAGCCGACTACTATCGCGCCGCCGGGGTCTTCGCCTTGTGCTCGCGTTACGAACCGTTCGGCATGACCGCCATCGAGGCGATGGCCTGCGGCACCGCCACCGTGGTCACGGTGCATGGCGGGCTGTTTGAAGTCATCGATTTTGGCCGGCAAGCGCTGTACGCTGATCCTAATCGCCCGATCGAATATGGCACGATGCTAGCCTTACCAATGCTCTATCCAAGGTTGGCCCGTGAGCTGTGGGTGGAAGCCCCCCCCTTGGCCCGCCGCAACTTCGGCTGGACCGGCATTGCTCGCCGCATCTTAACCGTCTTTGAACGGGCCCAAACCCTCCGGCGCGAGCAACAGATTCCGGTTTAGGTATTCTTCCGGCCGTTTTGGGCGACGGTGGGCACCAGCACGGACTCAAGGCCAATTAACTTTAAGACTTTCGAGCCTATGAGCTCTTCATGATCTAACAACGCCTGGGCAACTCCATCCAGACCGGCGCGATACGTCTGCAGAGTGTCGACTGCCCGCTCGTAGGCTTCATTAAGGATAGCCTTAATTTCCGCGTCGATATCCTCAGCCGTACTCTCGCTATACTCCCGGCGCTGGCCAATCTCTTCACCGAGAAAGACTTGCTCTCGTTCACCCCCCCAGGCGACGCGGCCCAGTTTGGGGCTCATGCCCCAGTCAATCACCATTTTGCGGGCCAGGTGCGTGGCTTGTTTGAGATCGTTTTCAGCGCCGCTGGTGGCCGTGTCCAAGACGAGATTCTCCGCGGCGCGTCCGCCCATCATCACCGCCAGCCGGTCCAGCAGGTAAGCTCGCGGATAAATGTATTTCTCGCGCTCAGGCAGTTGCTGGGTAACGCCCATCGCCCGGCCTCGCGGAATGATCGTCACTTTGTGAATGGGGTCAGCGTAGGGCAGCACGGCGGCAATAACGGCATGACCGGCCTCGTGATAGGCCAGGAGCTCACATTCCTCCTGGGTGAGGGCCAGGTTCTCGCGCTTTAAGCCCATCAAGATTTTATCCCGGGCCTCCTCAACCTCAGCCTGTTCGATAAAGTCTTTATGATTGCGCGCAGCCAACAGGGCGGCCTCGTTGAGGACGTTCTTTAGATCCGCCCCGCTAAAGCCGGGGGTCCCTCGAGCCAGGGCGTCCAGATCAACCCCTTTCAGCGGTTTGTTCCGGGCGTGAATTTCGAGAATCGCGACTCGGCTTTGGGTGGTGGGTAGTTCGACCGTAATCCGCCGGTCAAACCGGCCCGGACGCAGCAGAGCCGGGTCCAGGATGTCGGGCCGGTTGGTGGCGGCAATGACGATCACATTTTGATGCGGCTCAAAGCCATCCAACTCGGAGAGGAGTTGGTTGAGAGTTTGCTCCCGTTCATCGTGACCGCCGCCCAAGCCGGCCCCGCGCCGCCGTCCAATCGAGTCGATCTCGTCGATAAAGATGATACACGGCGCGGCTTTCTTGGCCTCTTCAAACATTTTCCGCACCCGCGACGCGCCTACCCCGACCAGCATCTCCATAAAGTCAGAGCCGCTGATGCTAAAGAATGGCACCCCCGCCTCGCCGGCTACAGCTCGAGCCAAGAGGGTCTTGCCCGTGCCGGGCGGCCCCACCAGCAGCACCCCGCGCGGGTTCTCACCCCCAAGCCGTTCAAAACGCTTCGGATTTTTGAGAAACTCGATAATCTCGCTCAACTCTAGTTTGGCGCCATCGGCGCCGGCGACATCGTTAAAGGTGGTGGGTTCGGCCTGGTCTTCGTGACGGTATAGCCGGGCCCGGCTCTGCCCAATCGAAAACAGGTTCTGGCCTTGGGAGCGGACGCGGCTGAAAAAGAGAAAGCCCAATAGGATGAGGAGCAGAAATGGCAGGCCGTTTAGTAAGAGCAGCAGCCAGGAATAGTCGGCTTCAGGCTGCACCTTGACTTCAACGCCCTGTCTTTCCAGCAAGGGCAGAAGTGATTCGTCGCCAAACGAGGGCAGATAGGTAACGAAGTTGGTCACCTCGGCCGGTTCCGACCCATCACCAGTTCCGGTTTCCTCCTTTGGTGCCGCCTCAAATTGTCCCCGGATCTGAGTACCGGTAATGGTCACTTGCTCTACCTGGCCCTCACCTAAGGCCTCTCGAAACGTGCTGTAGCTGATGGCGTCGGCCTCGCCTGAGCCGCCACCAAAGAACCCCCGCGTCAACCAGAAAACGAGCGCAAAAAATAAAGCCCAGACCAGCAGTCGCCAGGAACTGGCCCTTGTCTGCCTCGATTGAGGTCCTGGTCCGGACTCTTCATTATTAGGGGAGAGTCGATTCTGACCCGATCGGTTCATCCTCCCGTCCTTTCCTGACCATGCTGTTTCTAACGGTTTACCCTGGCTTCTTAAGAGGTTTTTGTCTTCAGCCCCTATTTGCCAGGCACCCATCTTAGCTCACTTCAGCCGGCGTTAGCCTGGACCTCGCCTTGAACCTGGCGCTCCGCCAGCGGATCAGGCTCGGCCACGGTTTTGCCCATCTTTACGGCTTGCCGGATCATCTGGTTGGCGTAACCCCACTCGTTATCGTACCAACTCATCACCTTCACCAAATCGCCATCAACCACCTGAGTCATGGCCAAGTCGATGATCGAAGCCCGCGGGTCTTGAATAATATCAGACGAGACAATCTCGTCCTCCGACACGCCAATGACCTCATGGTAAGCCTGGCTGCCGGCTTCTTCGCGAAAGATATTGTTGACCTCCTCGACGCTGGTGGAGCGCTCGGTCACGAAGGTGATATCGGCAATCGATCCGACCGGCACCGGCGCCCGAATCGCCGCGCCATCAAACAGGCCGCGATAGTGAGGCAGCGCTTTGGTGGTCGCCACGGCGGCGCCAGTAGAAGTCGGCACCAGATTAGCCGCCCCGGCTCGCCCCCGCCGAAACTTACTGTGGGGACCATCGACAATGTTCTGAGACGAGGTATAGGCGTGAATCGTGGTCATAATTGCCTTTTTCAGGCCGATGCGCCGCCCGATAATCTCAACGATCGGGGTGATGCAGTTCGTGGTACAACTGGCGCAAGACAGTATTTCCTGGGCCTCGCTCTCCCCGCTGTTGACCCCGTAGACGATGGTGGCCACATCATCGCTCTTAGCCGGCGCGGACAAGATGACGCGCCGGGCCCCGGCTTGCAAGTGTTTGCCCAACTCTTCTCGCTTGGTGAAGAGGCCGGTACATTCAAAGACCGTATCGATCACCAGCTCACCCCAGGGCAGCTTAGCCGGATCTTTCTGGTTCAGCACCGGATAGGGCTGCCCGTCGATCGCCAGTTGATCCTCGACAGCGTCCACCTCTCGATCATAGCGACCGTAGACGGTGTCGTATTTTAACAGATAGGCCAGGTTCTCGGCCGGCACCAGGTCGTTGACGGCGACCAGTTCGAGCTCGGGATGCTCCAGGATAAGTTTCAACGTTGCCCGCCCAATCCGGCCCAATCCATTAATCGCCACTCTAATCATTGAATTTCTCCTTTTCACCGCTGCCCCGTTATTCTCTGGTACAGTTCTTCCGTATCCTGCCGGCGGCACAGTTCGGTGCCGGGAGTCGTCACAGCGGCGGCCCCAGCGGCCACGCCGAAGCGCACCGCCTCGGTCACGGATTTGCCGCGGGCTAAGCTAAGCACTATCCCCCCGACCGTGCTGTCGCCGGCCCCAACTTTGCTCTCAATCTTAACCGTAGGAGCACGGATTCGCTGGCACTCATCCTTAGTCACCAATAGGACACCGGCCCCTCCCAGAGAGACGACCACGACTTCGCTCTGACCCGTTTCGACAATTTGGCGCGCCTGGTTCTCCTGTTCGGCTTCGTCCTCAAGGGCACTGCCGACCAGTTGCCGGAACTCGCGAATATTAGGCTTGATCAAATAGATACCCTCCGCCAGCGCCTGGCGCATGGCCAGCCGGGAAGAGGTATCCAGAATAAAGCGACAATGGTGGTTACGGCAGAAGTGAGCCAATCGGGCGTAAAAATCGTCGGGGACACCGGGGGGCAAACTCCCGCTGCCGACCAGATAATCGGGACGAGGCGAGAGACTAAAGACCGCCTCGAGCAGTTGGCTCCATTCCGCCTCTTGGACGGTGGGCCCCGGCAGGTTGAAGCGATACTGCTGGCTGGTCGAAGTCTCAAACACAGTTAACCCTTCCCGGGTCGTGTCTTCAATGGGAATAAACTGGTGGTCGATCTCTTCCTGCTCGAGCAAGTTATGGAGAACCTGGCCATTCGCGCCGCCACATAAATAGAAAGCCATCACCGGGCCACCGAGCTTTTTGATCGCCCGGGCGACGTTGAGGCCGCCGCCGCCCGGCTGGTAGCGCAGGGTGTTACAGCGCAGCTTATGCTCGGGCATCACATGCTCGACGTCCGCACTCTTGTCCAACGTCGGATTGGCCGTCACCGTCACAATCGTTGGCATGGCATTTCCCTCAAAACTTTAAGGCCAGTAGTAAGGCCGGCCATAATAGTCATACAACCGGCTCTCATACTCCCGATTAACCGGGGTCGTCGGGTCATACTCGGGTGCGTTCTTAATTGTCTCTCGGGTCAAGTCGACGTAGACTTTGCTCTCTTCCCAACTAATATTGGCGATCCAGGTGGGTGCAATCAGGACTCTCTTGCCGGGCCACCAGTTCCGAGTATCGATGATCATGTATTGAATGGTCCAGTTAGCGGTATCGATGACGAAATCATCGACGTGGCCGATGTCTCCATCGCTGGCCTGGATATAGTAGTGAGTGACCTCCTCGATACTGCGCAGGTCCGGGTCAGTAACCAGTTCGCGCTGTGGTTCTGCCGTGACCGGGCGGGCCGCCTCGGCCTCGGCAGCATCCTGGCGGCTGCGCACGTAAGTCTCGGCCGGCATGCCAACCGCGTTGGCGTCGAAAAAGGTCACGTCATTCCAGTAGGCCGGCCAACCGTAATGACTCGACAGGGCGGCTTCACTCTGGCGCGAAACCGGCCGGTCGACGTCCACAGACGGGCTGTTCTCAATTTCTTCCTTCGTCAGATTGACCGGCAGTGATACCCCCCCGCCCCACTCCGGTTCACCCAGCGCCTGAGGCGAAATGAGCACCTTCCGTCCCGGCAGCCAAACCCCGGTATCAACGACCAGGTAGCGAATCGTCCAGGTGTGATCATCAAAATAAAAATCGTAAACCTGACCGACCGCTTCACCGTTGCGCTCGGTGATAGTGTAACCATTAATACTATCAATACTTCTTAACATAGTTGCCTCCTTCCTTTTCTCCCCTAGGATATCATTTCCCTTTGCTCGCTGACTACACTAGGCTGGGCAGTTCCTTTATGTGAAAAGAGCTATCCTCCGGATAGCTCTGCCAGGTTACTCTATCTTTCTTATTAACTAACCGGGCTAGTGGTTGCTAAGACCGATGAG
>CALMIS010000398.1 GCA_937864185.1 uncultured Chloroflexota bacterium
AGTTGATCGGCTGCCAGCGCGCCGCTGTCAAACTGTTTGATTGGGCTACCGGTGAAATCCTAATCTTCGATGCCAGGACCGTTAACGAAACCTCGGCGCCAAAGGGAATGCGGGTTTCGTTGGCGCCGTTTCAGGCGAGAATCCAAACGTTTTTGAAGAATCAACCTGTTTTAATCGATGACTTAAGCGAAGAACCGGACTTGCCGGCCCTCGATCAAATTATGCTTCAAGAAGGCTTGCGCTCGCAGTGCGCCCTGCCTCTCTTCTCGCAAAACAGCCTGATCGGGTCGCTCAATCTGTCCTCTGAAGAACCCGGCTATTTCGATCAGGAGAAAATCGATCTGGGCCGCGAGGTGGCCAACCAGATCGCGATTGCGATCACCCAAAGCCGCCTGGTCGAGACGCTGCGCGAAAGCGAAGAGAAGTACTACGCCTTCTTCCAGGCCAGCCTGGATGCCATTTTGTTAACCTCACCGGATGGCAGCATTCAGGCGGCTAATCCGGCCGCTTGTACGATGTTGGGACGCCCAGAAGCCGAAATTTGCGCGCTTAATCGCAGTGATCTGGTGGACACCACCGATCCAAAATTGGAACTCTTGTTGGCGGAGCGAACCCAAACTGGAAAAACGTACGGCGAGTTGACGATGTTAAAAAAAGATGGCTCGCCCTTCCCCGTTGAAATGTCAAGCGCCTTATTCCAGGACAGGCAGGGCCATACCCGGACCAGTATGATCATTCGCGATATTACCGAGCGCAAGCAGGCCGAGGCCGCCTTGCTGGCCAGCAAAGCCAAACTGGAGGCAGCCCTGGCCAGTATGACCGACGCCGTCTTCATCTCCGACGTTGAAGGGCACTTCATCGAGTTCAACGAAGCCTTTGCCACCTTCCATAAGTTTAAGAGCAAAGAGGAATGTGCCAAAACCTTCGCCGAGTATCCCAATATCCTGGATGTCTTTATGGCTAACGGCGACCTGGCCCCGGTAGAAATGTGGGCCGTGCCCCGGGCCCTGCGCGGTGAGATTGGCACCAACGTGGAGTACTCCCTACGGCGCAAAGATACAGGCGAAAGCTGGGTGGGGAGCTACAGTTTCGCCCCTATTCGCGATGAAGCTGGCACGATTGTGGGCTCGGTGGTGGTCGGCCGCGACATCACCGAGCGCAAAAAAATGGAGGATGATCTCCGCCAGAGCGAGGATAAATTTTCAAAAGCCTTTAAATCCAGCCCGGCGGCCTTGGTGATCACCCGCCTCGCCGACGGGCGATTTTTGGAGTTAAACGACGCTTACAGTGCCATTGTCGGCTATGAGCGGGCCGAGTTGATCGGCCGGCTGACGACCGATTTCAAAATCTACCTCAATTCGGCCGATCGGCAGGCGATCATCGAGCGGTTGTTAGCCACCGGCTCAATCCGTGACTTTGAAACGGCCATTCGCCACCGATCGGGCGCCACCCGGCACGTCATCGCTGCCCAGGAACTGCTCACCTTCAACGGTGAAGCCTGCATCCTGAGCCATTTGTTAGACATTACCGAGCGCAAGCAAGCCGAGGCGGAAATTCGCCAACTGAACGCCGAACTGGAACAGCGCGTGGTTGAGCGCACCGCTGAATTGACCGACCTTTACAACAACGCGCCCTGCGGGTATCACTCCCTGGACGCCGAGGGCGTGTTTGTGCGCATCAACGACACAGAATTGAGATGGTTGGGCTATTCCCGTGAAGAAATTTTGGGGAAAATGAAAGCGACTGATCTCTTCACTCCGGCCAGCGTGGAAACTTTTCGGCAGGTTTTCCCTGTCTTCAAAACCCGTGGCTGGATGGAAAACGTGGAACTCGATATGATCCGCAAAGACGGCTCAATTTTGTCGGTTCTGCTCAGCGCCACCGTCATCACCGATCAGACCGGGGACTATCTGATGAGCCGCTCGACGATGATCGACTACACCGATCGCAAACGGGCCGAGGCCGCACTCCGCAAGACGCAAACAGAACTGCAGGCCGCCAACAAAGAGCTGGAAGCCTTCTCCTACTCCGTGTCCCACGACCTGCGGGCCCCGCTGCGGGCCATCGACGGCTTTAGCCAGGCCCTGCTGGAGGATTACACCGCTCAACTGGATGCCGAGGGGCAACGCTACCTCCAGCGTGTTCGGGCCGCCAGCCAGCGCATGGCCGAGTTGATCGACGACTTGCTGACCCTGTCCCGCATCGCCCGCAGCGAGATGCACCGGGAAGCCGTCAATTTGAGCGAGCTGGCCCAGGCCGTGATTGAGACGCTGGGCCAGGCGGAGCCGGAGCGCGCGGTGGAGGTGGTGATCGCGCCCGGCCTGGTCGTGTGGGCGGATGCCCGGCTGCTGCGGGCGGCTCTGGAGAACTTGCTGGGCAACGCCTGGAAATTTACGGCCCGGCAGCCTCAAGCCCGGATAGAACTGGGACGGATGACCCAAACCGACCAAACCGTCTACTTTGTCCGCGACAACGGCGCGGGCTTCGACATGGCTTATGCCGACAAACTTTTTGGCGCCTTTCAACGCCTGCACTCCCCGGCTGATTTTGCCGGCAGTGGCATTGGCCTGGCCACGGTGCAGCGCATCATCCACCGCCACGGCGGTCGGATTTGGGCCGAAGGCGAAGTCGATCAAGGCGCAACTTTCTATTTTACCTTATCGGA
>CALMIS010000399.1 GCA_937864185.1 uncultured Chloroflexota bacterium
TGATTCCAGGCCGGTCACATGTGGTTCCAGGCCGGTCACATGTGGTTCCAGGCCGGTCAGATCTGATTCCAGCGCGGTCAGATCTGATTCCAGCGCGGTCAGATGTGGTTGCAGCCCGGTCACATGCGGTTGCGGGCCGGTCAGATGGATTTCAGCCTTGATAGAGTCCCGTCCGGACGGGACCGCGGGCGGCGGAGCGTGGCCCGTGGTGGGTGGTTAATTGGTTTTGAGCAACACCTGGCGGTTGATGCTCCACAGGGGGCCGAGGGCGATGATTTGTCCCAAGAAAACCGCCGGCCCAATCAGGATATCCGGCTAGATAAATCGAGCCCTACTTAATCAAAATTGGCAAGTAGATTACCGGATCGCCGATGCTCCGCCGTTTGGCCGCTTTAACCGTCAGTCCGACATACTCATCCAACGGGCCGAGGCGGGTTAGTTCGTCGTTAATCAGTTGTTGAAGGTCGGCGCTGCTGGCCGCGGTTGGCCAAGCGTTTTCTCGCTACGAGGCATTGATCAACACCACGCCGCAAAGGGTGACCACGATCCCGGCTATCTGGACCGGCGTGAGGGTCTCGCCGAAATAAAAGATACCGGCCAAGATGACGATCAGGGCGTAGAAAGCGGTTTGCAAGGTGCCGATAATGCTTAATTGCCAGCCGATGTGGAAAAAGTAGGTCACAAACAAGATCTGATAAAGGTAGAGCAACATCGCTCCCATTAACCACGGGCTTTTGAAAACCTGCCAGAGCGAGTCGTCCAGGGCGGCTTTCTTCAGAAAGACATCGCCGACAGCCAGGGCGATGACGGCCATAATAATCAGAACCAGGTGGAAAAGATTCATAACAGAGTCCTTATCCGGGTGCTGTTCCGGTTATTTCCGCGTTTTGCCTCTATAGGCCAGGGCCAGGGTACTGCGGGCTTGCTCGATAAGTAGAGTTTCCGGGGGATTAACCATGGCCAGTCCAACCGCTAATCCCACCAGGATTAACAGTGTTTTGGGCATCAGGCCTTGGTGAAAAAGCGGATCGACGCCCAGCAGGGATAAACCGGTCGCGGCTACCAGAAACAAGCCCGCATAGGTCATGGCGGCCCGGCCCAGAAGAACTCGCACCTGACTGGGCGGATCTGGTTGATCCACCGGTGAATCGACGCGTGGCTCGTCATATATTTCCTCAAGATAAGTAGGTTTGAAGTTTGATCGCATTGCTTGCTTTCTCCGCTACAAAGGTCATGAAGGTTTTCTATTGGGACGAGCGTAGTATAACCCACTACTCTCGCAAAACTCTCGCACTCTTAACGCTAAATTATCGTTTTCTTCTTATCTTGAACATGTTCCGTTGTTTCTCAGCTATTTCAGGCTATAATCCAGACCCAAGGTCAGCAATCGGATAAAATTGGTGAAACCGTTTGTGTCTGAGTTGAAGCTGTTTCTGTTTGGCCCACCCCGCCTGGAGCGGGCCGGACAGCCGGTGCCCCTGACTCGGCGCAGAGCCAAGGCGCTGCTGGCGTATTTGGCCCTCAATCCCCAGAGCCACAGCCGGGACTCCCTGGTTGCTTTGTTTTGGCCCGACTATGACTCAAGCCGGGGCCGGGCCGATTTGAGTCGCTTGATCTCGGGTTTAAACCGGCTTCTGGGCAAGGATTGGCTGATTGCCGGGCGCGATGTTGTAGGTCTCAACCCGGAGGCGCCCCTGGAGGTGGATGTGAGTCGTTTCCGGCAGCTCCTGGAATCGGGCGGCCGCCATACTCATCCGCCGGACGAGGTTTGTCCGGCCTGCCTGCCCCTGCTGGACCAGGCTGTTAACCTGTATCAAGAGCCTTTTATGACCGGTTTTACCCTGGCCAACAGCCCCGATTTTGATGACTGGCAGCGGTATGAGACCGAGAGGCTGAGTCAAGAACTGAACGGGGCCTTGGAACGGTTAAGCCAGGGGTACGCCCGGCAAGGCGATTGGGAGCTGGCTCTGCGCTATACTCAGTACTGGGCTGCCCGGGCCCCGTTGGATGAGCCGGCCCATCGCCAGTTAATGACCTTTTACGCCCTGAGCGGCCAACGGACCTCAGCCTTGACCCAGTATGAGACCTGCCGGCAAATTTTGGCCGAAGAGCTGGCCATCGCCCCGGAGGAACAGACGACGGCCTTAGCCGAACAGATTCGGGCCGGTACGCTCGAGAGGATGAATGGTTGGAGTCACGCGGTTGAGAAACCAGTTGCGCTCCCCGCGTTGGCCTCATTACCGGTGCGCCACAATCTGCCCTACGCCGCCACTTCTTTTGTGGGCCGGCAGCAAGAGTTGACCGATCTGCTCGGGCTGCTGGCCCGGCCCGACTGTCGCCTGGTCAGTCTGGTCGGCCCCGGCGGAATGGGCAAAACGCGCCTGGCCTTGGAAGCGGCTAGAACTCTGGTCGAGCAACCCTCGCCAGCCTTTAACGACGGCGTCTTTCTGATCGCTCTGGCTGATATCCCGACGATGGGGCAGGCCATCCCGGCCCTGGCCGAGGCGGTGGGCTTTGCCTTTACCGGCAGCGAAGCGCTGCGCGACCAATTGGCCACCTATCTGCAGTCGAAGCAGATGCTGCTGATCTTGGACAATTTTGAACATCTGGTTGAGGAAGCCGCCGGAGTCTCTGACCTCTTGCAGGTCGGGCCGGATATTAAATTTCTGGTGACGTCGCGGACTCGGCTCAATTTATATGAAGAGTGGCAGGTTCAACTCCATGGCCTGGAGACGCCGCCGCCCGAGGTCGAGAGTACCGCCGCGCCGGCCTTTAGCGCGGTCCAGTTATTTGTCCAGCGAGCCAAACAGGTCAAGCCGGGCTTTAACTTGACCGGCACCGAAGCCGCCGAGGCGGGGCGCTTGTGCCGGCTGCTTGAGGGCGTGCCCCTGGCCATCGAGCTGGCCGCCGCCTGGGTAGAGCAGTACGATTGTGGTCAAATCCGTGACCAGATCCAACGGAACTTCGATTTTCTGACCTCCTCGCTACGTAACATTCCCGAGCGGCAGCGCAGCCTGCGGGCCGTCTTCGCTTACTCCTGGCAACTGCTGCCACCGCCGGAGCAGGCGGCCCTGGCCCGGCTGTCGGTCTTTCACAGCGGCTTCACCACTGAGGCGGCGGAGCGGGTGGCCGGGGCCGCGCCCCCGGTGATGACCAGCCTGGTGGATAAATCCCTGCTGCAGCGCCGCGCCCCTGACCGCTTCGGGATGCACGAACTGCTGCGGCAGTTCGCGGCTGAGCAGTTGGCCGAAGCGCCGGCCTATCGCGCAAAACACGCCCGTTTCTTTGCCGAGCAGTTTCGGGCGCGGGAAACGGGGCTGCTCAACGGCGACCCGGACGCGGTAGCCATGACGGGAACGGATCTTGATAATCTGCGGGCCGCCTGGCAATGGGCTGTGGATCAAGCTGATGTGCCAACGCTGGATCGCCTTTTGGGCGGGCTGACCACTTTTTTTGAACTCCGGGGCTGGTTTCGCGAAGGGCGGGAGCTGCTGAGCCGGGCCCGCCAGGCGATCGAGGCGGTCGGGCCCGCCGCTGATTTTTTGGGCGGTCGCTTAGAAGAGGGTCTGGCTCGCTTCTTTGATCACTTGGGCCATTACCAGCAGGCCAAGGAACGGGCTGAAAAAAGCCTGGCCCTTTTTGAGGCGGTCAATGCCCCGGCCCAACTGGCCCGCGCCCGGGCCGTGTGGGGCTTTGCCCTCTCGGCCTTGGGGGATAACCTGACCGCGGAGACCGCTTTAAAGGAAAGCCTGGCCATCTTTGAGCAGTTGGCCGATCCGCGCGGGCAGGCTGAAACCTTGTATTATCTCAGCTTCATCGCCACCGGACTGGGCGACCGGAAGCAGGGCCTGGCTTACGTGGAACGGAGCCTGACCCTTTATCAAGCTTTGGGCGACCGGCGGCACACGGCCCACCTGCTTTTTTTGCGGGGCAATTATCAGATTGGCTTGGGCCAGTACCGGCAGGCGCTGGCTTATTATGAGGAGAGTAAGGCCCTGCACCGGGAAATTGGCAATCGAGTCGGCCTGGCCGAGTGTCTGCGAAACGAAAGTCTGGCCGCGATCTATTTAGACTGGCCGGACCAGGCCGAAGCATGGGCCCAAGCCGCCCTGAACTTGTTCAGCGAATTTGGCGACTCGGACGGGGTGGCCGGCTGCTTTGAGAAACTGGGGCAGGTGGCGGCCAACCGCCAAGATTATCCTCAGGCTAAACAGTATTTTGAACAGGCCCGGGCCCGGTTTCAAGCGATGGGGAATACCCTGCGGGTGGCCCGGCTTGAAAGTTTTCTGGGCCACCTCGCCGCTAAAGGGGGCGACCTCGAGACCGCCCGCGCCCATTTCCGGCAAGCCTTAAGTGTGACCGCGCCGGCCCAGGCCCTGGGCTACAGCCTGATCTGCCTGGTCGAAATGACGACCTTCTTGCGGGGGCGAGGCTGGCTCTCCTTGGCCGTGCAGCTCCTGGCCCACGTGGTTGACCACCCGGCCAGCGAAGCCTTCTACCGCCGCCAGGCCGAGCAAGCGTTGGCCACCCTGGCCACCGACCTGCCCCCGGCTGATTTTGCCGCCTGGCAAGCCCAGGGGCAAGCCACCCCCCACGAAGCCCTGGTGGCCACGCTGCTGGAGCTGCTTTAGCCGGCAGGATAAACCGCCGCGGGCCATCTCCCTGGGTAAACCCAAGTATCAAACAGAAAAATAGCCGCCGGCATCCGGCCAAGCTCTGGTCTACGACGAGGTTGTGACGCCCAGCGGGGCAGCGCCCAGCGGTTTTGCCGCCGCCGGGTTGAGCTTCACCCTGGTGCTTATTTGAACCAGCAGCTCCTGCCGGGTTACGTCTTTGCCACGCCGATTACGTTGACCATTGAGTACAGCGATGAGGATGTGGTCGGTCTATCCGGCGGGGAAGAGAGCCTGGAGCTGCGCTACTGGGACGGCAGCCAGTGGAGCAGCGACGGCATCACCAAGCTGTCGCAGGATACGGCCAACAATACCGCCGTCTTCCAGCTTGAGCACCTGTCGGAGTTTGGGCTGTTTGGCCGGGACGCGGGAGGCTCGATTTACCTGCCGCTCATCAACAAGGAGTAAGGACCGGCGTCATGAGAAGAGGGTGACGGGGTCAACCCCGTCACCCTCTTCTGGCTTTACCATCCCCACTATTGAACACAGTCGCCGGTCGGGGCATCCGCTTGACTGGTGTCAATTTTCCCAAACTTATTGCCAATCAATATACTTTCCGGGGCCGTAAGGTCCAGACCGGATCGGCGGATGGTGGATCAGAGACAGGGAGTTTCTGTTTAAGCGTTGCCGAGGGTTACTAAGAATGTTTCAGCATCAAGGCATTGAAACCGTTTTTGCTTGGCTGCCGCGTCTTTTAAGAGTTGGTGATTAGCTGAAATAAGGTGACTGGCTTTCCCGCGTAGGGCCGTCAAATAA
>CALMIS010000400.1 GCA_937864185.1 uncultured Chloroflexota bacterium
TGTAACGTTTTGGCGCGATGGTACCGCCCCAGGGCGGCGTGAGCTCTGGCCAGCCAGTGGCGGCGCCTCTTGCTGATTTCATCCTTATCCCGCCGGATGCCGGTGGGACGGGTTTGCCGCAGCAAGCGTAGCACAGCTGACGGATCGAGCTGGAGCCACAACTCCAGCGCCGAGCCCAGATCATCAACAAGAGAATATTCTTCTTCAAAGTAAAATTTTGCCTTGGTCAAAAATTGCTTTTTGAGAACACGGCGGGCATAACCCGGCGCGCCGGCTTTATGCGCCAACTGGGCGGCCCGCAGCCAAGCGCGAAAAAATAAACCACGGCTTTGCTCGAGTTGGGGCAGCAGCGGCAGGATCAGTTCGGGCCGCGTTTCAAACTCCGGCAAGTCGATAATCAACGGCAGCGTAAGCCCGTTGAGCGGCTGGGGCGCAAACGCCTGCCGCAGGGTCGGCTTGAGTGCATCTGGCGCTATCGACAACAGGGATTGGCGCAAAGCCGAGCCAGGCTGCAAACAGTCAAAACTAACGTCCACAGTCTGAGGGCCATCATCATACCAGTCGGGCGCTACCAGAGACGATACCCTGCCCTTAGAGACCAGCATCGTCTGCATCTGGGCCGCTAGCCGCCCGGCAAATTCCACCATTACTTCATCAAATCCCAGGCCCGGATCGTGACAATAAGGATGAAAGACCAGGATACCGCCGGCGTCGGTCAAGGCCAGCAGGCAACGCCCCACCACCACTCCCCGCTCATCTCTGGCGTAGACCACCTGTTTATTGATGTCGATGGCGTTTGCGACCGTTGAAAAATAGTTAAAGTCGCCGGGGCTCAGGCAGGTATTGAAATAGCCGCCCATCAGGAAAATTTCCAGGGGATCGGTTTCAATGCCCAACCACACCTGGCGGCCGTTCTGACCGGTCCATAGTTCCGGTTTGTCCGGCCAAACCCAGGGATCAGGCCTTACCCCGAGCGTGTGCAGCTTTTCTATAAAAGAGTGATTCGCCGGCTCATCCCAAAAAGACCAAGGCGGCTCACCACAGCGTCTTCGTAACAGTTGCAAGGCCAACTGCTTGTAAATGGTCGGCAAGCGCAGCAGGTAGCCGATGGCGGCTGCGTATTTTGGCTGTATCAGCCAATCCGGAACTACCGGCACGCCCAGCAATTCCATTCCGGCCTCATAACGCTGGGTCGTCATTTCATCCTGCCATACCTGAAGCACTGCCCGGCGAATGGTTTGGTTGAGCCTCTCGATGAGACGCGCTGTTCGGCCGGGCGAAACTGAAACCGGCTGAGCCAGCCGGCGGCGAAGATTAGCCAGGCGGCCAGCCAGACGGCTGTCGCCGGGCCTTTGTGTCAGCAAGGCTTCAATGGCGCCAATCTCCTGCTCCAAGCTCTCCGGCAGGGGAAACTGTTTACCCAGCAGCCGGTTAGCCAGCTGTTCGGCCTGCGGCGATACGGCATTCAAGATTTTAAGGGTCGGCTGAACGTCAGCCGGGTATCGGTCAAGCCAGAGGGGAGAGGATACAAAGGCCGGAAATGGCGGTGGGGCCACCGCTCGCTTAAGCGCATTCAAGATCGAAACCTGGGCTGCTATGGTTTGGATCGCCTTTGCCTGACCGTCCAGGAGCAAAGCCGAAGCCATATTCGTCCAGCCGGCTTCACTTAGAGCCGAGTGCGTTAGCTGCACAGCCTCGATTAGGGGCCATGAGTGCTCCTCAAGTTGCTCCAGTCTGGCCACCAACAGGCCAAAGTTGGGCTGGCCGCCAGCCAGAGCAATCGCACAGCGCAAAACGGCAGCTGAATACCAGTGTTCATCATCGCTGGTAGGTAGCGCCAGAAAGCAGGCGACGGTTTCCTCCATATCTTCGCAATTTTCAAGCAATGTGATTATCTGCCAGCAGTCGGCGGTGGTCAAGGGTCTGCCCAGCTGAAACCCACAGCGGATTGTGGCCTCAAACAAGTTTGACCAGAACTCCGGCCCCGGCACTCCATTGAGCCACAGCGCATCCTCAAAAGGCTCTTCAAAGCCGGCAGGCTTGGATTTTTGCCACCGATCGGGGATGGTGCGCCAGGGCGCAAAGGTGTCAGCAGCGTAGTCGATCTTTTGCTGAAAACCGTTAAAGGCAGGCAGGTAATGACGAAACTTTTGCGGGTGCATTTGAGTCAGTTTTGCCCAATGATGCAAAAAAGCAGCCCGAACCAGTCGTCCGTTCTCTACCTGCGGCAGCCGCCTTAGCGGCGGAAGAATGAGCCGGTAGAGGTTTCGCTGTTCGATATCAGCCAACTCGCGGACCAGGGTCAACAATAGACCCAGATGCGGCCTGGGCGGTGGCTGCTTGACCAAACGCTCCAACAGTTTACTGATATTGAGGAAGGTGCTCTGGTCTAAATGGAACTGAGCCAGGCTAGGTTTTTGCCTGGCCTGCCGGTAGCAGTCACTAATGCTGGCCCACCACTGCTGCCACCATATCCATACCTCTTTGGACAAAAGTAACTCAAACAGCGTTAATGCCCGCCGACGTGTGCTTCGGTTCTGGGTTAAAAGCCAAGCGCCAAACGCCAGGAGCAGCGGTCCACTGTCCGGTTCGGGAGGCGTGGGTAGTGCTTTGATGTTTTTTCCAGTACTGGCCTTCCGGCAGGCACTGGCCAACTTCTGGGTAAATTCGGCCGCTCCCTGAACCGGTACCGAAAAAACGGCCCGGTGTCCCAGACTGCCAACCAGCGGCGCCACCCGACGCTCGCCCTCCAGCTGCACCAAATTCCAAAGGATGAACGCGGCTTTAAGTCCATCCAGGTCGGGGTTTGCCTCAAGCAGGGTGATCAATTCCCCAACATTTGCTTCGAGCCACCGTAACGCAGTAAGCATCTCTCCGGGGAAAAGAAACAGGACCCAGCTCAAGGCATCAACCAAGGGCGATAGTGACGGGTACTCTTGGGCCAGGGTGAGCGCCCGCCGGCGAACACCGGGCGAAAGGGTGGGGGCGGCCAACAGGGACGAGGGCAACGCCTCGTTTCGGTGAATGACCGCTTTGAGCTGCTCAAAGAGCCAGGGTACCTGTTCTCGCCACTGTTGAAAATCATTAAACAGCATGGGCATCACCCTGGGAAAGCGATGTGCAAGTTCAGACCAGGTACGGCTAGCCCGATGCAGATGAGACTGCTCCAAACTAATCACCTCTGGCGGGCCGGTCGTAAAGTGAGGGATGAATATCCAGTCGACGGCACCGGCGCTTTGGCCAACAGGAAAACCGGTCAGCCAATTGAGATCCCTGGTCAGATACATTTTTGCCCGCGCCTTTGCGGTTCGCAGCGAGGTTGTACGATGTTTTTTCGGTTGCATATGGCTCAGTTCCCAATTGAGACAAGACGATAAAGGCTTGACTCAATAAGATCGACTGGCAAACGTAGGATATCTGTACATCTATCCTCATCACATCTTACTCGAGGTTGACCCGAACGACAATAAACTTTCCACCGTCCCCGATCAAGTCCCTCAACCTCTTTGAATAGCTTTTCCAAATTGAAAGTTTTTTGGCCTGCTCATTCCTATGATAGCACCACATTAAACAGTGGGGAGCTATCGAAGAGGATTGGGTGCTACATGTTCTCCTTTACAACTCAAAGACTTGCAGACCACCAAGAGGCACCCACGCACTAGATGTGATTTGATGCTGCTAAGAGACAAAATTTGTCCCTGTGTAGTGGCACAATCTCTCCTTGGGAAGTTCCGCCACTCCCGATTTATGGGTCGTCACAGTCGCGGACTCGAGACATTATTTCTAGAATTCGGGGGTTAGATTAAAGTTGAGAGCTCGCTTCGTAGCGTGACTCGGCACCTTTGGCTCTAACGTCACCCCGCAACTTGTTCGAACGAAAACTGCTCGGCATGCCGGTAAAGAAATTTCTTGGTGGACGGGTGATGAGTGTAGGCCTTTGGGTTATTGACAACGCATGCATACAAGTGGGCTTGAAGCGTGCCTGCCTTCCACTGGCCAGGAAATTTGGCGTTAATATGGCTCTTTATCTGCTCCGCCGTGCCCTTTCGACCAGCGGCTTGAACATAGGTTTGAATGGCTTGGGCCATTGTGGTCATCGTTCACTCACCTCTTGCAACCACGTCATCATTCAACCCCAACTCCCGCAGGGCGATTTTGGTTTCCTCGATTTTTTGGTCGGAGAGTTGGCTGTCTCCCTTAGCCTCGACTGTGATCTCTACCCTGAGCTTCATCTCTAAATCCTGACTGGAGGCGAATTTGGTCAGGACTTTCATATAGAAGTTGGTCCATTTCTGCGGCGGAAGCTGCCCGGACCAGGTCAGCCGGCGGTGTTTTGAGGCAGTTACGGTGTCGGGTTCCGATTCCACGGTTGAGGTGGTCTCTGCTGGGGGGAGGCCGGGCACCGTGTAAGTGCCGGGCTTATCGTTGATTTTGCCGGGGCCGGGCGTTGGGGGAGTCGGGGTCTCCGGCTCTGGTTTGGCGGTCCTGGCAGTCCGCTGGGCCTCCTGGTAGGCTTGGGCGACCTCGCGAGGGATGATAAACATATCGTCCGAGAGTTCGACCTCGTAAGCGTGCAGGTCGGTTTCAAAGGAGAAGGGATTGTACGCCTCGCCGACCTGGCCAACGTAAGCCAGGATGCCATTGGTGACGCCTTTGGCAATGGTGTCCTTGAGGGCCTCGGCGTTGAGCAATCTGGGAAATTGGGGCGAGGCGAAGAAGGCATCCCGCACCGAGCGGGTGCTCCATTCTTTGAAGGCCGGCGGCCAGTTGCGGACCAGGAAGTTGGGACTGATCGAGTCTTCAATCTCGCCGTCTTGCCGTAGCCGGTTGATGATGAGGTTCATCAAGGTATCGGCGGCGCTGGAATGAATCAAGCCCAGATCGAGCACCCGGATTTCGTTGTTTCGGTCCAGCAGGGCGACGTGCTTGTAGGTCCGCCACACCGCTTCTTTGAGGTCGCGTTTGGCTTGGCCGAGATTCTTGGCCAACTGCTGCAACTGGGTGTCATCGAGTTTGTGATTTTTAGTTTCTACCTCATCTTGAATATCTTCCCAGGCCAGCAGCTTGCGGGCCTCGTCTTTAAGGGAGGCGCCGCTTGCGGCGATGGCCCAGATCAGGGCGCTCTTGTAAGTCCGGGCCGAAGTCCCGTGCTCCCGGGTGATTTTTTCGACCAGCTTGAGCGTCTCCGCTTCCTGGCGCGGATAGTCAGGCGACAGCACGACCAGGGTGAGCCGGGGCCGATCCGGCACATCGCTGCTCTTCTCGGCAAATAGAACGCGCTCCACCACGCCCGCGGGAATAACTTGGCCGATTACAGTGTTGATACGCTCATTGATATCGGCCGCTTTTATCGTCGCCAACCGGTCGGCGAGCAGTTTGTTCAAGGCCGGGTTCAGGCTGAAACGGTAGTGATTGCGCTCCGCGTGGAGATAATAGAGGGTCCGGTTTAACTCTTCCAGCACGGTTTCGACATTGCCGATGTCCAGGTCCGGCTCGGCCACGTTGAGGCGAATTTCCGGCACCGTGGCTCCCTGGCGATACTGGCCCCCATTCGACTCGAAGAAGATGGTGGTCGCCACTTTGCGGTGCAGCCTGGCCCTTTTGATCGTATCGCCGGCCTCGGCATCCAGGCGGATGGCGTGGGCCTCTTTCTTGCCGCAAATATCCGTGGTCACCGGCACCTCCAGCCGCGCCTCGCCGAGCTGCTCGACGACGGCGGCGCGAAACATCGGGTCTTCCAGCGGGGCCGTGCCCAGGCCGATGATCGGGTCTCGAAACGCGCCCCGGGTGCTGGCCTGGTAGGCGTGCGAAACCCACAGGGCCAGGAGGCGCAACACCCCGCGCGTGCGCTGAAACCGGGGCAGCGACTGCCACTTGCGTTCGAAGACAGAAATCAGCAAGGGATGGAAAGGATAGGTCGCGGCGAACATCTCACGAGCGTGGTCGACCGGAAACCAGCCGGGGACCTGCTGGCGGTGAGCCACGACCCAGTCGGCATACTCGGCGCAAGCGGCCAGGGCATCGCGATTGAGGATGACCTTGCCGCCCTGGCCAATGGCCTGCGGATCCCACTCGAAGAGGCGGCGGCGGATGATTTCAGAGGTCTCTGACTCGGCTGACATGATGATGGCCTTGCCTAACCGGTCGAGCAGCTTTTTGGTGCGTTCGAAATCGGCCTGGTCATCGGCGCTCATCTCGAGTTCCGAGGCCGGGATGGAGATGGCCAGCACCACATTAGCGTGGCTGCGCGCTTCCTCTGAGAGGTTCTGAATGAAGTTGTAGAGCTGGCTGCCCAGCCCGGCTCGCCGGTAGCGGCTGATGTAGTTCATCAGCTCGTCCATCAGAATCAGAATGGGCTGGTCAACCAACCGGAAGAGTTTGCCGATGGTATCGCCACCGGGCGCATTGCCCGCCTGGTCAAACGAGGCCATCAGCCCAAAGCCGGCTTCGCCGCCCACTTGCCAGGCGATTTCGCCCCAAGGGGTGCGCCGCAGCGGCGTGCCGTCATCACCGCCCCGGGGGTCGAACTTCTGGCCGACAAAAACGGCCGTTTTGGCTTTAGGCACGGACTTGATGCCGGCCTGGTCCAGCAGCTTGGCTACCCCCTGCCAGCCATCGGCCTCCGCGCCGTGTTGGGCCAGATGGTAGAGCAAGGTCAGGCTGTGGGTTTTGCCGCCGCCAAACTGAGTGGCCAGATTGAAAATCGCTGAGGTTTCAGTAGTCAGGCCGGACAAGCGACGAATGACCTGCGTGGCCAGGGTGGTCAGGTTTTGGGTCATGTAGGTTCGCTCAAAGAAGAGCCGGGGGCTTTGATAAACGTCGGGAGCGCGACCGGCATGCACCTGGTCCAGATGAACCGCGAACTCGGCGGCGTCAAGCGGTTTGCCTTCGCGCAAATCTGCTCGTGGATAAACGACGTGATACCAGGGTCTTAAGGCCATGGGGGATTACTCCTGTTTGAATGATGAATGATGAATGATGAATGATGAATATGAAGCCAAAGGAGCAATAAGATGGTTCATTGACTAATCCTCCACTTCGCGGCGGGCTGCTTCATAAATCTGTTCAAACTGGGACAGTAGATTTCTTTGATCGGCGGCGCGACGAATGAGGTTTAGGTTAAGACGCCCCCATTGGATTACCAGCACACCCTTCACATCACGCAAGTGTTTATCAGAGCCTGTTTGGTCAAAGGCGTACAGCTTGGCCAGCACCATGTCTTCGGCGGAAATGAAATAAGCCTCATCACCGGCCTGGTTGAAAACTACTTTTTGCCGCCGGGAAAAGGCCATCCGGCTGAAAATATCATCGGGCAGAGGGATAAGATCTACTTTGGCTGCGGTTGCGGTCTGGATAATGTTAAACGGAAAGCGGCGGCGGATAGCATCGCCCATTCCTTCTACGCTCAGGTAATAATCAGGAAAGGGAAAAGCCGCAGTCAATGGCTTGATGTGGGTACTGTTAATGTCAACGACAATATCAATGTCTACGGTAAGCCGTGGTTCGCCATAGAAAATGGCAGCGAAACCGCCGGCTACCATATAAGGGATTTGCAAACGATCCAGATGTTGAACCACTGTCGCAAAAAAACCACTCAATTCTTGCGGTGTCACTTGTCCCGGCATCGTCATTCTCTTCCCAGGCGTTGATTACCCTGCATTCGACGGATAACCCGCCACTTAAAGTCATCTTCAAGCAAATCGGGCCAGCGCTGGCGCTCCGTGAGGCGGACCGCCTCCAGGGCGAAATGGTAGGCTTGATCGGCTACCGCCAGCCGCTCTATCGGCGACATCTGCTGCCAGATCAAGATTTGCTGCCGGTCGTAGGCCCCGATCCGGCTACTCAATTGCGCGATGAGTTTGTCATCCATCATTCTGCCTTTCTAAAACCCTAGCCCCTTCTTCCGCGCCAACACCCCATCGACCCAGCGCTTCTCCTCCGTCGCGGGCGGATAGAGGGCCGAGAGCGCATTGGCCAGCGACCAATAACGAGTATCCTGGCCCACGCCCTCCTCGACCAGGAAGCGGCGCAGGGCCTCGCTCCGACCGGCGGCAAAGAGCAGCATACTCTGGTGGACGCGATCAAGGGTGGTTTGACCCAGGCTGGTCGCCGCGAGCTCACCCCATTCTTGAGTCGCAGCTTCCGCCGGACCATCGCCGCCCAGATCGGAGAAGCTGAGCTGGGCCGAGCGTTTGCGCGCCCCGCCGCCGGCGGCCTCGACACCGGCTTGGCCAAACAGATGGTGGGTCCGCTCGCTGACCGGCAGCAGCCGGGCGTCTGAGCCTTTGATCCGGACCAGGTGGCCCAGATTTTCCAGGTGCGCCCCCAACCCCTGCGCGATTTTGCGGGCGGCGTCGTATTCCAGCGTGTAGCCGCTGCTGGCGACTGTTTTTGATTCATCCTTCATCATTCCGCCTTCATCATTCGTATTTAGCGTCCACAGCCACATCGCCGTCAACCGGGCGTCTTCTTCAAAGCCGCTGGCGTCCGCCCCTTCAAAAACCATCCCGAGCGCCTCTTTGGAGACGGCGGCCCAGACATATTCCAAATACTCGCCGAGGGTGACCGGCTCCCCGCTGGCTTTTTCGACCCGGCTGTAGCGAGAGTAGATTTCCAGAGCCGGGCCGAGGCAGGCAAAGATGGCATCCGCCCCCACCACGCCTTCGCGGGCCAGCCGGGGCAGCCAGGCGTGGATACGGTCCGGCAGTTCGCGCAATACGTCGCGCCAATCGCCGATGGAAGTGATATTGAGCGAGCCATCCGGGTTTTCACGGGGACGACAGACCAGGTGGACAGAGGAGGCCAGCCGGGCTTGTCCCTGCGCGGCAATACGGGTGGACATTTCTGTATCAATAGGCCAGGATCCGGTGATAATCCAGCCAGCCTCAACGACAGCCTGCAAAATAGCTTCCCAACTGGCGGTGGTTTTGCTGGCAAAAACAATCGTGCCGATACCGGCTGGATGCAGAATGCGACGGCTTTCAGCAAAGGCTCGGGTCAGTTCGCGCTCGTAGAAGGTGATGTCTTTGGTAGAATTGCTCAGTTCGTGAGGGCGGTCTACTACAATTTCTTCATCCTTGGGCACAGCCGCCGCGCTAAACAGATCCGGGTGAACATGGTCCAACATCCGTCGTAGCCAAACGTAGAAAAAATCCGATAGATAGGCGTAAGGCACAGCGTCATAATAGGGTGGGTCTGTGATCACCGCGTGAACCGCATCATCGGGCATCGGGTGTGCGGTGGCTGAGGCAATTTGCGCGTGACCTGACTTTTTTCCGGTCTCGGTATTTGACTCGCAGACTCGCCCAATCCACTCAACTGCGCCTGTGAAATCACCACTGCTGCCCGAAAACGGGAATACTTCTGTAAAATCCCAGACCATTGGCAACGCTTGTCGTCCAAATGTGTGATTAACCTTTTCGCCAGTTAAGTGCCAACTACAAATTGAGCTGGTATAATCAGTCTGACGGCTAACCGCAAGTGCTAAACAAGTTTGCACCGCTGTGCCATATCTTTCATTTATCGTTCCGTGGTTCGCGTTTAGCCCCGCCACCAGTCGGGCCAGGGTGGACAGGGCCAACGCCTGGCGAGGAGTGAACAGGTCGCCCCAGGTGTCCAGGCCGTAAATCATCGCCCAGGTGTGGCGGATACCGCGCACGTCCAGCGGCTCATCCGGCACGAGGGATAACGATGAAGGATGAACGATGAAGGATGAATCTGTTTTTGAGTCATCCTTCATCATTCTGCGTTCATCATTTTTTTTCCGTTCCAATTCCGTCGCTGCTTTTTGGGCAGCAGTCAAATCACGTTCAGTAGGTAGGCGATAAAAACGCCCTGGTTCATCAGGCCGGGTGGTTACCACGGCCAACAGGCGGGCATCGGCGGCCCCGCCGCGCCGGGTCTTCAACTGACGGCGCACGCTCTCGACCGGGGTGGTGTAACCGGTTACTGGACAGGTAGCGCTGCCTCGGGCCACGGTGCCGTCTTCCACCTCACTGGCTTTTTTCGGCACAAAAATCTCCAGCAGCGGCCGGCGCACAACCATTGCAGAATGATGAACGGTGAATGATGAATTTTTGCTCGTTTCATCATTCATCATTCTGCGTTCATAGTTTACCGTCACCGTTTCGGTCCGCACCCGGCCTTTGCCATCCCGCACCCAGCGTAAGGCCACATTACGGCCGGTCTTTTTAGCCAGCCACAGGGAGCGGATCAACGGCACTTCCACCGGAATGCCGCTGCCATCGTCCGGCGCTTCGGAGATAATCGTCCGCGCCCAGAGGTAGGCTATCGGCGTGGCCCCGTCCGGATCGGGCGGGTAAAACTCGGCGAGCTCTTTTTCGGCCTGGGCTTTAATCCAGTTCCCCCAATACCGCACCGCCTCGGCCAGCCCATTCAGAACGATTTCCTGGCCTTCATCATTGGTCATTCTGAATTCCGCCTTGCCGTATTTGGGAATGTATTCCAGCACTACTTTATTCAGCAGCACGGCCACCGGGTTCAGGTCGCTGGCAAAGGCGTCGGCCCCCACCCGCAACGCCTCCAGGGGGATGGCCCCGCCGCCGGCAAAGGGATCGACCACCAGGGGCCGGGTGCCGGGCAGGCCGCCCAGGGCCTCGTGCGCGGCCTGGGTCAGGGCGCGGGCCGTCTCCAGAAAAGCGGGCACGGTGCTGGCGTCCCAGTTGGCAAAGTCGGCAACGAAGTCGAGGAGGGCCTCGCGCATATCGGCGTATTCGGCCGGGTGGTGTAGGTTTTGAAAGGTCGCGGCATTGGTGCGGTGCCAGCGCTGCCAGTGATCGGCTACCAGGCCGGCCAGGTCAGCGTCGCGGCGGACCTGCTCGGCAAAGGTGGCTAAGGCTGTGGCCGCCGCCTCGCGGAAGGATCGGGGACAGAGGTCGTCGGCCGGGTCGGGCCAGAGGGCGGCGCAGATGGCGGTTCGACAGGCCGCCAGCGGTCGGCGGGCCCACCAGATGTGCAGGGTGGAGATGTGGCCGTGCCGGATCGATTTCTCGCGCCGGGCGTGGGCCGAGATTTTTTTGATCGGTAGATCGACCTCGATGAGGCGTTTGGGGTAGGTCATTTTGTCTGTTTCTGTAAGTTGGTAATGGCTTAGGCTACTTGACTCGGCGGTTTGCGGTGCAGGCGACGGGCTGGTTTCCAGTTGTTGGTAGTTTTCCTCTGTGTTTGTGAGAGGAACTTGTTGGTTGTCAGGCGGGATATTTAAAAGGGCTAATATCGGTTTAACATCCGGGTTGCCAGTTAGAGAGTTGTTAGTCAAAGGTTGCGCCGCTGCTTTATCCAAAATAGGTTGGGTTCTGGGGTTGATCGCAATGCTTGTCAGATAGAATATATCAGGCATAACTGATTGCCGCTGTAATCGTAAATACTCGCCTAGCCAGAAAGGAGAAGCATCGGTGATTACGACCACATTACCCAGAGAAAACCGTAATTCGCGGCTTTCACTTGCGAGTTTGGGATTCCAGCGAAATTCTGGTTTAGCAGTAGATAGGATCACCGCCCGGTCATCGCTCCAGACTGGTTCTAAATCTTGTCGTAATTTGAACCGGATAATGCCTTCGGGAAAGCATATGGCTACATCGGCCCCACTACTTAATGCAGCTTCTAAAATGGGCCGGCCAATATGTTGGTCATATCCACTGATAATGGTTATTCCCGGACGTGCTACTGCCTTAACCCAGATAAGCGTTTGCTCAACTTCCACGTCGGTCGGCTTTATCGAGGGCATAATTGAAATGAGGGGTCGTTTTAGTAGCGCTGTATTACCCTTAAGATAAAGTTTTTTGTAGTTCGTATCTTTTAAATGTTCCGGAAACAGGTTATTGTCGGCGTTCCAAATAGTAACACCGTCTGCTAAAAGATTTTGTTCCTGTTCTCGCTTAACTTTTTGGCCAAGCTCGCGGGAATGCTGCGGGTTGAAAACGATGATCTTGGCGTCCAGATCGGCCAGATAATCCCTTATCATTTGCGATACACGATTCCAATCCAATTTGCCGTGACCGCTGCCCAGAGCCGGCAAAGTAACCGTTACTGACCCCTGTTCGGCCAAGTAAGCTCGCAGCGCCACCAATCCGGCTTCTATATCTTCATAGCGTGATTTTTCACGCCAGTGACGTTTCGTTGGGAAATTAATGATCCAATCGCCGGTTAAATTTTTCCAAATATGGAGTTTTCCTGGTTTCACCTCATTGGCTTCGCATGCTTTTTTATAATCACGAAACATTTCGGGATATTTTGTTTTGAAGGCAAGTGCTACCCCGGCCCCCATCACACCAACGCAATTTACGGTGTTAACTCGAATATCCGCCGGGGTTTCAAACATATCACCATCAGTGAAACTCAACACGTGTAAAGCCTCTCACTCTTGAATTAAGCATAAAATCGTAATTACTCAGCAGGGATAGGCATAAAGGGAGTGTCAGTCCAGAGAGAGAACAGAGCAGATAGGAGGTCATGACCCTGCTTGCGTAAAGTAGAGATGTAGCCGCGAATGCGACAAAAGGCGTTGGCGCCCTCATCTGTCCGAAAACAACCGGAGATTTTTTGTTGGAGTTTGCTCATCCGCAGGTCGCGCTCGGCCAGATTGTTGTCAAAAGGGACCCGAAAATCGGTCACAAACCGCAGGTAAGCGGCTTTATGTTCAAGAAGCCGGTCAAGCAAATTCCGGGGAGCCGATTGAGCGACCCGTCCTCGTTGGCCGGGTTGGCGTGGGTTACGGGGAAGGTGTTGCTCGGCCCGGTCAAGCAGTTGATCGAACAGGGTTAGGATCCGGTCCCGCTGGTCAGCTGGCAACTGGGTCTGGCCCGCCTCTTGAGCGGTCTTGACCAGGCTCCAGGCCGTCCGGAGTAAGCGCCTCAGTTGCCAGGCCCAGCGTTGGCTGGGGTCGGTTTCATAGATGGCCTGCAATTCACGCAGCAAATGGGCATTGCACAGGGGGTGCTCATAGGCGTGCCCAAAATAGGACCGGTAAGCATCGTGCATCAAAATGCCAGCATAGCTGGGCAATAAACCGTCTGCGAGATGCCCCTTTTGCCCCCGGTATTGGCTCCAGTAATAGTAGGTGTAGGTCAAGGTGCTAACTACATGCAGCCACTTTGTTTGACCCGCAACCCGAAGCCCGGTTTCATCACTATGGCCGACCGGCGAAGCGCGGATCGCCCCTTTGATGACCGCTTCGATGGCTTCCAGGCGGGCATGAGCATGGGACAGGATATTTTGCAGCGTCCCGCCCCCAGGTTGGTACCCAAACAGCAGCGCCAGCAATTCAGCGGTCCGTTCATAAGGTAACAACTGGTAGCTCAGCAGATACAGGCAAAATGCTTTGAAGCGCCGCTCGTATTGCCCCTTCCCAGTCAGATAGACCGGCCACTGACCTTGGTTCAGCTGACCATACCCCGGACACTGCTGCTGGAGCCGCTGATGTTCAATGACCTCGACCGGCTTTTCCGGTATTTCGATTTCCTGACGGTGAGCCAAGATGACCCCTTCAACCTCACTCAGACTGGCGCCGCAGGCCTGGCAACAAGCCGAGCCGTGCTGGATGATTGTGTCCGGTCTGTCGCTGAACTTGAGCGTTGTCCCAGCTCGGCCCTGTTGGCCACCTGACTGCCGCTTCGATTTCGGCCGTTGGCGCCGGGATTTGCTCAATCCATCACTCGAAGGGGGTTTGTCGCTGTTCTGGCTATTCTTGTTGAGACGCCCTTCCAGGCTGGCGACCCTTGCCTCCAGGGCAAGAATCAAATCGACAACTTTTTCTGGCTCTTGTCGGCACAGTTCTAGCAGTTCATCTCGTCTCGACATAGTTTAACTGTAATGTCTTTATCACTTTACGCAACTATGGCTTAGTTATTTTTTCTGCTGAGTAAATACATAAAATCTTTCAAAAATATCGTCTATCAGTTGTTTAACTTTGTCTTCATCATTCCAGGAAGGGTCGATAGCAAGGATATCAGCTTTGCTCACGGCAACCAGCATATTTACTAATCTCTCGTCAAGCTCTTCCACATCCTCATATTTTATTACCGTGATCAACTCTTCAGGTCGGCGACCTTTATAAAGGATGCCACCGATCAGATCATGATAACAGACCAGCTTGGTAATCATCCGTGCCGATCTTTCACACATTGTCCGCACATCTTCCGTCAATATTCGTTCAATCATTGGGAGTGCTTTTATCGGATGATCTGGATCGACTTTCTGGCGACCTTGGTTGTTCACCCATCTCGCTTTTGGACCTTTGCCAATATCATGAAGAAATGCAGCAATTTCAACCAATAACTCATCAGTGGAATTCATCTCTTCATATTCAGACAGATTTTTCAATTGTTCCACCATTGTTAGCGTATGCTGCCCCACATCTTCATAATGCATCCGATTTTCGGTTTCTAATCCAACCAACTCTGCCGTTTCAGGAACGCTTTCCAGGTCATCCTGCAAGGCATTGAGTAGTTGGTGCAGGTTATCGAATTGAGGGGCTGTTGCACTCCCAAGACGCTCTATAATGTGGTCAATCGTTTCTTGACATGCTTTTTTGATAAAATATGGACCGGTTACCGGAGGACGCGTTGTGCCTTGATCAATATAATAGTAATCTCTGCCTCCGTACGCTATTTTGGGTACAGTAACTCCCACATCCCTGTGTATTTCCTCTACTATATCGCGGCAATCCTCGTTCCAAACAACAATTTGCCGAACTGAGGTTGAGTTAATTTGCTCGTGTACCAATAATTCTGCCATCTTTTTTTGCTTAACAGGCAATTCACCTAACCGATCATACTGACTCCCCCAACGCCACGTTTCAACTGCATTCCAGTCAATAGCATCAAGGTTTTGCGGATTGGTAAAAAAATTTGGGGGATGATTAGCGTTGGCTGACGAATCGGTAATGACACAATCATACTCCTCCAATATAGAAATTGAGAATTCGAGATAAATAATTAATTGTTCATCAGCTATTTTGTTTTGAACGACCGCTAACAACATCGGCGAACGTTTACAAAAATAGAGAGGGACATAGTCGTGAACTACTCCACCTGGCCCGCAAGGTACAATCATATTCGACCTGCGTTGCTGAATTTCATCATAAGCGATATTAGTGTGACCAATACCTAGCTCACGCGCTTTGTTTGGGGAAAGAAGGTCATGACGTAGGATACTTTCGAGATTGTCAATATGAGTAAAATGATAGACCCTTCGATTTTGATATTCAACGGGAATTGGCATAAGTGGTTACCTGATCCAAGTTAATCCTTCAGCCCCATGCACTTGCGGGCCTTTTTAAGTATCTCCATCAGCATCTTTAGATCATCTACGGTGGCCTGCCGACGAACGCGATCGGTCAGCATCATTTTGAAGTCAAACGTCTGGCCATCTCGCTCCACCGGCTTGCCTTGAATGACCACTTTGTGAGTTTGGCCGCGTTGAAACCGTTCTTCAATCGCTTCGGGGTATTGGCAAATAAATGCTTCCAGCAGCGGCCAGGCCAGCATATCCTCAATCTCGACATCCCAACTCTTGCCGCCTTTGTCTTTGTAGTCCGGGCGCTCCAGGTGGAAGTAGTGCCGGTTCTTTTGAGCGCCAAACTTGCGCATCGCTTCGGCAGCGACCTCGCCCGGCTCATCGCCATCCAGCATGACCACAAACTTGATGCCCTGGCTTTCCAGCGATTGCAGCAGGCCAAAGTAAGGGGCAAAGCGTTTGGTGCCGCGCCCGGCCACAATCCGGACCTGGCCATCCTCCAGCAAATCCAGGCCGTGGGCTTCGCGGTAGCGTTGAGCGGCCAGCTCCAGATAGACCTTGTCGCTCAAGCCCTCGACCAAAATGTTGTACTGACCCAAATCCCGAAAGATATCTTGCCAGACTTCCTGAAAAGCCCGCTCGATCGGACTGGGGCCGGCCTGGCGCTGCCGTTCGGCCTCGGCCTTAATCACCTCCGGCTTGATCCGGAAATGAGCCACCTGGCCCAGCGGCTCCCAACCCAGGCGAGCCGGATCTTGAATGACATAGATCTCCGGCGTGGTCGCGCAGTTGAAGACCACGTACAGCCAATACTCTTTTTCCAGGACCCGGGCCTTCTGGTACTCGTTGGGGGTCAGGGCCACCTCACCCACCCCGGCCCGGCCTTTGACCTCGATAAAGCGGATCTCGACCGCTGTCTGCGGGTCTTCCGGATGAAAACGGCGCGAAACCAGGTCAAAGCCCCGGTTCTCCTGCTCCACACTGACCGCCTGGCGGCCGTGCTTTTGTTCATAGGCGATCACCGCCGCCACCGCAATCCGTTCGATCTCCTCGTCGCGGACCATCGGCGCCAGGTCAGGGGTATGGCGCTCCGGATGGGGCAAGACCCAGGCCCGGCCGTGCAGGTGAATATCGGCCACGGCGCACTGGCCCTCTTGTCGCAGTTCAAAGCGGCGCTGCTCCAGCCGGGCGTTCAGCTCCTCCAGCCGCTCCTCGGCCTGTTTCAGTCGGCCCTCCAGCCCGCTTTCGGTTGAGCCGGCGACCTTCTGCTCCAGCAGCTTGCCGAATTGAACCTGGCTGCGGTCGATCAGGGCATTTAGGCTAATCTCCACGTGGCGCGTAATCGTCTCAATCTCCTTGGCCCGCTGTTGGCTGACCTCAGCCAGCAGCGGCTCCAGGGCGGCTCGCAGCAGAAACTGTTCCAAAGGCTCCCGGCTCAGGTCAATCCCGGAGCCGGCGGGCGGAGCCGGGGCCTCGGAGGCAGGAATCAGGTCGAGAAAAATGGGGGGGGGACGCAGGGGTGTCGTGCCCCCTATCGCCACTTCGACCACAAAAAGCCGCTTCTCCACGGTTCGGCCGCGCCCATCTTTAATCGCGGCCGAAAAGACGGTCAACGCCGCGGCTTCATTCCGGTTCAAATCGTAAAAGACCGCCCCCCGTTGCAGGTCACCGTGGGTCCGCTCGGTGACCGCCTCCCGCACCGTTTCAAAGAGCGGATGGCCGGGCGTCACCCACTCCAGGGTGGGATCGTCCGCCAGGCTTTCTTTATCAAAGGCAATCAGCTTATACTCCCGCCCTAGCTTGCCAAAACGCGCCTCCAGTCGCTCGCCGATGGGCCACAACGAGCGAGGCACCCGGCCCAGCCGGTAGACGTGCTCGCCCTTTCTAACCGCTCGGGCCGGGAGGCCGGCCAGCGGTCCGGCCTGGATAAAGAAATCCTCAATCACCTCCGGCACCAGTCGCCGCTCCTTGGCTTCGGCCGACTTGCTGACGATGGCGGCCAGATTGAGCTCTCGTTTGGCCAGCCCTTCCAGAGCCGAGTGGGTGATCTGGCGGAAGCGCTCGGTATCGACCTGCTCGACAATGCGCTCCTTGATCACCGTTTCACTCAGATTGTGAGCGTACATGTCCCGCACCATCCGCTCCAACTGGTTGGCCGGAAAGACATCGCCCAAAACATTGAAGACCTTGCCGGTCCGGTTGGGGTCAAGGTCTTGCTCGATCTGCTCGATGCGCTGGAAGAGCTTTTGCAGCACCCGTCCCTCGCGGGTGTTGGTCGAGACAAAGTTGAAGATCAGGCAATCCTTCTCCTGACCATAGCGATGAATCCGGCCCATCCGCTGCTCCAGCCGGACCGGGTTCCAGGGAATATCGTAGTTGATCATCAGCCAGCAGAATTGCAGGTTGATCCCCTCGCCGGCCGCTTCGGTGGCGGCCAGCACCTGGCACTCCTCTTTGAACTCCCGCTCGGCATAGATCCGGGTCCCGGGCGTGTTGCGGTCGCCAATCTTCATGCCGCCGTGGATCTGAGTCACCGCCAGACCCCACTCTCGCAGTTTGCCCAGCGGCCGTTCGCTTTTGCCGTCGCCGACCAGATAATCCAGGGTGTCCTTGTGCTCGGTAAAAATCAGCAGCTTCATCTTTTGGTCGGCGAAGACCCCCTGCTTGGTAATCACCTCTTTGAGCCGGGTCAGCTTGGTCTCCACCTCTTTTTGTTCCAGCTCTTTAGCCTGGTCAATCAGCCGGCCCAGCTTGACAATCTCTTCCCGGAGCGCGGCCGGATCCACCGAGGCGACAACCGCTTCTAGCTCCTCCAGAATTTGCTCCTGCTCCTCGTCGGTCAGATCGTCAAAATCGTCTGGCACCTGTCTGAAGATCTGCTGCTGACGATAGCCCTCCGGGTCGGTCAGAATCTTTTCGCGCTTATCCTTCATCCGCTCCAGGCTGCGGCGAGCGGCGTAGATGCTGGAGGCAAAGCGGCGCTGCAACATGGCCATCGTAAAGCCCAGTGCCCGGCCCCGGGCCGAGTCATCCTGGGCGGCCTTGATCGATTGGTCCTCGACGTAGTGGGTCAAGGCGTTGTAGAAGTCCCACTCATCACCGTTGAGCGCAACCTCCACCGTTTTGACCCGCCGCTTGGTGAACAGCAGCTTCACTTCGCCCGTCTCCGGGTCCGGGAAGGTCACCAGCGCTT